>NZ_CALMZS010000211.1 GCF_937870815.1 uncultured Brevundimonas sp.
CTGTGGCTGGCCGCCGACGGCACGGTCAAGCCCTGGGACGGCGACATGGACGACTATGCCCGCTTCGTCCTCGACCGCGCCAAACAGGCGGCGGTGCGGCCGAGCCAGATCAAGGAAGAAGCCGCCGGAAACGCCCCTCAGGCAGCGGGCGCCCGCGGCGCGAGCGATAGGGCCAACAAGAAGAAGTCCGGCCCGTCGCCCTCGACCCTGCGCTACGCCGTACGGAAGGCCGAGGAGCGCGTCCTCGCCCTGACCACCGAACTGGCCCGCCTCGACGACGACATCGCCAACGCCTCGATCGGCAACCCCAGGGCCCTCGAGGGCCTGACCCGCGCCCGGACCAAAACCCAGGCCGACCTCGACGCGGCGGAAGCCGCCTGGATGCAGGCCGAGGAAGCTCTGGCGGAGGTGGGCTGACCGGTGCGCCGTTCCTTCCCCCCTTGCGGGGGAAGGTGGCCCGCGGAGCGGGTCGGATGGGGGGTGTGAGCACCGGCCGCTCCCGGCTAAGCTCCACCCATGGCCGTCCACCACGACCGCGCCTACGCCTCTGCGCGTCGCCAGCGCAAAACCCCGACCACCGCCGAAAAGGCGCTGTGGGCGCTCGTCCGTGACCGACAGACCGACAACCTGCGCTTCCGCCGTCAGATGCCCATCGGTCCGTATGTCGCCGACTGCTGCTGCCCTTCGCTCAAGCTCGTGCTCGAAGCCGACGGCGGCGTCCACGTACTGCGAGAGACCGAGGATCAGGCGCGGGACGACTGGCTTCGCTCCCAAGGCTTCGTCATCCTGCGCTTCCCGAACGAGACGATTCTTGTAAAGCTGAACACCGTCCTCGATGAGATCCGCGCCCATGCCGCCAAGACCGGGGAACACACCCCCCATCCGTCTCGCTCCGCGAGCCACCTTCCCCCGCAAGGGGGGAAGGTGATCAGCATGACCCCGAAGCCGGAAATCTGGTTCTACCATCTGGAGCGCTCGAGGCTGGACCAGGTGCTGCCCGGCCTGCTGGAGAAGACCCGCGAACGGGGCTGGCGGGCGCTGGTCCGCGCCGCCGACGAACGGCTGCTCGAGGACATCGACGAGCGGCTGTGGACCTACCGGGACGACAGCTTCCTCGCCCACGGCGGCGACTCCGGGCCCGAGGCGGCGCGCCAGCCGATCGTGCTGACGCGGGGCGGCGAGAACCCGAACGGCGCTCAGGCGCTGTTCATCCTGGACGACGCAGAGCTTGGCGATACGAAAGGGTTCGATCGATGTTTCATCATCTTCGACGGCAGGGACGAGGCGGCCCTGGCCTCGGCCCGGGCGCGCTGGAAGACGCTGAAGGCCGCGGGCGCGAACCTGGCCTACTGGAGACAGTCTCCCGAGGGGCGCTGGGAAAAGGCGGCCTGATCGCCGTGCTGGCGCTGGCCGGCTGCGAAACGCCGGCCTCGGACGCGTCCGCGCCCCGGGCCGTGGAGGCGGCGCAGATGACCCAGCCGGTCGGGGTCCGCGCCGTCAGTCCCACCACCGACATGTGCGGGGCCGGCGAGCTGCAGTGGCTGGTCGGGAAACCGAAGACCGACATCCCCGTTCCGGTCGATGTCGTCAATCGCCGGGTCACCTGCACCACCTGCCCGGTGACCGAGGACTATTCGCCCCACCGTCTGAACATCTTCTTCAACGAACAGACGGAGATCATCGAGCAGGTCCGGTGCGGCTGAAGCCAGGGGAGACGCCCATGACCGTCCGCTTCACCGGCCTTGCCGCTGTCGGCCTCCTGGCCGCGGCCTGCGCCCCCGTCCCGGCCGCCGCCCCGGCGCCGGAAGCCGACCTGTCCCCGTGCCGGGCCGACCAGTACCTGGATTTCATCGGCCGCCACCGGTCGGAGCTGCCGCCCCGGCCGGCCGGGGAGGTCTGGCGCGTCACCTGCACCACCTGCCCCGTGACCATGGATTACAATCCGCGCCGCATGAACGTCCTTTATCAGGCGTCCAGCGGCGTGATCCGCGAAATCAAATGCGGTTGAGGACGCTGACGCCCATGGCCGGGGCGCTGATTCTGGCGGGCTGCGCCGAACGGGAGTCGTCGCCGGCCCCGGCGGATGCGGTTCCGGCGGACGGGGCCCGGATGGACGGGGCCCGGATGGACGGGGCCCGGATGGACGGGGCCCGGATGGACGGGGCCCGGATGGACGGGGGACCGGCGGCGGCGCCGGCCGGTCCCCCGTCCGGGAACGGCGCGGCGGCCAGGCCGACCCCGGCCGACTCCTGCGGCGCCGCCGCACGCCAGGACTGGATCGGCCGCGCCCGCGCCGACCTGCCGTCGCCGCCGCCGGGAGCGGTCTGGCGGGTGTTCGAGACCGGCCAGCCGGTCACCCAGGACCTGCGCCCCGAGCGCCTCGACATCGAGATCGACCCCGGGCGCCAGGTCGTCGTCCGCCTTCGCTGCGGCTGATCCGTCCGCCGGGATCGCCGATGTGACGGATGTAACGGATGTCCCGGGTCGATGTCGCGGGATTGTCTCGCATATAGCGACGGATTGTCCCGGTTGTCGCGAAGGATTGTCGCGCATGTCCCGGGTCGAACGGATCGAAATCGTCGTCCCGGCGGGCCGGAAGCCCGCCCGGGACTGGTCGAAATCGTCAGGCCTCGTAGCTGTCCGCCACCATCCGATCGAGGGTGCGGACCCCCCAGCCGACGGCCCCGTCCGGCACGGTCGGATTCTTGCTCTCCTTGATCCAGGCGGTGGGGGCGATGTCGATGTGCGCCCACGGCACGCCGTTGGTGAAGCGCTGCAGGAACAGGGCGGCGGTGATCGAGCCGCCGGCCCGGCCGTTGCCGGTGTTCTTCACGTCGGCGATCGGACTGTCGATGTGGCGCTCGTAGGCGTCCGGGATCGGCATGCGCCAGGCGTTTTCGCCGACCTTGGGCGCGGCGGCGAGGAAGTTGTTGGCCAGCTCGTCCGAGTTCGAGAACACCCCGGCGTATTCGAGGCCGAGGGCCACGATCATGGCCCCGGTCAGCGTGGCCAGGTCGAGCATGAATTTCGGCTTGAACCGCGCCTGGGCGTACCAGAGGCAGTCGGCCAGAACGAGGCGGCCCTCGGCGTCGGTGTTGAGCACCTCGACCGACTGGCCGGACAGCGACATGACCACGTCGCCGGGGCGCTGAGCCGCGCCGTCGGGCATGTTCTCGACCAGGCCCAGAACGCCGACGGCGTTGACCCGGGCCTTGCGGCCCGCCAGCGCGTGCATCAGTCCGGCCACGGCGGCGGCGCCGCCCATGTCCCACTTCATCTCCTCCATGCCGTCGGCCGGCTTGATGGAGATGCCGCCGGTGTCGAAACAGACGCCCTTGCCGACGAAGGCGATCGGCTGGTCGCCCTTCCGGCCGCCGTTCCATTTGAGGATGGCCACCTGGCTCTCGCGGACGCTGCCCT
Organism: uncultured Brevundimonas sp.; assembly: GCF_937870815.1. GTDB lineage: Bacteria > Pseudomonadota > Alphaproteobacteria > Caulobacterales > Caulobacteraceae > Brevundimonas. Next base: position 3,421 of record NZ_CALMZS010000211.1, read on the forward strand.
GGCCGACCGCGAGCAGGGTGCGGAAGCCGAGCTTTTCGAGCTCCTTCTCGCCGAGGATCTCGACTTCGAGGCCCAGTTTCTCGAGCCCCTTCACCCGCCGGGCGAACTCTTCCGGATAGAGGACATTGGCCGGCTCGCTGACCAGATCGCGCGAGAACTCGACGGCGTCCGCCACCGGGGCCAGCCGCTCGTAGGCGGCCTTGGCGGCCTTTACGTCGGCGGCGGCGACCTTGATCGTCTCGATGGACGGCGTCTTCTCCGGCTTCAGCGTGGTGCGGTATTTCAGGAACCGGTAGGCGGCGAGGCGGGCGGCGAAGGCGGCCCGGGCGGCCTGGTCGGCGGACAGGTCGCGGGCGTCGATGGTCAGCGAAGCCGCGCCGGAAAGCTTGACCGCCTGGTAGGCGGCGCCGGCGGCGGTCTCCAGGGCCAGGTCGTCGAACCTGTCCGTCTCGCCCGCGCCGGTCAGGACCACGGTGCCGGCGTCGATCCCGACGGGCGCCGGGACGACCAGGGTGCTGTTCGACCCGCCCGTGAAGCGGCCGGCGCCCATGGCCCGGGCCAGGGCGCCTGACGTCGCCGCGTCGTGCTCGGCGCCCCGTCCCTGGAAAGTGCGGCCCTCGTGGACCAGGACGGCCAGCACCTCGGCTTCGCGGGTCGACGCGACGAACTCGATCTTCATAGGCTACTCCGGCCGGGACCGGCGTCCCGGGCATGCTTACAGGGGTCGCGTTCGGCGCCTGTCGCCGATGCGCGGGGATGTGTGTATTAGAGGCGTTCCAGCCGCCGCCTGCAACGGGCGATTTCCTCCGTTTATGACGCTGATTCAAGGTTATCTTTTCCGACAGATCGCCCGACCTGTCGTCGGAGCGTGCGCCGCGCTGGCCGGAATCGGCATCCTCAGCCAGAGCCTCGATCAACTCGAGGTTATCGTCGAACGTGGCCAGAGCGTCTGGGTCATGGTCAAGCTGACCCTGCTGGCGGTTCCCCAGCTTCTGGCGGTGATCGTGCCCATCGGCCTGTTCGTCGGGGCCCTGGTCGCGCTGACCCGGCTTCAGCGCGAGCAGGAATTGACCGCTGTTTTCGCGTCGGGGGTGACCCGCTGGTCGGCGATTCGCCCGGCCGTCCGCATCGCCGTGATCGCGGCCCTGCTGACCCTCGTCGTCACCACCGTGCTGCAGCCCTGGGCGCAGCGGCGGGCCCGGGCCGAGGCCTTCACGGTCCGCACGGACATGGCCGCCCTGCTGGTCGAGGAGGGCCGGTTCGTGGAAGGGCCCGACGGCCTCACCGTCTATGTTCAGCAGATTGAGCAGAACGGCCTGCTGAAGAACATCTTCATCTACCAGGCCGAGAACGACCGGGTGACGACCTGGGACGCGGCCGAGGCCCGGTTCTCGCGCATCGACGGCGAGCCGATCCTGACCCTGATCGACGGGTCCTGGCAGCGCTACTCCCGCCGCGGCGTGCTCGAACACCTGTCGTTCGGACGCCAGGACGTGCCGCTCGGACGCTATTCCGAGGTGACGGACACGATCCGCTACAAGCCGGCGGATCTCTATCTGACCCAGCTGCTCGACCCGTCGCCCGGCGATCTGGAGCGGGTCGGCTCCGCCGGCGAGCTGCGCGCCGAGGCCCATTCCCGGCTGTCGGCCCCGTTGTACGCCCTGCTGGCCATGGCCATGGCGCTGTCGGCGATCCTCGGCGGCCAGTTCAGCCGCACCGGCTACAGCCTGCGCATCGCCCGCGTCGCCGCCGCCTTCCTGATCATCCGCATCGTCGGCTACGGGATCGTGGCCGCGAGCGCCTGGAACGGCTGGCTCAACGTCTTCCAGTATCTGTTGCCCCTCGCGGCGACGGCGGTCTCCCTGCGCCTGCTGTTCCGGGCCCTGAAGCCGCGACGGCGGCGCGTCTGGCCGGCGCTCGAGCGGCTGAAGGCGAGGCTGGCTTGAGCGCGCCGTCGCGGCTCCGGCTGGGCCGGATCGAGCGCTATGTGCTGGTTCAGCAGGCGCGCTCCCTCGCCGTCGCCCTCGGCGTGATCGCCGCCCTGATCATGCTGATCGATTTCGTCGAAATCTCCCGCGGGCTCGGCTCGGACGTGGACCTTTCGGGGATGCGCATCCTCGGCCTGATGCTGTTGAAGTCGCCCCAGGTCATTCTCCAACTGATGCCGTTCGTCTTCCTGTTCGGCACGCTGGCGGCCTTCGTCAGCCTGAACCGCCGCAGCGAGCTGATCGCCATGCGGGCGGCCGGACTGTCGGCCTGGCGGTTCGTGCTGCCGGCCGCCGGCGCGGCCTTCCTGTTCGGCGTCGTCACGGTCGCCGCGCTCGGCCCGCTGGCGGCCTCGGCCGACGGATTGTTCCAGCGCGAGCGGACCCGCCTGTCGGGCGCGACGACGCCGTCGGAGGCCGTGTGGATCCGCGAGGGCGACGACACCCGGCAGATGGTCATCCGCGCCGAACGGCAGGATCGCGCCAATGCGCGGCTGCTGGGCGTGACCTTCTTCATCTACGCCACCGACGGCGACGGCCACCGCACCTTCCGGGAACGTATCGACGCGCAGTCGGCCTCGCTGAGCGCGGGACGCTGGCGGCTGGTCGACGCGGTAGGGGCCCAGATCGGCCAACGCGCCGTGCGATACGAGACCCTGGACCTGCTTTCCAGCCTCGCCGACGACGAGGCCTTCGAGCGTTTCGCCCGACCTCAGTCGACATCGTTCTGGTCGCTTCCGGGCCAGATCGCCCGGGTCGAGGCGGCCGGGTTTTCCAGCACGGCGTACCGGCTGCGGCTGCAGCAGCTGCTCGCCACCCCGCTGATGTTCGCGGCCATGTCGATTCTCGCCGCAGCCTTCTCGCTGCGCCTGATGCGGCTGGGGGATCTGGCGCGCATGAGCCTGGCGGCCGTCGTGCTCGGCTTCGGCTTCTTTTTCGTCAACCAGGCCGCCTCGGCCTTCGGCTCGGCCGAGGTCATCCCGCCGTGGCTGGCCGCGTGGCTGCCGCCCTTGCTGACGGCGCTCGCCGCCTTCACCTTGCTGTTCTATACCGAAGACGGCTAAGCGAAGCCCCCGCCCGTCGTCCTTCGCCGTCCCTCGAGTGAGCCGCATGCCGCGTGATCGCCGCGCCGAAACAGGAGCCCTGCGCCTCCGGCTGCTGGCCGGCGCCGCCGCCGTGGCCCTGGTGTCGTGGAGCGGCGCGGCCCAGGCCCGGCAAACCCCGGCTGCCGATCGCGAAATCCAGCGCGGCCCCGACGGCTTGCCCGCGGACGCCGTCTACCTCGAGGCTGACCGGACCTCGCGCGAGGGCGACATCATCTCGGCCGCCGGCGATACCGAGCGGGTGCTGGCCCGTTTCCGCAACACGACCCTGCGCGCCGGTCGGCTGACCTACGACCTCAACGCCGGCGTCGCGACGGCCGACGACCGCGTCGAATTCGTCGATCCAGATGGCAACGTTGTCTTCGCCAGCCACCTCGAGCTCGACTCGGACCTGAGGGCCGGCGTCGCCGTCGATTTCGCCACCCGCTTCCGCAACGGGGCCAGCCTGATGGCCGCCACCGCCGTGCGTCGCAGCGAGAACGTCAACGAGCTGAACTACGCCCTGTTCACGCCCTGCCCGATCTGTGACGCCGAAGGCAATCATCGGGAGCCCAGCATCGCCATCCAGGCGGAGAAGGTGGTCCAGGACGAGGGCCTGCGGGCGGTGCTCTACCGCAACGCCGTGTTCCGCGTCGGGGGCGTGCCGGTCTTCTACCTGCCGTATTTCGCCCATCCCGATCCGACCGTCGAGCGCGCCTCGGGCTTTCTCGTGCCCATCCCGAGCTATGACGAGGGCCGCGGTCTCAGCCTCGAGATTCCCTATCTGAAGGTCGTGTCACCCTCGGAGGACTGGCTGATCAGTCCGCAGATCAACAGCCGGGTCGCGCCGCTGCTCAACCTGCAATGGCGGCGCCGGTTCGGCGACGGAACCGTCGTGCTTCGCGGCGGCTACACCTACGAACGCAAATTCGGCGACTTCGACCTCGACGGCGACGGCGACGCCGAAAGCAACGTCAAATTCGGCGACCGCACCAGCCGCAGCTTCTTTCTCGGACATGGGCGGTTCGATCCGGAGGGTCCGTGGCGCTGGGGCTTCACGGCGGAGCGCACGTCGGACAAGACCCTGTTCGACCGCTACGACGTTCGCGATCCGTATCAGGACAACGGCCTCTACTACGGCGACCAGCGCCGGCTGATCAGCCAAGTCTACGCCGAGCACCAGACCGACCGCTCCTATGTCTCGGTCGCGGCCTTCGCCCTGCAGAGCCTCCGCGTCGTCCGTTTCGATCCGGTCACGCCGGCGCTCAATGAATTCGAACGGGACGGCGCCCTGCCCATCGTCGCGCCGCTGATCGAGGCGCGCTGGGAACCCGACGGCCCGGTGCTGGGAGGCCGGCTGCGACTGCGCGGGTCGGCGGTGTCGCTGGCCCGCGAAGACTACGTCGGCAGCCCGGTGCTGCGACCCGGCGTCGCCGCCCCGGGGCCGGCCCCGGGCCTGGCCGGGGTGGACAGCCGCCGCGTCTCGGGTCAGGCCGACTGGCGCCGGACCATGATCTCGCCGATGGGTGTGCGCTGGGAACCGTTCGTCGATCTGCGGGCGGATTTCTACTCGATCTCCGACCTGCCGTCGGTGACGGGGCCGCAGGATGACGAGATCGGCCGCGGACGCGCCACCGCCGGGCTCGATGTCAGCTATCCGCTGATCCGGCGATTCGGGGCCTCCGAGATGATTCTCGAGCCGAGGGCCCAGCTGTCGGCCTCGACCGAGGCGGACCTCGATCCCCGCATTCCGAACGAAGACAGCGAGACCATCGAGCTCGACGAGACTTCGCTGTTCCGGATCGACCGGTTCCCCGGCTACGATCTCCACGAGGAGGGGCTGCGCCTCACGACGGGGGCCCGCACGACGCTGCGTTGGGAGGACGGCCGGCAGGCCAGCCTGTTCATCGGCCGCAGCTTCCGGTCGGACCCGGAGCCGGCCTTTCTGGTTCCCGTGCCAGACCCACCCGCCGACTTGTATGATCCGTCCGGCCTGGCCTCCGATACGTCCGACTGGGTGGTCGAGGGTGATTTCTCGCCGTCCGACCGCATCCGCGGCTGGGGTCATGCGACAATCGACTCGAGCGGCGATGTCCGGCGGGCTGAAATCGCCGTCGATGGTCGCTGGGGCCGGCGGAACCTGGCGACGGCCAGCTACATTCTCGACCAGTCCAATCCGCGGCCCGGACCGAACAACCGCAACTACGAATTCCTGCAGCTGGCGGGGCAGCAATTCCTGTACGGGAATTGGGGCCTGACGTTCTCCGGGATCGCCGATCTGGAACGGACCCCGCGTCCCGGGCAGCCGGACCCGGGATATCTGGTGCGGTCTGAAGTCGGCCTGCTGTTCGATGACGACTGCTTCCGGTTCGAGTTGGGCTGGCGGCGGGATAACACCAGCGTGAGGCCCTCCGGGCCGTCGGAAGGCCCCTATGTGCGCCTAACCCTCGCCACTTTCGGCGGTACAGGATATTGACGGGGCGACGGGCGCCATCCGGCGTGCGATTTCGGTTGCGCGCCGGTGGCCGGGAACCGGGCAGCACCGGCGGCGCCGTTTGAGGAACCAGGACTGACATGCGTTTTCAGCGTTACTTGACGGGCGTGGCGATCGCCGCCCTCCTGGCCGGGACGGCCGTGGCCCAGACCGCGCCGCAGGAGCCGGCGGCAGCGGCGGGCACGCTGAACCCGGCGACTGGGCAGGTCCCGCCCGCCGCGCCAGCCACCGCGCCGCAGTTCCAGATGGCCGACGGCGTCCTGGCCACCGTCAATGACAGCGTCATCACCGGCTTCGACCTGCGCCAACGCATGCTGCTGCTGATCGCCATGACCCAGGTCCAGCCCACGCCCGAGAACATCCCCGCCATCCAGCAGGAAGCCCTGAACGCATTGATCGACGAACGCCTGCAGATTCAGGAGCTGGCGAACTACGAGGAGCTCAAGGTCACCGATGCAGAGGTCGGCGAGGAAATCGCCGCCATGGCCCAAGAGGTGGGGGTGACGCCCGAAGCCTATCTGGCCTTCCTTGAGGCTGGCGGCATTCGCCGCCAGACCCTGCGTGAACAACTCCGCACCCAGATCGGTTGGCAGCGCCTGGTCGGCGGGCGCTTCCAGAGCCGCGCCCGGGTCAGCAGGGGCGCGGTCGACGCCGCCCTGCGCCAAATCTCCGAGGCCGCCTCCAAGAAGCAGTATCTGATCGGCGAAATCTACATCGAGGCCGCCCGCGTCGGCGGTCAGCAGGCGGCGATGAACGGGGCTGCCCAGCTGGTCCAGCAGATGGTCCAGGGTGCGCCCTTCCAGAATGTTGCGCAGCAATTCTCAGCCGCGCCTTCCGCAGCCCGCGGCGGCGACGCCGGCTGGATTGTCGCCGGCTCCGTCAACCCGGTTCTGCAGGCCGCGATGGATCAACTAGAAGTTGGCCAGCTTTCACGACCGATTCCGGTCGAGGGGGGCGTGTATATCATCTATATGCGGGACAAGCGGGACGGGGCGGCGGCGAGCCTGGCGCAGCTGAAGCAGGTCATGATCGAGCTGCCGGAGACGGCGAGCGAGGCGGAGGTGGCGGCGGCCAGCCAGAGGCTGGAGGCCCTGCGGCCGCAGCTGACCTGCGACACCATGCTGCAGCGGGCCACGTCGGAGCAGGGGCTGCTCGGCGCCGACCTCGGCGAGGCCGACGTGCAGAGCCTGGCCCCGCAGTTCCAGCCGGTGGCCCGCTCGGCCCCGGTCGGTGAGGTCAGCACGCCGATCCGCACCCCGCTCGGCCTGCACCTGGTCGCCGTCTGCGGCCGGCGCGTCGGCGGGGTCGAGGCCCCGGACCCCCGCGCCGTCGAGAACCAGCTGTTCCGCCAGAACCTCGCCACCCTCGGCCGCCGCTACATGCGCGACCTGCGCGAGGACGCCCTGATCGAGTTCAGGCAGTGAGCCCGGCCCCGCCGCTGGCCCTGACCATGGGCGAGCCGGCGGGCGTGGGACCCGAGATCATCGCCGCCGCCTGGCGCGCCCTGAACGATGGGGCCCAGCCCTTCGCCGTGGTCGGCGACGCCGGCCTGATGCGCGCCCAGGGGGTCCCCGTCCAGCCGATCGCCGCCGCCGCCGAAGCCGCCGCCGTGTTCGGCCGCGCCGTGCCGGTGCTCGACTCCCCCCTGCCCGCCCCGGTGACGGCGGGGCGGCCCGAGCCGGCCAATGCGGGCGCCGTGGCCGACTGGATCGAACAGGCCGTCAGCCTGGCCCTGGCCGGGGAGGTCGCGGGCCTGGTCACCGCCCCGATCGCCAAGGCGCCCCTGTACGCCGCCGGCTTCCGCTTTCCGGGCCACACCGAATTCCTCGCCGAACTGACCGCCGACGCCCCCTTCGCCGGGACGCGCGGGCCGGTGATGATGCTGACCGCGAAGGACCTGCGCGCCTGCCTGGTGACCATCCATGCGCCGCTGGCCGAGGTCCCCGAACTGGTCACCGCCGAGCGGGTGACCCGCACCGCCCGGGTCGTGCACGAGGCCCTGCGGCGCGATTTCGGCGTCGCCCGGCCGCGGCTGGCGCTGGCGGCGCTGAACCCCCACGCCGGCGAGGGCGGGGCGCTGGGGCTGGAGGAGATCGAGGTGCTGGCCCCGGCGGCGGCGGCGCTGCGCCAGGAGGGCATCGACGTCACCGACCCCCGGCCGGCCGACACCCTGTTCCACGACGCGGCGCGGACCGGCTATGACGCGGTGCTGTGCCTGTACCACGACCAGGCGCTGATCCCGGTCAAGACGCTGGACTTCTGGGGCGGGGTCAATGCGACCCTGGGCCTGCCGGTGGTGCGCACCTCGCCGGACCACGGGACCGGGTTCGACATCGCCGGCACGGGCGCGGCCCGGGCGGACAGCCTGATCGCGGCGGTGCGGCTGGCGGGGGAGATGGCGGCGGCTCGGGCGGGGTGATCCTCCCCCGCAGGGGGAGGGGGACCATCCGCAGGATGGTGGAGGGGGACTTGGTCCCATCTCCGGTTGAGGCGACTTGCGAACCCGTCGTGCGTCTATAGGTTGTTCGAATGGACGCACCCGACCTGACCATCGCACGCGCCAGGGAGCTACGCCGCAGGATGTCCCTGCCCGAAGTCCTTCTCTGGAAAGCCGTGCGGCGGGACAAGCTCGGCGCCCGTTTCAGACGCCAGCACCCGGAGGGCCCGTGGATCCTCGACTTCTATTGCCATGCCGCCCGGCTGGCCGTGGAGATCGACGGCGCAGGCCATGATGATCCGGACAGGATGCTGCTGGACCGGAAACGCACCCGCTGGTTGGAGCAGCGGGGGATCTCAGTGCATCGGATTCCCGCGCGGGCGGTGCTGGGGAATCTGGATGGGGTGCTCACCGGGCTGAAAGAGCGGATTGGACGAGGCCCCCTCCACCATCCTTCGGAGGAATAGGGTCCCGCCGGTTGTGGGGAGGTCAGCCCCCCTCCACCATCCTTCGGATGGTCCCCCTCCCCCTGGGGGGGAGGATTGCGTATGAAGCCCGGTGACCCCCGCCGACCTCCCCTCCCTGCGCCAAACCCTCGACGCCCACGGCCTGCTGGCCAGGAAGAGTTTCGGCCAGCATTTCCTGCTCGACCTGAATGTGACGCGCAAGATCGTCCGGCTGGCGGGGCCGTTCGAGGGGCGGGCGGTGATCGAGGTGGGGCCGGGGCCGGGCGGGCTGACGCGGGCCCTGCTGGAGAGCGACGCCGGCCAGGTGGTGCTGGTCGAGAAGGATCCGCGCTTCCTGCCGCTGCTGGCCGGGCTGGACGACGGATCCGGCCGGCTGGTCGTGGTCGAGGCCGACGCGCTCAAGGTCCGCGAGGCCGAGATGGTCGAAGGACCCGCCCACGTGGTCTCCAACCTGCCCTACAATGTCGGCACCGCCCTGCTGATCAAATGGCTGACCGGGCCGTGGACGCCGCACGCCCTGACCCTGATGTTCCAGAAGGAGGTGGCCGAGCGCATCGTCGCCGCCCCCGGGGACGAGGCCTACGGCCGGCTGGCGGTGATCGCCCAGGCGGTGACGGAGGCGCGGCTGGTCATGCACCTGCCCGCCGCCGCCTTCACCCCGCCGCCCAAGGTTGCGAGCGCGGTGGTTCATCTGGTCCCGCGCGCGGACCGGCCGGACGCGGAGACGCTGAAGCGGCTGGAGCGGGTCACGGCGGCGGCCTTCGGGCAGCGGAGGAAGATGCTGCGCTCGAGTTTGAAGCCGCTGGGCGGGGCGGCGCTGTGCGAGGCGGCGGGGCTGAGTCCCGAGGACCGGGCCGAGGTCATCGATCTGGCCGGCTTCCTGCGGCTGGCGCGGGCCGTAGCCGGGCAGGCGCCGCCGGAGGGGCCGGGCGACGGCGGGGCGGCGATGATGCGGCGCAAGCGGGGGTGAGGTCCATTGGGCCGCTGAGTTAAAGCCGCTTGGCCGGTGTGGTGCGGCGAGGAGAGGTTCATCACAACGGACACAACGGGTCCACAACGGACACGACGGGATCGAAGCGCGTCGAGGTTCGTGGTCTCTTCCGCGAGTCATGGAAACTGCGGCGTAGGGCGCTTCACGAGCCGGAGTCGAGCCTGACCCCCGGAGGCGGGTGGGCCGGGGACCCTCCCGACCCAATACATTCCCCCCCAATACATCCTCGACACCGCGCCCCACGACATCCGCGACACCCGATATATCCGCGATAACTGCTGGCGATCCGCCGCCCGCCCTCACATTTTCTCGGGTCAAGTCCTTGATCTCCTGTCGCTTTTCCTCTGCGTCAGCGTCCTGAACGCGCCGGAGGAAGTGGCGGGGCGATACTGGGCGGATGGATGAGACGGCGAAAACCAGGAAGACCCGGAACCCCTACCGCTATCACGGCGACGACGTGTGGGCGCTGGTGCGGGAGCGGTATCTGGCGGGCGAGAGCGCGCGGCAGATCGGCGAGGCGCTGGGGCCGACCGAATACGCCATCCGCTCGCGCATCACCCGCGAGGGCTGGACCAAGCGGTCGCTGGCCGAGGCGAAGTCGGCCGGGATCGTGGCGGCGGCGCGGGCGGACAGGGAGGCCGGGGTCGCGGCGCTGGCCGGACCGGCGGGAGCGGACGGGCCGGAGGCGCTGGACCCCCGGGCCGCGGCGCGGGCGGCGCTGGACGAGGCGGTGCGGCTGATGCGCCGGGGGCGGATGGCGGCGGCGGCCGAGGCGGCGCGGGTGGCGGACGTGATGGCGCGGGCGGCGGCGCGGCTGGACGGCGACGCGAGCGCGGACCCGGGCGAGCCGGACGAGGCGGCGTATGAGGCGGTGCGGCGGAAGGTGCTGGGGCTTGATCCTCCCCTCCTGGGGGAGGGGGACCGCGAAGCGGTGGAGGGGGTCTTCGGCGACGACGGCGCCTGGGAAAGGCCCCCTCCACCACCCTTCGGGCGGTCCCCCTCCCCCAGGAGGGGAGGATTTGAATGAGCCGCGCCGCCCGGATCGCGGCGCTGTCGCCGGCGGAGAAGCGGCTGTTCGGGGCCGACTGGAGGCTGGCGAGGCACGAGGGGCAGAAGGCGCCGAAGGGGGACTGGCGGACCTGGCTGGTGCTGGGCGGGCGCGGCGGGGGCAAGACAAGGGCGGGGGCCGAATGGGTGGCCGACCGGGCGCGGGCGGGGGCGCGGATCGCCCTGGTCGGGCAGAGCCTGCACGATGCGCGCGAGGTGATGATCGAGGGGCCGTCGGGGCTGCGCGCCCTGCCCCGCTACAGGATTGGCGGCATGCCGCGGTGGGAGGCGAGCCGGCGGCGGCTGGTGTGGCCGAACGGGTCGGTGGGGATGGTGTTCTCGGCCGAGGATCCGGAGAGTTTGCGCGGGCCGCAGTTCGGGGCGGCCTGGGCCGACGAATGGTGCGCCTGGCGGAGGCCGGAGGCGACGCTGGCGCTGCTCAGGATGGGGCTGAGGCTGGGAACGCGGCCCCGGCTGGTGCTGACCACCACGCCGAAGCCGGCGGCGGCGCTGCGGCGGCTGCTGAAGGAGCCGGGGCTGGCGCGGAGCGACCTGCCGACGCGGGTCAACGCCGCCAACCTGGCCCCGGCCTTCCTCGAGGGGCTGGAGGGGCTGTACGGCGGGACGCGGCTGGCGGCGCAGGAGCTGGATGGACGGGTCGTCGAGGGCGACGGGGCGCTGTTCACCCTGGAGATGATGCGGGCGGCGCGGTCGGAGACTACGCCGGAGGCGTTTGAGCGCGTGGTGGCGGCGGTCGATCCGCCGTGTTCGGCGCAGGGGGATGCGTGCGGGATCGTGGTCGTGGGCCGGGCGCGGGGGATGGCCTGGGTGCTGGCCGACCGGACCGTGCGCGGGCGGTCGCCGCAGGGCTGGGCCGGGGCGGTGGCGCGGGCGGCGGAGTCGTTCGGCGCCGCGCGGGTGGTGGCCGAGGCCAACCAGGGCGGGGAGATGGTCGAGGCGGTGCTGAAGACGGCGGGGGTGACCTGTCCGGTCAGGCGGGTGCAGGCGCGGACGGGCAAGCGGGCGCGGGCCGAGCCGGTGGCGGCGCTGTATGAACAGGGCCGGGTGAAGCATGGGCCGGGGCTGGAGGCGCTGGAGGAGGAGCTGATGGGGCTGGGGCTGGACGGCGGCGGCTCGCCGGACCGGGCCGACGCGCTGGTCTGGGCGGTGACGGACCTGCTGGTGGATGGGGCGGGGATGGGGCCGAAGGTGAGGGTGTTGTGAGGGTGTGGGGTGTGGGGGGTGGGGGGTGGGGGGTGGGGGACGTGGCAGACCTCACACCCCATACCCCATACCCCATACCCCATACCCCATACCCCATACCCCACACCCCACACCCCCTCCTCACACCTTCTCGTTCAGCAACGCATCCTTGTACCCGTCGACCCAGATGTTGCGGAAACGCTTGCTGCGCTCGGCGTGGTAGATGTGGGCCAGTTCGGCGTAGGAGCGGTCGAAGTCGTCGTTGACGAAGACGTAGTCGAACTCGCCGCAGTGCTCGATCTCGCCCTTGGCGTTGGCGATGCGGCGGTCGATGACCGCCTCGGCGTCCTGGGAGCGGGTGACGAGGCGGCGGCGCAGCTCCTCGAGGCTGGGCGGCAGGATGAAGACGCGGACGGCGTCCTCCGGACATTTGCGGGCGATGTCGCGGGCCCCCTGCCAGTCGATGTCGAACAGCACGTCGCGGCCCTCGGCGAGGGCGCGGTCGATCGGGGCGCGGGGGCTGCCGTAGCGGCTGCCGTGGACGTCGGCCCATTCGAGGAAGGCGTCGGCCTCGACCATGCGCTGGAATTCGGCGTCGTCGACGAAATGATAGTCGCGGTCGGCGACCTCGCCGGGGCGGATGGCGCGGGTGGTCATGGAGATGGACAGATCGAGGCCGCCGTGATCGGCCATCAGGCGACGGCACAGGCTGGTCTTGCCGGCCCCGGACGGGCTGGCGACGATCAGCAGGACGCCGCGGCGGGGCGTGCGTTCATTCGACATTCTGGACCTGTTCCCGCAGCTGCTCGAGGACGGCCTTCGGCGCGAGGCCGGGACCGGAGAGGACGGTCGTAGCCGATTTCGGCCGCGGGGTGTTCGCCTCCGGCCGCAATTCCCGCCTGACGACCGCGGGTTTCCCGCCGGCGGGGGCCGCCGCGACCCTGTCGGCGCCGGCGCTCATCGGGCCGGGGCGGCCGGGGGCAGGCGGATCACCTGGGCCCCGGCGGGCGCCGCGACGCCGGACGGGGCGGCGTCGGGACCGGCGTCGGGGACGGTCGGCCCGACGCCGGCGGGCAGGCCGGCCTTGCGCCGCTCGATCTCGCGCCAGCGGGCGACATTGACCAGGTGGGCCTCGAAGGTGCGGGCGAAGGCGTGGCCGCCCGAGCCGTCGGCGACGAAATACAGCTCGTCTGACGGCGGCGGGTCGAGCACGGCGGCCAGCGCCTCGCGGCCGGGGTTGGCGATCGGCGTCGGCGGCAGGCCGTCGATCTGGTAGGTGTTCCAGGCGGTGGCGCGCTCGAGCTCGGAGCGGCGGATGCCGCGGCCGAGCGGGCGGCCCCGGGTGAGGCCGTAGACGATGGTCGGATCGCTCTCCAGCCGCATGCCGAGGCGCAGGCGGTTGGAGAAGACGGCGGCGACGCGCGGCCGTTCCGAGGCCACGGCGGTCTCCTTCTCGACGATCGAGGCGAGGATGACGGCCTCCTCCGGCGATTTCACCACGGTGCGGGGCGAGCGGGCCGCCCACAGCCGGGCGAGGTTGTCGGCCTGGGCCGTGGTCATGCGGGCGATGACCGAGGCGCGGGTGTCGCCGCGGCCGATCTCATAGGTGTCGGGCCATAGCGAGCCCTCCTCCGGGATGTCGGGGATTTCGCCGGTCAGCAGCGGCTGGCGCATCAGGATGTCGACGGCCTGGGCCGACGACCAGCCCTCGGGCAGGGTGACATAGTGGCGGACCACCCGGCCCTCGACCAGCAGGACCAGGACGGCGCGCAGCGAGGCCCCCGACGGCACCTCGTATTCGCCGGCGCGCAGCCTGCGGTCGGCGCCGGTCAGGGTGGCGGCGGCCTTGAACATGTCGGTCGAGCGGATCACCCCGGCGGCCTTCAGATTGGCGGCGATGGCGCCGACCCCGGCCCCGCTGGGCAGGGTGACGATGGTGGCGTCCGCGCCGCCGCGGGCGGCCGGTCCGGGCGCGTAGAAGACGCTCCAGGCGGCGACGATGGCGGCGATCAGGAACAGGCTGAAGGTGGCCGAGGCGGCCAGCAGGGCCGTGGCCTGACCTGATCTGGGCGGACGGGATTTCGGAGCGCCCGCCCCCCGGGAGCGTCCGGACATCAGCCGAGCTTCCTGAAGACGAGGCTGGCGTTGGTGCCGCCGAAGCCGAACGAGTTGGACATGGCCACGTCGATCCTCATCGGCTTGCCCTTGTGCGGGACGAGATCGATCGGGGTGTCTTCCCCGGGATGGTCGAGGTTGATGGTCGGCGGGGCGATCTGGTCGCGGATGGCCAGCACGGTGAAGATCGATTCGATGGCCCCGGCGGCGCCGAGCAGATGGCCGGTCATCGACTTGGTCGAGGAGACGGCGAGGTTCTTCGCGTGGTCGCCGACCAGCCGCTCGATGGCGCGCAGCTCGATCCAGTCGGCCATGGTCGAGGTGCCGTGGGCGTTGACGTAGTCGAGCTCGGACGGCTGCATCCCGGCCCGCTTCAGCGCCGCCTTCATGGCCCGCAGGCCGCCCTCGCCGTCCTCGGACGGGGCGGTGATGTGCCAGGCGTCGCCGCTCATGCCGTAGCCGACCACCTCGGCGTAGATTTTCGCGCCCCGGGCCCGGGCGTGCTCGTACTCCTCGAGCACCATGATGCCGGCCCCCTCGCCCATGACGAAGCCGGCGTGTTCGCGATCGTAGGGCCGGCTGGCCTTCTCCGGGGCGTCGTTGAAGGCGGTGCACAGGGCCTTGCAGGCCAGGAAGCCGGCGATGCCGATCGGCACGATGGAGCTTTCGGCCCCGCCCGCGACCATGACGTCGGCGTCGTCCATGGCGATCATCCGGGCGGCGTCGCCGATGGCGTGGGCCCCGGTGGCGCAGGCGGTGACGACCGAGTGGTTCGGGCCCTTGAGGCCGTGGCGGATGGAGATCTGGCCCGAGGTCAGATTGATCAGGGCCGAGGGGATGAAGAAGGGGCTGACCCGGCGCGGGCCCTGCTCCCTGAGGATGATGGCGGTGTCGGCGATGGGGCCGAGGCCGCCGATGCCGGAGCCGACCATGACGCCGGTGCGTTCCCGGTCCTCGTCGGATTCGGGCTTCCAATCGGCGTCGGCGAGGGCCTCGTCGGCGGCGGCGATGGCGTAGACGATGAAGTCGTCGACCCGCTTGCGGTCCTTGGGCGACATGACCTTCTCGTGGTCGAACACCCCGGGCCGGCCCGGGGCGCCGCCGCCGCGCCCGTCGACCGAGGGAATCTCGCCGGCGATGGTGCAGCCCCAGCCTTCGGCGTCGAAATTGGTGATCGGGCCGATCCCCGACCGGCCCTCGACGATGCCTTTCCAGTTATGCTCGACGCCCCAGCCGAGGGGGGTGAGCAGACCGAGGCCGGTGACGACGACGCGGCGCATGGGCGCTCCTTCACTCCGAAGATCTTGACCTTAAAACAGGAATGGCCGCCGGGCGACCCCGCCAGGGGCCCGCCGCGGCGGCCATCAAAGTCGTATCGGGAAAGGCGGCGATCAGCCGGCCAGTTTCTCGTCGATGAATTTCACCGCGTCGCCGACGGTCTGGATGTGTTCGGCGGCGTCGTCGGGGATCTCGATGTCGAATTCTTCCTCGAAAGCCATGACCAGTTCGACGTTGTCGAGCGAGTCGGCGCCCAGATCGTCGATGAAGCTGGCCTTTTCAACGACCTTTTCCGGATCGGCGTCCAGGTGGTCGATGACGATCTTGCGGACGCGTTCCAGGGTGTCGGACATGTTTGTCTCTGCTCGTTGGGCCGCCGGGGCGGCTGTTGTCTCGGTTCTTGCCGTATGACGACGGCGACGGCTGCGCAAGCCTTCAACGAAGACTCAGGCGAACCGGTTGCGTGGGCTTTAGCACAGGCGGGACGGCTGGAAACAGCCCGCAGAGATCTGTTGGCGGCCAAAAGCCCCGATCCCAGGAATTGACATATATACGGCTGGGCCGCATATATGTGAGCTATGCTGATCGCTGTCGCGCAGACCGCCGCGTTCACCGCGCAAGCGAAAGCGGAAGGCATGTCGGACACGGAGATCGAGAACGCCATCACCATCATCGCGGCCAATCCGACGGGCGGCGTGTCGCTGGGCGCCGGGCTCTACAAGGTCCGCGTTCCACGCGAAGGCGGCGGCAAGTCTGGCGGCTATCGGGTCATCACTCTCTATCTGACGGACAACGCGCCGGTGATTTTGCTGGCCGTTCTGTCCAAGGGTAACGCAGCGAATTTCACGGCCAAGGCGATGAGCAGAATCAAGGAGAAGGCGAGAGAGATCAAACGACCGAAGTAGGCGGTCATTGAAATCGAGCGAGCACCATGCCCCACAAGACCAGCAAACAGCCCCCGATCGATGTGGGCGACGAAGATTTCAACCGCGTCATGGCGGGCCTCGAAGAGGCCAAGGCCATCGTCGCCGGAACGGCCGCGCCCGGAAGCTATCGACTGCGCCAGGTGCGGGTTCCCGAAACGGTGGACGTCAAGGCGATCCGGGCCAGAACAGGGTTGTCGCAGGTCGCCTTCGCCAGTCGATACGGCTTTTCGCCCGGCGCTGTGCGGGACTGGGAGCAGAAGCGCAAGCCGCCGGAGAAGGCCAATCGGCTGCTGCTGACCATCATCGACCGTCGACCCGAGGTCATCGACGACGTGCTGACGGCGGGATGACCGAGGCGGCCTTCAGCGTCGCCGGCTGACCCACCAGACGAGACCGCCCCCAGCCAGCGCCAAGGGCGCGCCATAGATCGCCCAGATGATCTGGCCGGTCATGAAACTGCCCGGCAGGATGTTGAGCCCCTGCAGCACCCAGATGATCCCGATCAGCAGCATGGGGCCGCTGAGGATGGTGGCGAGGATGCGCAGGACAACCATCAGCACGACATTATTTCCGCACTTCCCAGGTGATCCTTGAGTGTAGCGGTATCTCGGCCTTGTCGATGCTCCTCAGGAGAAACGCCTCATTCTCCAGAGGCTCGCTCGTGCGGCGCAACAGCCATTCCTTGAATGCGGAAGCTGACAGCTTGGAACCATCAGGTCGGGTGACCTTGGCGGCAAGCTCCTCAGCGACCGGGAGGCTCGTGGTCACGTCAATGACAACGACTGTTCCACGCCCGGTAATCGCGAAAGTCTCGATGATTTCGGCCTCGATGCTTTCGCTGGAACCGGAAGCCGCCATCAGATCATCGCCATGCCGCCGTTGACGTGCAGGGTCTGGCCGGTGACGTAGGCGGCTTCGTCCGAGGACAGATAGACGGCGGCGGCGGCGATCTCGTCGCCGGTTCCGAGCCGGCCGGCGGGGATGGTCTTCAGGATGGTCTCGCGCTGCTGGTCGTTGAGCACGTCGGTCATCGGCGAGGCGATGAAGCCGGGCGCAATACAGTTCACGGTGATCCCGCGGCTGCCGACTTCCTGCGCCAGCGACTTGGAGAAGCCGATCATCCCGGCCTTGGAGGCGGCGTAGTTGGTCTGGCCCGGGTTGCCGGTGACCCCGACCACCGAGGTGACGCCGATGATCCGGCCAGAGCGGCGCTTCATCATCCCCTTCATGGCGGCGCGCGACAGGCGGAAATAGGATTCCAGATTGACCTTGATGACGTCGGTGAAGTCCTCGTCCTTCATCCGCATCAGCAGGCCGTCCCTGGTGATGCCGGCGTTGGCGACGAGGATGTCCAGCGGCGCGCCGGCGGCCTCCTCGGCGCGGGCGATCAGGCCGTCGACCGATTCGGCGTCGGACAGGTTGGCGGCGGCGGCGAAGGCGCGTTCGCCGAGATCCTTCGCCAGGTCCTGCAGCACCGCCTCGCGCGTGCCGGACAGGACGATGGTCGCGCCCTGGGCGTGCAGGGCGCGGGCCACGGCCCCGCCGATGCCGCCGGTGGCGCCGGTGACGAGGGCGGTCTTGCCGGTGAGATTGAACATGAGGGGCTCCGAGGGAAGGACGTGATTGGTGATTGGTGATTCGTGAATGGTGAGCGGTGACAGCGCCGAATCACGACTCACCAATCACGAGTCACCCAAGGCTCTTCGCGAACGCTTCCAGGTCCTCCGGCGTGTTCAGCGCCAGGCTCTCCGCGTCGGGCGCGATGCGTTTGGCCATGCCGGTCAGGACCTTGCCCGAGCCGATCTCGGCGAAGCGGGTGACGCCGCCCTCCCCGGCCATCCACTCCATGCTCTCGCGCCAGCGGACGCGGCCGGTGACCTGTTCGACCAGCAGGCGGCGGATGACCTCGGGATCGGTCTCGGGGCGGGCGGTGACGTTGGCAACGACGGCGACCGAGGGGGCGACGATGGTCGCCTCGGCCAGGGCGTCGGCCATCTCGTCGGCGGCGGGCTGCATCAGCGGGCAGTGGAAGGGGGCGGAGACGTTGAGCGGGATGGCGCGGGCGCCCAGTTCCTTCGCCTTTTCGATGGCGCGGTCGACGGCGGCCCTGTCGCCGGAGATGACGATATTGCCGGCGTTGTTGTCATTGGCGACGACGCAGACGCCGACCTCGGAGCCGGCGGCCGCAGCGGCCTCGGCCAGGGCCAGGTCGGTCTTCGGACCGATCAGCGAGGCCATGGCCCCGCGGCCGACCGGGACGGCGCGCTGCATCGCCTGGCCGCGCAGCTTCAGCAGGCGGGCGGCGTCGGCGAGGGTGATCGAACCGGCGGCGCACAGGGCCGAATATTCGCCCAGCGAATGGCCGGCGACGAAGGCGGCGCGGCTGATGTCGACGCCGAACTCGACCTTGAGGACGCGGGCGGCGGCGAGGGAGACGGCCATCAGGGCCGGCTGGGCGTTCTCGGTCAGGGTCAGCCGGTCCTCGGGACCCTCGCGCATCAGCACGGAAAGCTTCTGGCCGAGGGCGTCGTCGATCTCGGCGTAGACCTCGCGGGCCGAGGCGAAGGCGTCGGCCAGGGCGGCGCCCATGCCGACCGACTGGCTGCCTTGTCCGGGGAACAGCAGGGCGAGGGTCATGAAGGGCTCCGGCGGCTTGAATCGAGGCGGAGGGGTAGGACGATCAGGCCGCAGGGGCAAGACGGGCCTGCCGGGAGGCCTCGGACCGGGGAAGGTTCATCACGAAGGACACGAAGAAGGCACAAAGAACACGAAGGGGCCGGCGGGCCTGCGTCTCCCGTCAGGGAGACGCAAGAAACTCGATTGGCGGGCAAGGGCCCGCGATGGCCGCGGCGGGCGCACTCCCTTTGTGCCCTTCGTGCCTTCTTCGTGCCCTTTGTGAGGAACCAGCGAGACCGGCTCCGGGCGCCAGATGCGGGTATGGCCCTCCGGCCCCCTAGAACAGCACGGCCGGGTTCATGATCCGGTGCGGGTCGAGGGCGGCACGGACGGCCTGCATGGTGCGGATTTCCAGCGGGGTCTTGTAGCGGCGGGCCTCCTCCGTCTTCAGACGGCCGAGGCCGTGTTCGGCGCTGATCGAGCCGTCGTAGCGGGCGACGATGTCGTGGACGATCTGCGAACCTTCTTCCCAGCGGGCGAGGAAGGCCGTCAGGTCCCCGCCGGGCGGGCAGAGCACGTCATAGTGGAGATTGCCGTCGCCGACGTGGCCGAAGGCGCTGACCCGGGCCCCGGGGTGGAAGCGTTCGACGGCGGCCGTGGCCTCCTCGAGGAAGTCGGCGATGCGGGAGACGGGGACGGAGACGTCGTGCTTCCAGCCGCCGCCCTCGGGCTTCTGGGCGGCGGACTGTTCCTCGCGGACCTTCCAGAAGGCGGCGCGCTGGGCGTCGTTCTGGGCGAGGACGGCGTCGGTGACCAGGCCGGCCTCGAAGGCGTGGGTCAGCAGCCGCTCCATGGCCGAATCGGCGGCGCCCGGCTCGCCGGAGACCAGTTCGATCAACACATACCAGGGCGGGGCAGTCTCCAGCGGCTCGCGCGTGTCGGGAATGTTGGCCAGCACGAAGCCCATGCCGATCCGCTTCATCAGTTCGAAGGCCTCGACGCCGCCGCCGGTCTCGGCCTTGGCCCGGGCCAGAAGCTCGATGGCGGCGCGGGGCGTGTCGAGGCCGACCATGGCGGTGGCGCGGCCGCGCATGATCGGGAACAGCTTCAGCGTCGCGGCCGTGACCACGCCGAGGGTGCCCTCGGCCCCGATCAGCAGCTGTTTGAGGTCATAGCCGGTGTTGTCCTTCCTGAGCCGTTTGAGACCATGGAAGATTTCGCCGTCCGGCAGCACGGCCTCGAGGCCCAGCACCAGGTCGCGCATCACGCCGTAGCGGAGCACCGCCGTGCCGCCGGCGTTGGTGGAGATCACCCCGCCGATGGTGGCGCTGCCCTCGGCGGCGAGGCTGAGCGGGAACAGGCGGTCGGCGGCGGCGGCGGCCTGCTGCGCCTCCAGCAGGGTGACGCCGGCCTCGACCGTCATGGCGTCGTCCAGCGGGGTGACGTCGCGGACGGCGCGCAGCTTGCGGGTCGAGAGCAGCACCTCGCCATAGGGAATCTGGCCGCCGACCAGGCCGGTGTCGCCGCCCTGGGGGACGAGGGCGATGCGGTGTTCGGCGCAGACCCGGACGGCGGCGGCGACCTCGGCGGTCGAGCGGGGGGTCAGCATCAGCGGCGTGTGGCCGGTCCAGCGGTTGCGCCATTCGGTCAGCCACGGCGCGATATCGGTCGGATCATCGGTCCAGCCGCCGGGGCCGAGGGCGGATTTGAGGGCGGCGAGGGCGGCGGGGGCAGGAGCGATCACCACAGCGTCTGGACTCCGAAAGCCTTCATGGCTGGATCGACGGACACGATGACAAGGCCTTCGACCATCGCCTGACCGACAATCAAGCGGTCCCAAGGATCCTTGTGAACCCGATTCAGCCGGGCGGCGGTCACGGCGTGTTCCGGCGTGACCACGAGCCATTGGGCGGGCATATCCGTCGCCGCGCCGATCAGGTCCGGTGGAAGCCGGCCCAGGACCGTGTCCCGGCCGCGCTTGTACTCGATCTCGTACAGCGAGACGGCGCTGAGCCAAAGTTCGTTCTCGGGATCGCGGATCGCGGTCGCCACACCGGACGGCAGGCGAGACACCTTTCCCATGGCCCAGATGAAGGCGTGGGTGTCGAGAAGGAGTCTCATTCTTCGTCGGGAAAGATACGGCTGTTCTCGACGGCCTCTTCGAGTTCAAGATCACGATCGAAGAAGACGCTGTCGGGGATGTCGAGATTGAGGTGGTTCCACAGTCCCAATCGCCGGGGCTCCTTGGGCTTCGGTTCGACCGCCGTGATCCGCGCGGCCGGCTTCCCGTTACGCGCGATCACCACCTCCTCGCCGGCCTCGGCGCGGGCGACGAGTTCGGAGAGCTTGGACTTGGCCTCGGCGATGTTCATGGTGATCATGTCATGACCTTAGCACGCGCCGATTGTTGGTCCAAGTGAGTTGGACCAACCCCGTTCCCGCCGTCGGCGTCGTCTGTCTGCGCGGCGATACGGTGCTGCTGATCCGGCGCGGGACGCCGCCGCGTCAGGGCGAATGGAGCCTGCCCGGAGGGCGGATCGAGCCGGGCGAGCGGGCGATGGACGCGGCCCTGCGGGAGCTGCGCGAGGAGACCGGGGTGGAGGCCGAGATCACCGGCCTGGTCGACGTCGTCGACGGCCTGTTTCCCGAGGCCGGGCGCCACCATGTGCTGATCGACTACGCCGCCCGCTGGCTGTCGGGCGAGCCCGTGGCCGGCGGCGACGCCCTCGAGGCCCGCTTCGTGGCCCTCGACGAGGTCGAGGCGCTGGTCGGCTGGGACGAGACCCGTCGGGTGATCCGGCTCGCCGCGGGGCGGGGCGGCAGGGCTGGAAACATTACAGCGAGTTCATGAACCGCGGTCCGGTTTCGCTGGCGGGCGGGGCCCCGGGTGCTAACCTTTGGGGGAATAAGGGAGGTTCCCATGAGTTATTTCGCCATCGCGCTGGTCATCCTGGCGTTCATCCTGCTGTTCAGCGTGGTGAAGATCGTGCCCCAGGGCCGCGAGTTCACCGTCGAGCGGTTCGGCAAATACACGCGGACCCTGTCGCCCGGCATCAGCCTGCTGACGCCCTTCGTGGAGCGCGTGGGCCGGCGCATGAACATGATGGAGCAGGTCCTCGACGTGCCCCAGCAGGAGGTCATCACCAAGGACAACGCCATGGTCAAGGTCGACGCCATCGTCTTCATCCAGGTGATGGATGCGGCGCGCGCCGCCTACCGGGTGGAGAACCTGCCCTACGCCATCACCCAGCTGTGCATGACCAATCTGCGCACTGTGGTCGGCTCGATGGACCTCGACGAGGTGCTGTTCCAGCGCGACAACATCAATTCGCGCCTGCTGACCGTGATCGACGCGGCGACCGAGCCCTGGGGCGTCAAGGTCAACCGGATCGAGATCAAGGACCTGACCCCGCCGGCCGACATCACCAACGCCATGGCCCGGCAGATGAAGGCCGAGCGCGAACGCCGCGCCGTGATCACCGAGGCCGAGGGCGAGAAACAGGCCGCCATCGCCCGCGCCGAGGGGGCCAAGCAGTCGGCCATCCTGCAGGCCGAGGGCCGAAAGGAAGCCGCCTTCCGCGACGCCGAGGCGCGCGAGCGCGAAGCCCAGGCCGAGGCCAAGGCGACCGCCATGGTGTCCGAGGCCATCGCCCGCGGCGACGTCAACGCCATCAACTATTTCGTGGCCCAGAAATATGTCGAGGCCTTCGCCGAACTGGCCCGCAACCCGACCGCCAAGACGGTCATCGTCCCGGCCGAGATGTCCGGCCTGGTCGGCACCATCGCCGGGCTGGGCGAACTGGTCGGCCTGGCCCGGGAGCAGCAGCAGGGCCGCAGCGACGGGCGGAGCGCCGCCGCCGCGCCGCGGACCTCCCCGCCCGCCCCGCCCCGGCCGCCGCGCGGCGGCTCCGTTCCGAGGACCTGACCCATGGACGCGATCATCGACCTGCACGCGGCCCAGCCGTACTGGATCTGGCTGGCGCTCGGCGTGATCCTGCTGGCGATCGAGGCGGCCTTCTCGACCGAGTGGCTGCTGTGGCCGGCGGTGTCGGCGGGGGTGGTGGCCGTGATCACCGCCCTGGGCCTGCCGCTGGGGCCGCTGGGCGAGATCCTGCTGTTCTCGGTGCTGACCGTGGCCGCGACCCTGCTGTCGCGCCGGCTGGTCCAGCGGGTCAATCCGTCGGCCAGCCCCGACATCAACGCCCGCGACAGCCGCCTGATCGGCCAGAGGGCGCAGGTGGTGCAGGGCTTCGTCGACGGCCGCGGCCGGGTGTTCGTCTCCGGGGCCGAATGGATCGCCGAGATCGAGGGGGCCGCGCCCCTGGCCGGCGAGAGCGTCATCGTCGAGGGTATGGACGGGTCGAAGCTGAAGGTGCGGGCGGTCTAGCGGGGCAGTTCCTCGATCCCGCGGTTGGCCAGGCCGTCGGCGCGTTCGTTCAGTTCGTGGCCGGCGTGGCCCTTGACCCAGTGCCACTTCACCTCGTGACGGGCGCGGGCGGCGTCGAGCCGTCTCCACAGGTCCTCGTTCCTGACCGGCTTCCGGTCGGCCGTCTTCCAGCCGCGCGCCTTCCAGCCGTGGATCCATTCGGTGATGCCGGTCATGACGTATTTGCTGTCGGTGTGCAGGTCGACGCGGCACGGCCGGGTCAGGGCCTCCAGCGCCATGATCGCGGCCGTCAGCTCCATGCGGTTGTTGGTGGTCAGGGCCTCGCCGCCCCACAGCTCCTTCTCGCGGCCGCCGCCGGTCTGGAGGATCGCCCCCCAGCCGCCGGGACCGGGATTGCCCTTGCAGGCGCCGTCGGTGTGGATGATCACATGGGACAAGAGCGGTACTCGCATTTCGTTATAACTTGTGTTATATAGTGATCCCAAAGCGAGGCCAGTCATGATTGCGCTCAAGGTCACCCAAGTCGGAAACTCGGTCGGCGTCATTCTCCCCAAGGAAGCGTTGAACGACCTCGGCGTCAGCAAGGGCGACACGCTATATCTGACCCGCGCCCCAGATGGATCGATGCGGGTTTCGGCCTACGACGACAAGGTTCAGCAGCAGATCGCGCTCGGCGAGCGGCTGATGGATGAGCACCGCGACGTCTTTCGCGCCCTGGCGAAATGACGACGCGCGAACCGATCTGGGTCGAGAAGCAGGCCATCATCGCGTTGCATGACCGCTCGCTCGCCCTGCACGGGGGGCCCAGCGGCATCCGCGACGAAGGCCTGCTTGAGTCGGCGCTGCAAAGGCCGGTGAATCGATTCTTCTATGAGGACGAAACCAGCATCGCGGTTCTGGCGGCGACCTATGCGGTCGGCGTCGCGTCCAATCATCCATTCGTCGATGGAAACAAGCGCGCAGCCTATCAGGCCCTGATCCTGTTCCTGTCCTTGAACGGAACTCCGCTTCAGGCCAGACCTGTCGATGCGATCAACACCATGCTGGGCGTCGCCGCCGGCCGGATCGACATCGACACGCTCGCCGCCTGGGTTCGCGCCAACAGCGCGGCGACCTGACGCGGCATTCGCTTGGCGTCGCGCCACTGAACGGCCTATATGCGGCGGAATGGATTGAGCGGGTCGGTCGATCCGATTGAGGAGATTGCGCGTGGGCTCATTCAGCATCTGGCACTGGGCCATCGTCATCATCGTGGTGCTGCTGCTGTTCGGCGGCCGCGGCAAGCTGTCCGGCCTGATGGGCGATGCGGCCAAGGGCGTGAAGGCGTTCCGCGACGGGCTGAAGGACACCGACGGCGACAAGCCGAAGGACGAGCGCGCCGGCGCCCTGCCCCGCACCGACGCCGAAAAAGAAGACCTGAAGTCGTAGGCCCCGTTTCACGTCGGAGACCCTGACGGATGGGTGGACTAGGCCCCGGCATCGGCGGGCTTGAAATCCTTGTCATCGGACTGGTGGCCCTGCTGGTCGTCGGGCCGAAGGACCTGCCTGTGCTGATGCGCAAGGTCGGCAGGGCCATGGCCAAGGCCCGGGCCATGGCCAACGAGTTCCGCTCGAGCTTCGACGAGATGGCGCGGCAGTCGGAGCTCGACGAGCTGCGCAAGGAGGTCGAGGCGCTGCGCACCGGCCAGATGGTTCCCCTCGGGGCCGAGGCCGACGCCGCCTTCCGCGACATCCGCGACGATCTGAACAAACCGCTCTACGACCCCGCCCCGCAACCGGCGCTGACGGGGCCGGAGGAGTGGCCGGAGAGCACGCCGGTTACGGAGCCCCCCGAACCTTCGGTGGAACCCAGGCCCAGGGCGAAGCCACGCGTGCGGTCGGCGGCGCCTGAAAAGGCGAAGACGCCGCCGCCCGCCAAGGCGGCCTCCGTAAAATCCGCCGCCGGCAAATCCCGACCGATCCGGGCGAAAAAGGCGGACCTGTGAGCCGGCTCGAACACGACGAGGCGGAGATCGAGGCGTCCCGCGCGCCCCTGATGGACCATCTGATCGAGCTGCGCGGCCGGCTGGTGGTCTGCGTGGTCGCCTTCGTGATCGGCTTCATCGGCTGTTTCGCCTTCGCGGAGCCGCTGTACATCTTCCTGGTCAAGCCGTTCGCCGCGGCGGCGGCCTTCCACCAGTCGGTCGGACCGGGGGGTCATGTGTCGCCGCTGGACCTGATCCTGGGCACGGCGGGGCTGAAGCCCCTGCCCGGCGTCGACGGCCAGACGGTCAATCTGATCTATACGGCGCCGCTGGAAATCCTGTTCACCAAGATGAAGCTGGCGGGGTTCGGGGCGGTCGTCGTGGCCTTCCCGGTCCTGGCCTGGCAGCTGTACCGGTTCGTGGCGCCGGGCCTGTACCGCAATGAAAAGGGCGCCTTCCTGCCCTTTCTGATCGCCGCGCCGCTGCTGTTCCTGCTGGGCGCGGCCCTGGTCTATTTCGTCATGCTGCCGTTCGTGATGTGGTTTTCGCTCAGCCAGCAGATCACCGGCGGCGGCGTCTCGGCCGAGCTGCTGCCCAAGGTCTCGGACTATCTGAACCTGGTCACCGCCCTGCTCCTCGCCTTCGGCCTGTGTTTCCAGCTGCCGGTGGTGATGACCCTGCTGGGCCTGGCGGGGATCATCTCGTCGAAGGTGATGGCCGAGGGGCGGCGCTACGCCATCGTCGGGGTGGTCGTGGTCGCCGCCGTGGTCACCCCGCCCGACCCGATCAGCCAGCTGATGCTGGCCGTGCCTCTGGTGCTGCTCTACGAGGTGTCGATCTGGTGCGTGCGGCTGATCGAGCTGCGCCGACGCAAGGCCGATGCGGCCGAGGCTCAGGCCAGCGCCTGAACGGGATCGATCACCTCGATCCGGGGGAACAGGGGCCGCAGATGGGCGAGGTTCCAGGTCACCACGATCTGAAGGCCGGCGTGGACGGCGGCTTGTCCGATCAAATAATCGTAGATCCGGGCGCCCATCCCGCCATTGTCACCGTAGCGCAGGACCGCGTCCAAAGTCTGGGCCGGCGTCATACCGACAAGTTCCGCCGAGCCGGCGACGCTTCGCAGAGACGCCACGGCGCGGGCTGGTGGCCATTTGTAGGGAGAAGCAGCGTTAAGACGGGTCAGAGTCGTGAACGTCTCGGCATAGCTGTGCGCCGCGACCGCCAGCAGCTTCAAGGGCGCCTGGCCCAATAGCACGACCGATGGCTCATGGTGTGGGTGGTCGGCGTCGAGCGCAGCGATGATGACATTGCTGTCGATCAGCGCCCTACGAGATATCATCGGCGCGCTCACTCCGGGCAGCGTCGATAGCAGCCAGACTTTCTTCCAGGGTGATCGTCCGGCCGGTGGCTTTTTTAACCAGAATCCGGCCCTTCCAAACCATCCCTTCCGGCGCGATGCGTTCACCGGGAGGCTCGTAAGCCCGCAAGGCATCCTCCACGACCCGTGTCGTCGATAGGCCTGTCTGCCGCGCCAACGCCGCGGCCCGCTCACGTGCGAAGCGCGAGCGTACGTTGAGCTGCGTCTGATCCGGGCGTGCCATGTGATCATGGATAGCATGATGACACCTGAAACGCTAGCACTCCTGGCAAGGATGCTAGCAGCCATCCGTCCTGACAATATTGGCGACCGGAACCACGGCCGAGCGGGGCCGTTTGCACGGGGTCCCATTCAGGAGTCCCGTCCATGACCCGCTTCGCCCGTCTGACCGCCGCCGCCTCGATCAGCGCCCTCGCCCTGGCCGCCGCGGCCTGCACACCCGCCGACAACAATGCCGACGCCGACCGCGAAACCGACACCACGACCATCATCGAGCGCGAGGTCCCGGCCGACCCGGTCGTGGTCGAGCGCGAAGTGCCGGTCCCGACCCCGCCCGTGGTCGTCGAGCGGGACCGCCGCGACGGCGACAGCACCACCATCCGCGCCAACGAGAACGGCCTCGAGGTCGAGACGACCAACCGTTAGGTGCAATCTACATTCGACGATAGTTTGACCCCTTGTCATCCCGGATCGCCGCCTTGCGGTGTCCGGGGATGACAAGGCGCGCACGCCCGCATCCGGCATAGTCGCCGCATGAACGGCCAAGCCCAGGCCCAAAAAGGGCGCCGGACGGTTTCGCGTCCGGCGCCCTTCGATCGTCAGCCCCGGCTGTCGATCAGCAGCTGTAGTACATGTCGAATTCGACCGGGTGCGGGTGCAGTTGCAGCCGCATCACCTCTTCCATCTTCAGCTCGATGTAGCTGTCGATGAAGTCGTCATCCATGACGCCGCCCTTCTTGAGGAAGGCGCGGTCCTTGTCGAGGTTGTCGAGCGCTTCCTTCAGCGAGCCGCAGACCTCGGGGATGTTGCCGCGCTCTTCCGGCGGCAGGTCGTAGAGGTTCTTGTCGGCGGCGGCGCCCGGATCGATGCGGTTCTCGATGCCGTCGAGGCCGGCCATCAGCAGGGCCACGAAGGTCAGATAGGGATTGCCCATCGGATCGGGGAAGCGGGCTTCGATGCGCTTGGCCTTGGGCGAATTGACCCAGGGGATGCGGATCGAGGCCGAGCGGTTGCGCGACGAATAGGCCAGTTTCACCGGCGCCTCATAGCCGGGAACGAGGCGCTTGTACGAATTGGTGGTCGAGTTGGCGAAGGCGTTGACGGCCTTGGCGTGTTTGATGATGCCGCCGATGTACCACAGGCACAGGTCCGACAGGCCGGCGTATTTGTCGCCCGCGAACAGCGGCTTGCCGTCGCGCCAGATCGACTGGTGCACGTGCATGCCCGAGCCGTTGTCGCCGAAGGTCGGCTTGGCCATGAAGGTGGCCGACTTGCCATAGGCGGCGGCGACGTTGTGGATGACGTATTTGTAGAGCTGCAGCCGGTCGGCCATGGTCAGCAGGTCGCTGAATTTCAGGCCGAGTTCGTGCTGGGCGGGCGCGACCTCGTGGTGGTGCTTCTCGGGCTGCATGCCGAGGTCGCGCATGACGCCGAGCATCTCGCCGCGCAGGTCCTGGGCGCTGTCGACCGGATTGACCGGGAAATAGCCGCCCTTGGGTCCCGGGCGGTGGCCCATGTTGCCTTCGGAATATTCGGCGCCCGTGTTGGCCGGCAGCTCGATCGAATCATAGCTGTAGCCGGTGTCGTGCGGCTGGGTGCTCCAGCGCACGTCGTCGAAGATGAAGAATTCCGCTTCCGGGCCGAAGAAGACGGTGTCGCCGACGCCGGAGGACTGGACATAGGCCAGGGCCTTCTTGGCCATCGAGCGGCTGTCGCGGTTGTAGGGCTCGCCGGTGTCCGGGTTCAGCACGTCGCAGAACAGGAACAGGGTCGTCTGCTGGTAGAAGGGATCGATCCAGTAGCCGTTCAGGTCCGGCTTGAGCAGCATGTCGGACTCGTTGATCGCCTTCCAGCCGGCGATGGAGGAGCCGTCGAACATCGTCCCCTCTTCGAGGAACTCCTCATCGACCAGGTCGATGTCGAAGGTGACGTGCTGCATTCGCCCCCTGGTGTCGGTGAAGCGCAGATCGACGTACTGGACGTCCTTTTCCTTGATCTCCGAAAGGATTTTCTTGGCGGTCATTCTCGGGGTCCGTTTCTTGGGGAGGATGGTGAGACGGCCGCCCCGGAGAGGCGGCCGTCGGTCTTGGCGATCAGACGGCCTGGGCCCCCGTTTCGCCGGTGCGGATGCGGATGACGTCGAGGACGTCGGAGACGAATATCTTGCCGTCGCCGATCTTGCCGGTCCGGGCCGCGGCCTGGATGGCCTCGACGACCGAGGAGACCATGTCGTCGGCGACCACCACCTCGATCTTGATCTTGGGCAGGAAGTCGATGACGTATTCGGCGCCCCGATAGAGTTCAGAATGGCCTTTCTGGCGGCCATATCCCTTGGCCTCCAGCACGGTCATGCCTTGCACCCCCGCGTCCTGGAGCGCTTCCTTCACTTCATCCAGCTTGAACGGCTTGATGACGGCTTCGATCTTTTTCATCAGCGATCCCAGGCGGGCTGCAACGCCGCGCGCTCGGGCGGTAAAGGGACATTGCATTGCACAATAAGGCAAGTCTTTTTCGGCGCCGGTCGCCATCCGTGAACGGAGAACCCGCGTGACGCTCCGGTCCGCCCTGCCCGACTGGCGCGGCAGCCTGCCCTGGCCGGAGGCCGGAACCCACAAGCATGCCCGGGGGCGGCTGGGCGTGGTCTCCGGCAAGGCGACCCAGACGGGCGCGGCGCGGCTGGCGGCGCGGGCCGGGCTGCGCATCGGGGCCGGCCTGGTGCGCATCCTGTGTCCGCCGGACGCCGCCCCGGTCATCGCGCCGGCGATCGAGGCGATCATGCTGACGCCGTTCGGCTCGCCCGAGGCCCTGGCCGAGGCGGCCGGCGGCATGGACGCCATGGTCATCGGGCCGGCCGCCGGGGTCAATGAGACCACCCAGGCCCATGTGCGCGCCCTGGCCTTCACCGGCGCGGCCCTGGTGGTGGACGCCGACGGGCTGACGGTGTTCGAGGACTGGCCGGAGGACCTGTTCGAGGTGCTCGACCGCGACGACGTGTTGACCCCGCACGAGGGTGAGTTCAAACGTCTGTTCCCCGGACTGCTCGACGGCGGACGGGAAGCGGCGGCGGCGGCGGCGGCGAGACAGGCGGGCGCGGTGGTGGTGCTGAAGGGGCCGGAGACGGTGATCGCGGGGCCCGACGGCCGGCTGGCCGTCAACGGCAACGGCACGCCGTGGCTGGCGACGGCGGGGAGCGGCGACGTGCTGGCCGGAATGATCGCCGGCCTGATCGCCCAGAGGATGGACAGTTTCGACGCGGCGCGGGCGGCCGCCTGGATGCACGCCGAGGCGGCCCGGGCGGTCGGGCCGGGCCTGATCGCCGAGGATCTGCCCGACCGGCTGCCGGCGGTGCTGGCGGCCCTGTACGGACAGGGGGGCTGACCGCCCCGCGACGGCGCGCCCGGTTCAATTCGTCATCGAACCAGCCTATTGCGGGCGTCCTCGTCGCCGGAGCGCCCGCCTTGCTGATCGTCCTGTCCCCGGCCAAGCGGCTGGATTTCACCGAAGCCGATCCGGCCCTGCCCGCCTCGGAACGGCGCTTCCGCGAGGATACGGCGTCGCTGGCCCGGACCGCGCGCGGCCGCAGCGTCGCCGAGCTTCGCCGGCTGATGAGCCTGTCCGACGATCTGGCGCGGCTGAACCGGGCCCGGTTCCAGGCCTTTGCGGCCGATTCGACGGACGGCGTGCAGGCCGCCTTCGCCTTCGCCGGCGACGTCTATGAGGGCCTGGGCGCGCGCGAACTGGACGCCGGGTCGCTCGAATGGGCCCAGGACCGCCTCCGCATCCTGTCGGGACTCTACGGCCTGCTGCGGCCGCTGGACCGGATCCAGCCGTACCGTCTGGAGATGGGGACGCGGCTGAAGACGCGGCGGGGATCGAGCCTGTACGACTTCTGGGGCGACCGCATCTCCAGATGCCTCAACGCCGACGCGGAGGGCCACGCCGATCCGACGCTGGTCAACCTGGCCAGCCAGGAATATTTCGGGGCCGTCGACGCCCGGGCGCTGAAACTGCCGGTGGTGACCCCGCATTTCCGCGAATCGCGCGACGGCGAGAGCCGGATCATCTCCTTCTTCGCCAAGCGGGCGCGGGGCGGCATGGCCCGGTTCGCCATCGACGAGCGGATCGAGCGGGCCGAGGACCTGAAGGCCTTCGACCGCGACGGCTACCGCTTCGACAAGGCCGCCTCGACCGCGACGGACTGGATATTCATCAGGTCAGGAAATTCCTGAGGCCCTGTCGCCTTCGCAGACGCGAAGGGCTAGGCTGACCGCGAGACACAGACGGACGAGACCCCATGTTCCAATGGCCCAAACGCGCGGACGGCCCGGAAGCCGGACACGCGCCCTTCCGCGACATCGGCGACCTCAAGGGTCAGGTGGCGGTGATCTCGGGCTCGACCTCGGGCATCGGCCTGGCCTTCGCCCGCGCCATCGCCTCGCGCGGCGGCGAGGTGGTGCTGAACGGCCTCGGCGATCCCTCGGAGATCGAGCGCACCCGGGCCGAGATGGAGGCCGGCTGCGGCGTGCGGGTGCGCTATCACGGGGCCGACATGCGGCGCGGCGACGAGGTCGCCGACATGGTCGCCTACGGCCGGCACCAGCTGGGCCGGGTCGACATCCTGATCAACAACGCCGGGGTCCAGCACGTCGAGGCGGTCGAGAAATTCCCGTCCGACAAATGGGAGCAGATCATCGCCGTCAACCTGTCCTCGACCTTCTATGCGACGCGGGCGGCGATCCCGATCATGAAGGCCCAGGGACGCGGCCGCATCATCAACGTCGCCTCGGCCCACGGCCTCGTGGCCAGCCCGTTCAAGTCGGCCTATGTCGCGGCCAAGCACGGCGTCCTCGGCTTCACCAAGACGGTGGCGCTGGAAGTCGCCCAGGACAACATCACCTGCAACGCCATCTGCCCCGGCTATGTCGAGACCCCGCTGGTGCAGCAGCAGATCGCCGACCAGGCGCGGGCGCGGGGGATGTCGAAGGAGGCGGTGCTGAAGGAGGTCATCCTCGGCTCGCAACCGACCAAGCGGTTCGTCACCACCGACGAACTGACCGGGATGATGCTGTATCTGGTCAGCGATCTCGGCGCCTCGGCCAATGGGGCCAGCTTCTCGATCGACGGCGGGTGGACGGCGCAGTAGGGGAAGGGACCCGAATGAAGCAGCGCAGGAGGAAGCTGCTTTTGCCGGCTGCCGCGCTCCTGCTCGTCAGTCTGGCATTGACCTTCTGCGGGCCGCTGGACACCGCCGCGCGTCTATACAACTTTTCCGCCCTGACCAATGAAAAGGTGGTCAGGGAAGCTCGCGACTATGTCGATCAGCGGGCCGACGGACAGCAGGCCGCGTGCCTCTATGTTGTGAGGTGTGACGGAGACAAGGCGCGTTTGGCGCTCGTTCCCGCCTTGACTGCCTCGGCCCTGAAAGAAGCGAAGGGCGACATCTGGCAAAGGCGAACCAGCGGGTTTTGTCCCGGTCGAACAACCAATATAGGCCTGCAGTTGATCCCCGAGATCGGCGGTGAGCCACAGATCGAATCCATCGCATTGGCCCGTTGGTCGTTCTTCAATGACCGCTTCATTCCTCGCTCCGGGCGGTTTCAAAGCGGCTCGTTTAGCGACGAACCCTGGGAGCCCTGCACACTGGAACGGGCGCTGATCCGCAGCCCTGGAGCCGCTACCCCACAAACCCCGCCACGCGCCTGAGCGGGTCGTTGATCGCCTCGCCCGGCCCGCGCACCGGGGTTGGCGACACCGCAGGTGCCCGGTGACACCCGATCCGCCCCCCCTCAGCAGCAGGAACAGGTGGCGACTTCGCGGAGGCCAAACCTCACGTCAGCGCGTGGACCGAGGTGTGGCCCACGGCTTCGCGGCTGGGGCGGATGACGATTTCCACGTCATGTTCGAGGGCGTTGAGGAAGCTCATCAGCTTCTCGACGGAGAAGTGGTCCAGCCGATAGTTGACGAGCGCCGACACCCTGGACTGGGGAACGCCCAGCACCCCGGCCGCCTGGGTCTGTTTCAGCCGGCGTTCCTTGAGCAGGGCGTTGACCGCCATCGCCAGCCGCGTCTTGGTTTGCCGGTCGGCGGCGTCCGGAAGGCCCAGATCGGCGAAGACGTTGCCGCCGCCTTCGGTGATGTCATTCGCCATGTTTACCTGCCTTGCCCTTGGCGGGCTTCTCCGGACCCGAGGGCATGCAGCGGTGGCTATACCCATTTTGGTATGGTCAACAAGGAGCACGGGCGCCTTGTCATCCCCGACGGAGCGAAGCGGAGATCGGGGACGCTTGAACGCGTGATCCGATCCTCCCGGAAGCGGCGTCAGCCGATGTCCGGGAGACAGGCTGAAGATAACGGCGCGGCCGCCGCCCTGCTCCCGGACAATCGCTTCGCGACTTCCGGGAGGCTGAACAGTGGCGCATGCCGTCCCGGATCGCCGCTTGCGCGGCGTCCGGGATGACAAGGCGTCCGCCTCTTAACCCACGAACCCCGCCGCCCGCCTGAGCCGGTCGTTGATCGCCTCGCCGAGGCCGTGCGCCGGTATGGGCGACACGGCGATGCCCGCCGGGCGTTCGCGGTCGGCCTCGCGCAGGCGGCGGAACAGGTTGGCGGCGGCCTCGCGCAGGTCGCCGGAGGGACTGAGGCTCCAGCGCGGCTGGCCGGCGCCGGGGCCGAAGCCGAGCAGGATTTCGCCCTCCCTCGCCGAGTCGGCGTTGATCCGCACCGGGGCGTCGGGGGCATAGTGCAAGGCCGTTCGGCCGGGGGAGCGATGCCCTTCCCCGTTCCGCTCCAGCGGGCCGACCACGGCCTCGATCTCCGCGCGGGTCACCGAGCCGGGGCGCAGCAGGGCGACGCGGCCGCCCAGCACCGAGACCACGGTGCTCTCGACCCCGACGGCGCAGGGGCCGCCGTCCACGGCGTCGGCGGCGGCGAAGCCGGTCTCTTCCAGGGCGTCCTCGAAGGTGGTCGGGCTGGGCCGGCCCGAGCGGTTGGCCGAGGGCGCCACGACCGGACGCCCGAAGGCGGCGATGATGGCGCGGGCGCGGACGTGACCCGGCGCCCGCACGGCGACGCTGTCGAGGCCGGCGCGGGCGAGGTCGCAGACCCGGTCGCGGTCGCGCACCGGCGCCACGATGGTCAGCGGGCCGGGCCAGAAGGCCTCGGCCAGGGCGCGGGCGCGGGCGTCGAAGACGGCGATCGCCTCGGCCTCGACGGCGTCGGCGACGTGGGCGATCAGGGGATTGAAGCGCGGCCGGCCCTTGGCCTCGAAGAGGCTGGCGACGGCGGCGGCGTTGCCGGCGTCGGCGGCGAGGCCGTAGACCGTCTCGGTCGGCAGGATGACGAGGCCGCCCGCCCTCAGGGCCTCGACGGCCTGGGCGTCAGACGCGCCTGAAGCGCCGCCCGCGCCGTCGCCTGCCGTCCGACCAGCCTGTTCCAAGGCCCCGATGTCCCTATGCCGATGTCCGCGCGATTCAGGACGAACCCGCCCGTCAGATGCGCCCGGTCGCCCGCCGCGCGCAAGCCCGCCGGAAGGACCGCCGGCCGCTTCACGGGCGGCGCGGTATCCAGGGGATCATCCGGTGCAGCACATTGTCCCGGTCGAGGAACTGATGCTTGAGCGCGCCGATAATGTGCAGGGCGACCAGGGCGATGAGCAGCTTGCCCGCCAGCTCGTGGGCCTCGATGACGGCGCCCGCCAGTTCGCGGTCCCGCGGCAGGGGCAGCAGCGGCCAGTCGAACAGGCCGAACCATGCGATCGGTCGTCCCGCCGCCGAGGACGCCGCCCAGCCGCCCAGGGGCAGGGCGATCAGCAGTATGTAGAACAGGACGTGATTGGTGCGCGCCAGCAGCCTTTGCCAGCGCGGCATCTCCGACGGCAAGGCTATGGCCGGGTTGGCCAGGCGCCAGCCCAGCCGCCCCAGGGTCAGCACCAGTATGCTCAATCCCACCGACTTGTGGAGTTGCAGATACTCCCGCGCCGAAGGCTGGCCCTCGGTCGCCTCATAGACGGTGATCAGGATCAGCTGGGTCACCACCAGCGCGGCGATCAGCCAGTGCAGGACCAGCGATACGGTCGAATAGCGGTTGCGCGGCTCGGCCACGATGATTCTCCCTCGGCGATGCGTCGATCCGCCAGCTTGGCCCAGGCGACCGGCTTCGCCAAGCCGGACCTTGCCTGACCCGGCGGCAAGACGGCATGAACGGGCGCCCACTCTGGAAAGCGAGCCGATGACCTACCGCGCCCCCGTCCGCGACCTGATCTTCACCCTGACCGAGGTGGCCGGGCTCGACGCCGTCGCGGCGACCGGCGCCTTTCCGGACTATGACCGCGAGGTCCTGGCCGCCGTGCTCGAGGCGGCGGGACAGTTCTCCGAGGGCGTGCTGGCCCCGCTGAACCGGGTCGGCGACCGCCACGGCGCGACCTGCGCCGACGGGGCGGTGACCACCGCGCCGGGATTCGCGGACGCCTACCGCCAGTTCGCCGAGGGCGGCTGGACGGGGCTGTCGGCCCCGGCCGAGGCCGGGGGCCAGCAGCTGCCCAAGGCGCTGGAGCTGGCGGCCTATGAGACGGTGCACGCGGCCAACATGGCCTTCGGCCTGTGCCCGATGCTGTCGCTGGCGGCGATCGAGGCGCTGGAGGCGGTCGGGACGGAGGCGCAGAAGGCGACCTGGCTGACCCGGCTGGTGTCCGGCGAATGGACCGGGGCGATGGTGCTGACCGAGCCGCAGGCCGGTTCCGACCTGGGGGCGCTGGCGGCGACGGCGACTCCCAACGGCGACGGGACCTATGCTCTGACCGGCCAGAAGATCTTCATCACCTGGGGCGACCACGACGCCGCCGACAACATCATCCATTTGGTGCTGGCCCGCCTGCCCGACGCCCCGCCGGGGCCGAAGGGGATCAGCCTGTTCCTGACGTCGAAATATCTGGTCCGGCCGGACGGGACGCTGGGCGAGCGCAACGCCTTCCGGCCGGTCGGGATCGAGCACAAGCTGGGCATCCACGCCTCGCCGACCTGCGTCATGGCCTATGAGGGGGCGACGGCCGAGCTGGTCGGCCAACCGAACCAGGGCCTGACCCATATGTTCGTGATGATGAACGCGGCCCGGCTGGCGGTCGGGGTCGAGGGCGTCGGCATCGCCGAGCGGGCCTTTCAGCAGGCGCTGGCCTATGCGCGGGAGCGGCGACAGGGGCGCTCGGCCTGGACCGGCGAGGCCAGGGCCCCGATCATCGACCACCCGGACGTGCGCCGGACGCTGGCGGTGATGAAGGCGAAGATCGCCGCCGCCCGGGGCATCTGCCTGTCGACCGGCGTGGCCGCCGACCTGGCCAGGCACGCCGCGACCGAGGAGGATCGCCGCCGCTGGAAAGGCCGCGAGGATCTGCTCACCCCGATCGCCAAGGCCTGGTCGACCGACGTCGGCTGCGAGGTCGCCTCCCTGGGCATTCAGGTGCACGGCGGCATGGGCTTCATCGAGGAGACCGGCGCGGCCCAGCACTACCGCGACGCCCGCATCGCGCCGATCTACGAGGGCACCAACGGCATCCAGGCCATGGATCTGGTCGGCCGCAAGCTGGGACAGGACGGCGGCCAGTCGGCCCGCGAGCTGATCGCCGACATGAAGGCGACGCTGGCGCTGCTGCCGCGGCTGTACTCCGGCAAGCCGGCCGAGCGCTTCGCCAAGGGGGTGGAGGCCGTCGAGGACGCCACCCTGTGGCTGCTGGACGCCAAGGCCGACGCCGCCCGGGCGGCGGACGTGCTGGCCGGCGCCGACGCCTATCTGAAGCTGATGGGCGACGTGGTCGGCGGCTGGATGCTGGCCAGGGGGGCGCTGGCGGCGCGGGCCATTCTCGACGCCGGCGAGGGCGACCCCGAATGGCTGGAGGGCCGCATCACCCTGTACGAGGTCTACGCCGCCAATGTGCTGGGCCACGCCTCGAGCCGGCTGGCCGCGGTCGGCCAGGGCGGCGAGCTGCTGGAGCGGATGAGCGCCGGGGCGCTGGCGGGCTGATCAGGGGCCGGCCGCGGCGTCCAGCAGGCCGATGGCCTCGCGCACCCAGGCGGCGTGGGCGACGATGCCGAGGCCGAGGGGCTCGTCGCCGGGGCGGACCTCGGACACCACCATGCCGGCGATGAACGGGTGATCCGGCTGGACCGAGCCGGGCAGCTTGCGCGCCGCCGGGGTCCAGAACACCGGCCCGCCCGAATTGCCGGGGAAGACCGGGAAGTCGAGCAGGAAGACCGGAAAGGACCCGATCGGCGTCAGCGGCCAGGACGCCACCCGGCCGGTCCGCAGGATGGGGAAGCCGGCGGTGTTCGACGAATAGCCGTGCGGATAGCCGAGGGTCAGCAGCTCGTCGCCGGGCCCGACCTGCCAGGCGTCCAGGGCATCGGCGCCGGCCAGCCAGCCGAGCGGGATGGCGGCGCGGGCGAAGGCCGGCGGGGCCGACACCTCCATCACCGCGATGTCGTGTTCGGGGTGGCGGGTCCAGACCGGTTCGCCGTCCTCCCGCCGGATGCGCAGCGGCTCGGGCGCGAATTTCCAGCCGCCGCCGGGCATCTCGACCCGCCAGCCGATCCGGGCGTCGGGGCCGCCCATGCCGTTGAGCACATGGTGGGCGCTGACGAGGACGGTGCGCGGCGATCCGTCCGGCCGCGGGGCCTCGACGAGGAAGCCCGTGCCGACCCGCCGGGTCGGCCGCCCGGCGTTGCGCTGGTCGATCTGCACCGTGGCGGCGATCAACCCGACGGTGAGGTCCCAGGCCGGGGCGGCGAGGGCCGCCGCCGGCGGCGCCTGCGGAAAATCCGGGGGAGTCTGCAGATCGAACATGAGCGCGATGTCGCCGTGGCCGTTTGTTCATTTGACGGCGGCGGGGTCGCTCGCACAAGGTCCGCGTCCTGTTCGCCGTCCGGGGGCCTGATACGATGAATCGCCGCGACCTGCTCGCCACCGCCTCGGCCGCCCTCGCGGCCGCCGCCCTGCCCGCCCACGCCCGCATTTCCGGAGCCCCGATGCCCCAGACCGCCCCCGTCCCGCCCGTCGCCAGGAAGATTCCGGTGCGGATCGAACAGCTGGGCCGGGTCCGGGTCGACGACTATCAGTGGATGAAGGACGACAATTGGCAGGCGGTGCTGCGCGACCCGACCCTGATCAAGGCGGACGTCAAGGAGCACCTCGAGGCCGAGAACGCCTATCGCGAGGCGATGATGGCCTCGACCCTGCCGCTGCAGGCGGCGATGTTCGAGGAGATGAAGGGACGGATCAAGGAGGACGACAGCTCGGTTCCGGCGCCGGACGGGCCGTGGGAGTATTTCACCGAGTACAAGACCGGGGACCAGCACCCCCGGTTCATGCGCAGGCCGCGGGCGGGCGGAGAGTCCCGGCTGCTGCTCGACGCCAACGCCCTGGCCGCCGGCAAGGCCTATTCCGAGGTCAGCGCCGCCGACCACAGCCCCGACCACGCCCTGTTCGCCTACGCCGAGGACGCCCAGGGGTCGGAGGTGCACCAGATCTTCGTCAGGGACCTGGCCGCCGGCGAGGTGCTGCCCGACCCGATCCAGTCGGCCACCGGCAATTTCACCTTCTCGCCGGACAGCCAGTGGATCTTCTGGACCAACCGCGACGACAACGGCCGGCCGGACAAGATCTTCCGCCGTCCCGCGCGGGGCGGGGCAACCACCCTGGTCTATGAGGAGGCCGACGACGGCATGTTCATCAGCGTCGGCCGCACCGCCGACGATGCCTTCGTGGTCATCTCCATCGCCAACCAGGAGACCTCGGAGGCGCGGTTCATCCCGGCCTCCGACCCGACCGCGACCCCGGCCGTGCTGGAGCCGCGCGAGGTGGCCCGGCTGTACGACGCCGACCACTGGGGCGACCGCTGGGTGATCCGCACCAACGCCGACGACGCCATCGACTTCAAGATCGTCGAGGCCCCGACCGCGACGCCGGGCAAGGCGCGCTGGACCGACCTGGTCCCGCACACGCCCGGCCGCTACATCGAGGGCGTGTCGCTGGTGAAGGACTACATCGGCCGTCAGGAACGCGCCGACGCCAATACCCGGATCGTCATCCGCGATCGGGCCGGGGCCGAGCACGAGATCGCCGTCGACGAACCCGCCTACGCCCTGTCGCTGGGCGGGGCGTCGGAGTTCGACACCACGGTGATGCGCTACGGCTACAACTCGCCGTCGACGCCGACCTCGACCTATGACTACGACCTGAAGACCCGCCAGCGGACCCTGCGCAAGGTGCAGGAGGTGCCGTCGGGCCACGACCCGGCCGACTATGTGGTCGAGCGGCTGAACGCCCCGGCGGCGGACGGCGAACTGGTGCCGGTGACGGTGCTGCGCCGCAAGACCACGCCGGTCGACGGCTCGGCCCCGCTGCTGCTGTACGGCTACGGCAGCTACGGCATTCCGATGGCGGCGAGCTTCTCGACCAACCGGCTGTCGCTGGTCGACCGCGGCTGGATCTACGCCATCGCCCACATCCGCGGCGGCTCGGACAAGGGCTGGAGCTGGTTCCTGGGCGCCCGCCGCTTCACCAAGAAGAACACCTTCACCGACTTCATCGCGGCGGCGGAGCACCTGATCTCGAGCGGCCACGGCAAGGCCGGCCATATCGTCGCCCAGGGCGGCTCGGCCGGCGGCCTGCTGATGGGGGCGGTCAACAACATGCGGCCGGACCTGTGGGCGGGGATCATCGGCCAGGTGCCGTTCGTCGACGTGATCAACACCATGAGCGACACCAGCCTGCCGCTGACGCCGCCGGAGTGGCCGGAGTGGGGCAATCCGATCGAGGATCCCGAGGCCTACGACTATATGTTCAGCTACAGCCCCTACGATCAGGTCTCGGCCCAGGCCTATCCGGCGGTGTTGGCGACCGGCGGCCTGTCGGACCCGCGGGTGACCTATTGGGAGCCGGAGAAGTGGGTGGCCAGGCTGCGGCCGGCGACCACCTCGGGCAAGCCGGTGCTGCTGAAGATCAACATGGAGGCCGGCCACGGCGGGGCGTCGGGCCGGTTCGACTATCTGAAGGAGGTCGCCCACGACTACGCCTTCGCGGTCTGGGCCATCGACAGGGGCTGGGAGCGGGCCTGACCGTGCCCGGCCGCCTCGCGATTCCAGCGACCCTCACCGACCGCAGCCCGCCGGGAGCCTGCCGATGATCCTCTGCATTCGCGACGCGGTCGCCGCCGACATGGCGCGGGTCGCCGCCCTGTATGGCCGCGAGGTCGTCCACGGCACGGCCACGTTCGAACTCCGCCCCCCGGACGCCGGGGAGATGGCGAGCCGGTTCGCGGCGGTGCGGCGGCACGACCTGCCCTGGCTGATCGCCGAGGTGGACGGGGCCTTCGGCGGCTACGCCTACGCCTCGCCGTTCCGGCCCCGCCCGGCCTATCGCTACGGCGTCGAGGCCTCGATCTATGTGGAGGAGGAGGCCCGGGGGCGGGGCGTCGGCCGCGCCCTGCTGGAGGCCTTGATCGCGCGGGTTCGCGCCCGGGGCCTGCGCCATGTCATCGGCGCGATCAGCGACAGCGGAACCAGCGCCGCCTCGATCGCCCTGCACCGGGCGCTGGGGTTCCGCGAGGCGGGGGTCTACCGCCAGGTCGGCTGGAAATTCGACCGGTGGCTGGATGTGACGCTGATGCAGCTCGACCTCGATCCGGCCGGCGCGCCGCCGCGGGGGCCGGGGCTGGACCTGGCCGGCGGTCCGGCCTGAGGCGACGGGCCCACCCTCAGTGGGGCGCGATGTCTGCCGGCGGCGTCGTCAGCCACGGCGCCAGCCGGAAGCGGCGCGGCGGCTCGCCGACGGTGCGGTGGTGGATGAACCGGCGGGCGAAGCCGACCACGGCGTGGATGGTCTGCTCGTCGAAAGGCTTGGACACCGCCCCGAGAGCGCCGGCGAATCCCTCGGGAATCTGCTCGGGGTTGGCGGTCAGGAAGACCACGGCCGTCCCGTAGTCGCCGACCAGCCGCTGGGCGATGCGCGGCCCGGTCAGGCCGTCGAGGAGGTTGACGTCGATCAGGGCGAGGTCGGGCCGTTGACGGTCGGCGATCTCCAGGGCGCTGACCTGGTCCATGGCGCAGCCGACGACGTCGCAGCCCGCCTCGCCCAGCACCAGTTCGAGCTCCATGGCCAGCAGGGCCTGGTCTTCGACGATCATGACCCGCAGGTCGAGCGGCCTGGACACCTCTACTCCCCCCCATGCCTCAAGGCGTTTACCATCACTGTGTCCGGTAGCGGACGGACAAACGCCTTGTTGGCCAATTGGTTCTGTCTGGCGTAAGATTCTTGGGCTTTTCAGTGGCTGGGGGGACCGATGGCTACGGCGGCCGGACAGGGCATCGTCGAAATTCAGCGCCGGCTGCTGGGAGGCTACCAGCTGCTGCAGACGCTCGTCGGCATCCGTCTGCGCAGCGTCGCCGATCCGGAGAGCGTGCGGCATCTGACCTGGCTGAGCGACGTCGCCGCCGCCATGGAGCTGATCAGCCGGCGGATGACCGCCGAGGCGCCGCTCGACTTCCAGGGCTACCTCCAGGACGTGGCCGCGTTCTGGGCCCGCGCCTGCCAGGGGCGGCCGGTGCGGCTGGACGTCCGGGGACAGTCGGCGCTGCTGCCCGACAGCCATCTGCTGCCGCTGGCCATCATCACCCATGAGCTGATCGGCAACGCCTGCCGTCACGCCTTTCCCGACGACCGGCGCGGCTCGATCGCGGTGGCCTTCTCGCGCGCGGTCGGCGGAATCAGCCTGGTGGTGCGCGATTCGGGCGTCGGGGCGGACAGTCTCCAGCCCGGCGAGGGCCTGGCCCTGGTCAGGGGGCTGGTCGACCATCTGGGCGGATCGATGACCATCGAGACCGCGCCGGGCGCCGGGGTCGGCGTGCGCATCCGCCTGCCGCTGGAGCCGCCGCCGACGCACTGAACCGCCACGGCGAGCGCCGAACGGCGGGGAACCGGAGGGCGGCGGCGGTGGCTGGGGAACTAGGACTCGAACCTAGAATGACGGTACCAAAAACCGGAGTGTTACCATTACACCATTCCCCAGCAGGTCCGGCGTTTCCGGGCCGACGCGCCGGAAGGCGTGCGAGATACGACAAGGCCGCGGGCGATGCAAGAACCGCCTTGGAGACTATTTTCCGGCGGGGCGTTTCCCCGCTTGCGGCCCTGAAACCCCGTCGCTATAAGCCGCGCCTCAAGTCGGAGTGTGGCTCAGTCTGGTAGAGCACTGCGTTCGGGACGCAGGGGTCGCAGGTTCGAATCCTGCCACTCCGACCATTTGATCCGGCGCCTCCCGGGCGCCGCGCTCTTCCCTCAATCCTTCGCCTTCGCCGCCACGGCGGCCAGATGGGCGCCGACCGCCTCGATGGGGCGTTCGCCGAGCGCCTTGCGGCGGGCCCGCAGGTCGGGGGAGCCGGCGTCATGGTCGGCCATCAGCTGTTTGACGAAGGCCCCGGAGCGGACCTCGGCCAGCACCTCGTCCATGGCCGCCTCCGAAGCCGCGCCGATGATGCGCGGGCCGGTCAGATAGGCCCCGTATTCGGCCGTGTTGGAGATGCGGCCGAAGGCGCCGGCGATGCCCATCGAGAACATCAGGTCGGTGACCAGCTTGACCTCATAGAAGCATTCGAACCAGGCCACCTCGGGCGGATAGCCGGCCTCGACCAGCTTGGTGAAGGCGGCGTCGATCAGTTCGCCCACGCCGCCGCACAGCACCACCTGCTCGCCGAACAGGTCGCTCTCGCATTCGGCGGCGAAGCTGGTCTCGAGGATGCCCTTGCGGCCGCAGCCCAGCGCGGCGGCGTAGGACAGGCCCAGCGCATGGGCCCCGCCGCTGGCGTCCTGGTGCACGCCGAACAGGGCGAACACCCCCTGCCCTTCCACATAGAGGTCGCGGATGCGCGGGCCTATGCCCTTGGGCGAGGCGAGGATGACGTCGAGATCCGGGCGCGGCTCGACCAGGCCGAAACGGACCGACAGGCCGTGGGCGAAGATCAGGGCCGCGCCCGGCTTCATCGCCGGGGCCAGCTCGTCGCGCCACAGGTCGCGGTGGGCCTCGTCCGAGACCATGACGGCGACCACGTCGGCGGAGGCGGCGGCCTCGCCGGCGGTCAGGACGGGGAAGCCGTCGGCCTCGGCCTTCGCCCGGGTGGCGGAGCCGGCCTTCAGGCCGACGACGATGTCGGCGACGCCCGAGTCGCGCAGGTTCAGGGCATGGGTGCGGCCCTGGCTGCCGTAGCCGATCACGGCGACGCGCCGGCCGCGGATGATCGACAGATCGCAGTCGCGGTCATGGAAGACGGGGAGCGGGGCGGCTAGATGTTCGGTCATGAGCACACAGATAGCCCCATCCGATGTCGTCGGCTTCTGGAAAGAGGCGGGATCCGGGGCGTGGTTCGCCAGGGACCAGGCCTTCGACGCCCGGTTCCGCAAGCGGTTCGAGGCCGCGCACATGGCGGCGGCGCGGCGCGAGCTGGACGACTGGGCGGAGACGCCGGAGGGGACGCTGGCGCTGCTGATCCTGCTGGACCAGTTCCCGAGGAACTGCTTCCGCGGCACGGCGCACGCCTTCGCCACCGATCCGCTGGCGCGGATGTTCGCGGTGCGGGCGCTGGACGCGGGTTTCGACCGGGCGGTGGAGAACGACCTGCGGCGGTTCTTCTACCTGCCGCTGCAGCATTCGGAAAACATGGACGATCAGGAGCGGCAACTGGCCTTGTTCCCGCGCATGGAGCGGGCCGCCGACGATCGCTGGGCCGAGCACCATTACGGCGTCATCGCCCGCTTCGGCCGCTTCCTCCACCGCAACGCCGCGCTGGGACGGGAGACCACGGCGGAAGAGGCGGAATTTCTCCGCGCCGGCGGGTTCGGCGGCTGAGGTCGCGCCGGCCGGAGCGAGGTCCGGCGCGGCGGCGCCGGCGGACCGACATTTTCCGACTTCAGATTGTGACGCGGGCGCGGTACCAAGGCGTCGAACAGCAACGCCTTGATCGGGGAAGTCATCATGGTCCGTGCTCTCACCGCCCTCGCCGTCGCGGGCCTCGCGAGCCTGACGGCCGCCCTGCCGGCCGACGCCCAGAGCGGCCGCGGCCGCACGCGCGTCCAACAGGCCCAGGACGCCCAGGTCGCGGCGATCCCGCGCTGCGTCCGCAGCCTG
Organism: uncultured Brevundimonas sp.; assembly: GCF_937870815.1. Lineage (GTDB taxonomy): Bacteria > Pseudomonadota > Alphaproteobacteria > Caulobacterales > Caulobacteraceae > Brevundimonas. The sequence continues at coordinate 47,174 of NZ_CALMZS010000211.1, forward strand.
GGCAGCCTGTCGATCGTGGACGGTCAGCCGGACTTCTTCCGCCAGCGACAACTTTCGCCGCCCCAGACCCTGCTGCGCGTGGTGGTGCAGCGCTCGGGCTGTTTCACCCTGGTGGATCGGGGCGCCGGCATGGACGCGGCCATGCGCGAGCGGGCCCTGTCGGGCGACGGCATGCTGCAGCAGGGCTCCAACGTCGGCGGCGGCCAGGTGCGCGCCGCCGACTATGTCCTGGTCGCCGAGGTCGCCAGCGCGGACGCCAATACCGGCGGCGGCGGGGTCGCGGCGGTCGCCGGCGGTCTGATCGGCGGCACCTTCGGCGGCCTGGTCGGCGGCGTCCGCACCCAGCGGATGGAGGCCAATACGGTTCTCAGCCTGACCAATGTCCGCACCTCCGAAGGCATGGCGGTGGCCGAGGGCTATGCCTCGCGCAACAATCTCAGCTGGGGCGGCGGCGGCGGCTTCGGCTTCGGCGGCGCCGTGGGCGGCGGCTATGAAAGCACCGAGATCGGCCGCATCGTCGCCCAGTCCTTCATCCAGGCCTATACCGACATGGTCACCCAGCTGGGTCTGCTGGAAGGAACCAGCGCATCCGCCGCGGCGCCGGTCCAGAGCTATCTGGTGCAGCAGGCGACCACGATGCGAACCTCTCCCGGGGGATCGGTCGTGCGCGCCTTGCCAGAGGGTCTTCGGGTCTATCCCACCGGCGCCCGCGACGGCCTGTGGTGGGAAGTGCTGGACGACAACGACAACCGCGGCTGGGTCCAGAACGACCGGCTGGCGCCGGGGCGGTAGGGCCGACGGTCCACAGAAAAAAGCGTCGATCAGCCGATTCGTCGTCATGCGAATCGGGCAGAATGCCGCGATGACCGCCATGGCCCGGATATCCGATCTTCAGGCGGGCGCGGTCCCGGTCGCGCCGGCCGACCATCCCGAGTTCCAGTATCTGAACCTGCTGCGCGACATCCTCGACAACGGGGCGCGGCGCGACGACCGGACCGGGACCGGGACGCTGGGAGTGTTCGGGCGGCAGATGCGCTTCGACCTGGCGAAGGGTTTTCCGGTCCTGACCACCAAGAAGCTGCACCTGCGCTCGATCATCGTCGAACTGCTGTGGTTCCTGCGCGGCGAGACCAACATCGGCTGGCTGAAGGAGAACGGGGTCAGCATCTGGGACGAATGGGCGGACGCGCAGGGCGAGCTGGGGCCGGTCTATGGCAAGCAGTGGCGGTCGTGGGCGGCGCCGGACGGGCGGATGATCGACCAGATCGAGAAGCTGATCGAGGGGCTGAGGACCAATCCGAACGGGCGCCGGCATATCGTCAGCGCGTGGAACCCGGCCGATGTCGACGACATGGCCCTGCCGCCCTGCCACTGCCTGTTCCAGTTCTTCGTGGCCGACGGCAGGCTGAGCTGCCAGCTGTACCAGCGCAGCGCCGACGTCTTCCTGGGCGTGCCGTTCAACATCGCCTCCTATGCGCTGCTGACCATGATGATGGCGCAGGTGGTCGGGCTGAAGCCCGGCGAGTTCGTGCACACCTTCGGCGACGCCCACCTGTATCTGAACCACGTCGAACAGGCCGAGACCCAGCTGGCCCGCGAACCACGGCCGCTGCCGACCATGACCATCACGCCGAGGGACGACCTGTTCGCCTACCGGCTGGAGGACTTCACGCTGGAAGGCTACGAGCCGTGGCCGCACATCAAGGCGCCGGTGGCGGTGTAGCTCGATGGCAGACCCCAGCGCCGACCACTTGAAAGCTCTTGCCGAACTTCGGTGGATGGACGCAGAAGTACTACTGAAAGCTGGTAGGCATAGCGGAGCCTACTATCTAGCCGGCTACACCATCGAGTGCGGCCTGAAGGCGGTCATTGCGTTGTCGTTTCGCGCGACGGTCATCCCCTCCAAGAAATTTGTGAATGACATCCACACGCACAATCTCGAAGCCTTGATCGCACTGGCCGGCCTCAAACAGCAGCTCGACGCCGCAGCCAACGATCATCCCGAGCTTGAGGCCAACTGGGCGTTCACAGCCGGATGGAAGGAAAGCTCCCGATATGAGACTATCGACCCGTTCACTGCAAACCGGATGATGACGGCTGTCGGTGATCCAAAGTCTGGAGTCCTGCAATGGTTGAAAACGCACTGGTAGCCGAGGATATCGACGCCGCTGGACGGCTTGTGACCTTTCTTGACGAACATGGCTTGGCGGTTCGCGGAGCTCTGTGGCTATACGATAGCGATGCAGAGCGGTGGCGGTTCGTGATCGCATTTCGCGAGGCGCGTAAGGACGTTACGAGCTTCTATCTCGATGTCGCGAAGGCCACCTCGAAAGCAGCGCCCCATGACCTTCTCGACCTGTCCCGCGTGGACATCGTTGACCCGGACCGTTCCATCTTCACAGCCCTGAAGGGTGTGATCGGCGTCGAGGGAAACAGTCGGGTACGGTTCAGCAAGAACCGCATCAATGGCGTCTATCTCGAAGACGCCATGATCTACAGGCTTCCGGCTTGAGCCTGACACTCCTCGATCTATCTACCTCCGTCCTGCGCATCTCCGACATCTATGCGGCCGAGCACGGCATCGAGCGCTCCGGCGACTGGGCCCTGCTGAAGGTGCAGGAGGAGCTGGGCGAGCTGACCGCCGAGCACCTGCGGATGAGCGGGCGGGCGCGGGGAACGGCCGACGCCGGCAGGCTGGGCGACGAGGCGGCGGACGTGCTGGGCATGCTGCTGATCTATTGCGACCGGGCCGGGATCGATCTTGAACAGGCCATGCAGCGGAAATGGCTGCATTGGCTGGAGCAGAAGCCCCCTCGCCAGCTTGACCTTTGACGGGAGGTGTGTCCGGTTTCCTCAACCTTGGGGGAACTATGGCAAAGCTACCGAAAAAATTCACCGACCGCGTCAGGGCGCGTCTCCGGAATTTCCAGACGATAGCTGTGGCACAGCGCTCGCGGGATGTTTCCGAGGCGGACACCGTCACGCTCGTGAAGGACATCCTCGCCGAGGTCTTTGGCTACGACAAATATGCTGAGCTCACGAGTGAGCATCTGATCCGGGGCACCTACTGCGACCTGGCCGTGCAAACTGATGGCGTGGTGCGCTTCCTCATCGAGGTCAAGTCGGCAGGTTCCACACTGAGCGAAGCCCACCTTCGGCAGGCCGTGAACTACGGAGCACACAAGGGGATTGAGTGGATCATTCTGACCAACGCCGTTGAGTGGCGCTTCTTCAAGGTGAAGTTTGCCCAGCCAATCGACTGGGATGAGGTTGTGCGTATCTGTCTGCCTGACATCAATCTTCGCTCTGAAGACGACATGGAGAAACTGTTCCTGCTTGCGCGGGAGGGATTGGCCGCCGATGCGATCAGCGCCTTCCATCAGCAAAGTCAGCTATTCAACCCCTTCACCGTGGCTCAGATCGCCATGTCAGAACCTGTGGTGGCCATCATCCGGCGGGAGCTTCGCAAGGCGTTCCCCGATCTGAAGATCGATGCCGAGACCATTGAGGACATGGTTCGCGCAAATGTCATCAAGCGAGAACTCGTCGACGGCGACAAGGCCAGTGAAGCTAAAGATCTCTTGAGGAAGGCCGCGCAGAAGGTTCAAAGACTGGCGAAAAAGGCGGCTGCTGAGTAGGCTGACGCCGGAGCCGCGCCCATGACCCTTCCCGCCCTCGCCCTCGTCGTCGCCCGGGCCCGCAACGGGGTGATCGGCAGGGACGGCGGCCTGCCGTGGCGGCTGCGCAGCGATCTGCAGCGGTTCAAGGCGGTGACCCTGGGCAAGCCCTGCATCATGGGGCGGCGCACGTGGGAGAGCCTGCCGCTGAAGCCGCTGCCGGGGCGGCTGAACCTGGTGCTGTCGAAGGACGAATCGTTCACGGCCAGGGGGGCGCTGGTCTGCACCACCCTGGACGAGGCGGTGGACATCGCCCGCGAAACGGCGATGGACGACGGCGTCGACGAGATCTGCGTCATCGGCGGGACGGCGCTGTTCGACATGGCCCTGCCGCGGGCGAAGCGGCTGTATCTGACCGAGGTCGAGGCGGAGCCGGAGGGCGACGCGGTGTTCCCGGCGTTCGACGAGGCGGGGTGGAAAGAGGTATCCTCCGAGGCCTTCCCGGCGGGCGAGAAGGACGACCACGATTTCGTCTTCCGGGTGCTGGAGAGGAAATGACCATGCTGATCGTGACCACCAACGACGCGCCGGGCCATCGGATCGTGCGGACCCTGGGGCTGGTGCGGGGCATCACGGTGCGCTCGCGCAACCTCATCTCCGACGCCATCGGCGGGCTGCAGTCGATGCTGGGCGGCCGGGTCGGCGCCTATGTCAAGCTGGCCGAGGCGTCGCGGGCCGAGGCCTATGACGAGCTGGTCTCCCATGCGCAGGCGATGGGGGCGAACGCGGTGATCGCCATGCGCTATGAGGCCAACGAGATCATGGAGGGGGTCACCGAGGTGCTGGCCTATGGCACGGCGGTGGTGATCGAACCGGACTGAGGTCCGTTTCCTTCCGGCGCGGCTTCGTGGCACTGTGGTGACGCGCCCGGACGACCGGGCGGTCGGGGGATTCGGATGGGTGTTTTCAGCTGGCTGACCGGCAGCCGGCCGGCGCCCGCGGGCGTGGCGCGCGAGCCCGTGGCCGCGCTGCGCCGGCGGCTGCTGGGGCTGAGCCGCGACACGGCGCCGTGGATGGTCCGCGACGGCGGGCCCGAGGGCGTCGACCTGGTCGCCGAATGGAAGATCGTCGAGGCCGAATGGTACGAGATCTTCGCCAAGGCCGGCGTCCAGCGGGTGTTCAAGGTGCTGATGAGGTTCGACGAGGCGAATGGCGTGGTGCGGTCGGCGGACCAGGAATGGTCGGTGGAATGGCGCGCCGGCGTCCCGGACCTGACGCTCGCCGCCTCCGGCTTCAAGGGGCAGAAGTGGGAGATGAGCTTCGAGAGCGTCCACGCCTTCCGCGAGGACGGATCCTGGGGCGAGGTCTACAGCTACAAATTCGACACCGGCGAGATCAAGGGGCCGCTCCACAAGGCGGCGGCCGAGGGCGGCTGGGGCTGGAAGGGCGTGGCGTTCGGCAAGCTGTGAGCTAGACGCCGAGGACATCCGCGACGCGGGCGGCGACGACGGCGAAGCGGCGGGCCGCCGCGCCGTCGGGGTCGGAGACGACCAGCGGAACGCCGGCGTCGCCCGCCTCGCGCAGGGCGGCGTCGAGCGGCAGGTCGCCGAGGAAGGGCACGCCGAGGCGTCCGGCCTCGGCCTCGGCGCCGCCCTGTCCGAAGATGTCGCCGGACATGTTCTCGATCAGGCCGAGGGTCGGAACCTCGACCTTGCGGAACAGGGTGTGGGCCCGGCGGGCGTCGGCGAGGGCGACCTCCTGCGGCGTGGAGACGATCACCGCCCCGTCCAGCGGGGTCTTCTGGATCAGGGTCAGCTGGACGTCGCCGGTGCCCGGCGGCAGGTCGACGACCAGCACGTCGAGCGGCCGGTCCGCCGTGCCCCAGCGCGTCTGGGTCAGCATCTGGGTCAGGGCCTGGGAGGCCATCGGACCGCGCCAGACCATGGCGTCGTCGGCCCCGGTCAGCAGGCCGACCGACATCAGCCTGAGGCCGTGGGCGAGGTGCGGCTCCATCAGGCCGTCGCGGTATTCCGGCTTGCCGGAGACGCCGAGCATGGTCGGCAGGGAGGGGCCGTAGACGTCGGCGTCGAGCACTCCGACCGACAGGCCGCGCGCGGCGAGGGCGGCGGCGAGGTTGACGGCGACGGTGGACTTGCCGACCCCGCCCTTGCCCGAGGCGATGGCGAGGACGCGGCGGACATGGGCCGGGCGGTCGGTGGGGACCGGCGCCTTCGCCCGCGTCTGCTCGACGGCCTGGGGCGAGAGGGAGGCGGTGCGGCCGCGCCGGGTCGCGGGGGCCGCCTCGGCGGTGAGGACGACCGAGACGCGGGCCATGCCCGGGATGGCCTTCAGCGCGGCCTCGGCGGCGTCGCGGACCGGGGCGTAGAGGGCGGTGTCGCCGGCCGGGACCTCGATGACGAAGCCGGCGCGGACGCCGTCGGCGGCGACGGTCAGGCCCTGGACGAGGCCGGCGGCGGCCAGACCCCGCCCGCTCTTCGGGTCGATGACGGCGTCGAGGGCGGCGATGACGGTATCGCGGTCGGGCATCGGCGGTTCCGGTTCCCTCTCCCATTGGGAGAGGGCTTGAGCGCACGGCGCCGTCTTTGGCGTCGTTCTTGCGCGAAAGGGTGAGGGGCAGGATGGTTGGTAGTGTAGGCAGCAACCCACGTGACTGACGCAGCGATCGCTAACCGCCCGACGATGAAACCCCTCACCCTTTCGCGCAAGTCCGATCGCTCCGCTCCCGGGCGCTCAAGCCCTCTCCCTATGGGAGAGGGCGCGCTGATCACCCTGCTGGCCGGCCCGACCGCCTCGGGCAAGTCGGCGCTGGCGCTGGAGACGGCGGCGCGGACCGGGGCCGTGATCGTCAACGCCGACAGCCAGCAGCTGTACGCCGACCTGCGGGTGCTCAGCGCCCGGCCGTCGGCGGAGGAGGAGGCGCGGGCCGAGCACCGGCTGTACGGCGTGGCCGACGCCGCCGACGCCTGGTCGGCCGGACGCTGGAGCCGGGCCGTGGCGCCGGTGCTGGAGGACCTCGCGGCGGCGCGGCGGCCGGCGCTGCTGGTCGGCGGAACGGGATTGTATTTCATGGCCCTTACCAAAGGGTTGGCTGATATACCGGATGTTCCGATGGAGGTCCGCGAGGCGGCCGGCGCGCTGTACGACCGGCTCGGCGAAACGGCCTTCCGGTCGCGTCTGGCGCGGCTGGACCCGGCGGCCGCGGCGCGGATCGAGGCCGGCGACCGGCAGCGGCTGACCCGCGCCATGGCGGTGGCGGAGCATACCGGGCGGGCGCTGAGCGACTGGACGGCGGAGACCACGCCGCTGCTGGCGCCGGGCTCATGGACCGGGCGGGTGGTCGAGCCGGACCGGGCGACCCTGTACGCCGCCTGCGACGCGCGGGTGGCGCGGATGGTCGAGGCCGGGGCGCTGGACGAGGTGCGGGGGCTGGTGGCGCGCGGGCTGGATCCCGCCCTGCCGGCGATGAAGGCGGTCGGGGTGCGCGAGTTCGCCGCCCATCTGGCCGGCGAGACCTCGCTGGCGGCGGCGGTCGAGGCGACCCGGCAGGCGACCCGCAACTACGCCAAGCGGCAGCTGACCTGGTTCCGCAACCAGACGCCGGAGTGGGCGCGGCTCGGCGGCGGGGCGGGCCCCGGCTGACGGGCTGACAAGCCGGGCGATCCCGGCCAAGGTGACGCCAGACATCTCCGGAGAATCCCATGTCCGCCACCGCCTTCGCCCTCGCCGCCGTTCTTCTCGCCCTCCCGGCCGGGCCGGGCCTGACCCAGCACGCTCATGACGCCGGGGCGCCCCCCGCCCGGCTCGCGCCGGCGGCCGGCGAGGCGGCGGCGGCGGTCGACGCCTTCCACGCCGCCCTGCGGACGGGCGACCGGGAGGCCGCCCTGGCCCTGCTGGCCGAGGACGCCCTGATCTTCGAGAGCGGCGGCGCGGAGCGGTCGCGGGCCGAATATGCGTCGCACCATCTGGAGTCCGACGCCGCCTTCGCCGCCGCGACCGAAGCCGCCCTGACGCGGCGCTCGGGCGACGCTTCCGGCGACGTGGCCTGGATCACCAGCGAGGGCCGGACGACCGGCGCCTTCAACGGACGGCCGGTGGACCGGCTCACCGCCGAGACCATGCTGCTGCGCCGCCACCCGGACGGCTGGCGCATCCACCACATCCACTGGTCGTCGCGCGCCGCGCCAGCCGCCTAGAACGAGGCGGCGGGCGGGGCCGACAGGCCCATGGCGGCGACGAGGCCGAGAATCGCCAGCCCGAGGGCGAACTCCAGGCCCAGGGTCCGTCTGAGCCGGGCCAGACGGTCCGCGGAGGCGCCCCCGGCCCGCAGGCGCGGCGCGAGGCGGTAGCGATGCAGGGCGGCCAGCGCCAGCATGCCGGCCAGGGCGACCAGCTTGAGCGTCAGCAGCACGCCCCAGGGCGTCGACAGCAGGCCCGGCAGGGCGCGGGGTCCGGCCAGCACCCAGGCGTTGACCAGGCCCGACAGGACCAGCGCCGTCACCGCCACGGTTCCGACGCCCGCGAACCCGACGAGGGCGGCGGCGAGGCCGTCGACCGGCGCCGCCGGACCGCCGCGCCTCCCGGCCAGGGCGACGAAGGCGGCCAGGGCGCCGATCCAGATCAGGGCGGCGACGGCGTGGACGATGTCGGCGGCGAGGTGGGGCCAGCGCCAGACCCCCTCGGTCGCCCCGGCGTGTCCGGTCCAGGCGAAGGAGGCGGCGATCAGCCCGGCGGGCAGGATCAGCCCGGGCCACAGGCGTCCGTCGGGGCGCAGCGCCAGGGTCAGCACGAGGGCGACGAGCGCCAGCGCGGCCCGGACCCCATAGGCGGCGCCGAGGGCGGTCCCGGTGGTCATGAGGCCGAGCGTTTCCGGCTTGAGCGCCTCGGCCATCGAGCCGGCCATGACGGCGGTCTGGGCGACGAAGGCGCCGAGCGTCGACACCAGCAGGACGGCGGCGGCGAGCCGGACCAGGGGTCTTGCCCAGGCGGACGGAACGCCGCCGAGGGCGGCGCGGCCGTAGATCATGAAGGCGGGCAGTCCGAGCACCATGGCCGCCGCGCCGTACTGGATCGCGCGAAGCCCGATCAGCAGGGCCTCGATCATGTCAGCGGACGGTGAAGCCGTAGGATCCCGTCATGCGGTGGCCGTCGCCGGAGGCGATCCGCCAGTTGACGGTCCAGGCGCCCGCCGCCAGGGGCCGGGACAGGCGGCCGGACAGGGTCTTGCCGTCCTCGCTGACGGTGGTGCGCACGGCGGCCTCCCGCCCGGAGGCGTCGACCAGGTCGAAGCCCGAAAAGGCCGGCACCATCCGTTCGCTGAAGGTCAGGGCGACGACCCCGGGCGAGGCGACGACGGCGCCGGCGGCCGGAGTCGAGCGGACCAGGCGGGCGTGCGCGAAAACGGCCGCCGCGGGGGCGGAGACGGCCACGATGACGGCGGCGGCGAGCAGACGGGAAGCGATCATGGCTCTCCTGACAATGTTGGCGGCGGATTGTCCAGCCCTCCGTAAACGCTCGCGGCGGCCGGGACGATCCCGACCGCCGCGGCGCCCCTTGGAAGCCCCGGCCGCATAGCCTATATTGGACACGTCCGGGTTCGCCCGGACTATGGCGATAAACGCGCCTGTAATAAGCGGACCGGACCCGGGTGCGATTCCCGGCGGCTCCACCATTTCCTCCCGTGTATCGGCGGGCGGTGCGGGGCCGACTAGCATCGACGGACGTGTAAAGAGGACTGCCTTCGCCCGTCCTGGCCCACCGTATCGGGCCATTTTCTAACTGCGAACGATAACTTCGCTGGAGAAGTCGCTCTCGCCGCGTAAGCGGTTCGGGTGATTTCGAACACTCAAGTCCCGGGGGTTCAGATCCCCGGGCGGGGCCTGTCGGGAGCCTGGCAACAGAATCCCGGCGCTTTCCCTTAGGTTTACCGTCTCGCCATCTTCCGCCGGCGCCGCCGCACGGCTAAACCCTCGACTGAAACGCCGAGGACCCGATGGCCGACGAGACCCCGCCAGTCGACGAGATGCACTATGAGCAGCTGGCGCAGGACGCCCTGCGCGGCGTCATCCGCTCGGCGCTGGAGCGCGCCGCCCTGCCCGACGGCATTCCGGGGGCGCACCATTTCTACATCACCTTCAAGACCCGGGCGCCGGGCGTCAGCGTGCCGCCGGACGTGATGGCCAAATACCCCGACGAGATGACGGTGGTGCTGCAGCATCAGTACTGGGACCTGAAGGTCGAGGCCGAGCGGTTCTCGGTGATGCTGAAATTCGGCGGCATGCCGAAGGTGCTGTCGATGCCCTATACGGCGGTGACGCGCTTCTACGACCCGTCGGTGCAGTTCCTGCTGCAGTTCGAGACGCCGGCCGTGGCCGAGTCCGTCGCCGGCGAGCCCGAGGCCGGGCCGGACACGCCGCCGCCGGCCGGCGACGACGGTCCGAAGGTGGTTTCGCTGGACCAGTTCCGGAAGAAATAGGCCGGCCGACGGGCCGGGGTTCGGGAGGTGGAGCATGCCCGTCGACGAGGGCGCCCGGGGCTGGACGCCGGCGGCCTGCCACTGCGGGACGGTGCGGCTGCGGGTGCGGCTGGGCGACGGCCTGGCCGGCGCGCGGCGCTGCGACTGTTCGCTGTGCCGGATGCGCGGGGCGGTGGCGGTGACCGCCGGGCTGGACGGGGTCGAGGTGCTGCAGGGGGCGGAGGCGCTGACCGAGTACCGGTTCAACACCGGCGCGGCGCGGCATTTCTTCTGCTCGAAATGCGGCATCTACACCCACCACCGGCGGCGCTCGAACCCGGACGAATACGGGGTCAACGCGGCGTGCCTGGAAGGGGTGAGCCCGTTCGACTTCGCCGAGGTCCTGGTCAACGACGGGGTGAACCATCCGAGCGACGGCGGCGGCGGGGTGGTCGGGGTGTTGCGGTACGAGCGGCTGAAATAGCCTGCTCAGGTCCGCGGAAACACCCGGATGGTGATCCGCTCGCGCTCGCCCTCGAAGCGTTCGACCAGCAGGCGGGCGACCTGGGCGTCGTCGTGGAACAGATGGCCCTTGACGGCGTCGAGCAGGGCCTTGGCGAGGTTGTCGAGGTCGATGTGCGGCGGCTCGCCGACATGCTCCATGCGGATCTCGACGACGAAATCGCCCCAGGAGGGGCGCGAGGCCCACTGCTTGCGCATGAATTCATAGACCAGCGGCTTGTAGTATTTGGCCTGGGTGGTCAGGCCGTCGATGGCGATCTCGACGGTGTCGCCGGTTTCGCGCAGGCGGACCTTGCCGACGCCGATCCAGCCGTCGGTCATGCGAAGGGGGAATGGACGGTGAGGCCGGCGGCGATAGCGGCGACCGCCAGCTTTCGGTCGAGGGTGGCCAGAACGCCTTGGGTCCGGTCAGCCATCTCCAAGTATCCGGCGTCATAGAATGACAGCGTATGAACGTCCGCGACGCGCCCTATCGCGCCCAAGCATTCCGCATCCCCCGGCGGCGCCAGACCGATCTCCAGCTCTTCAAGGGCGGCCAGCGCTTCATCCGAACTGAGCTGTGAAAGTCCAGAAGCCCGACGTCTGGTCCGAAGGATGTTGCCGACCTCCCAGACCAGCAGGTCGGTCGATGTCAGTTCCCTGTCCGCCAAGTCCCGCAAGGTGCGCGCAACGAACGCGGAATGCGTCTCTTCCAGCAAATGAGCCGCAACGAACGAAGCGTCGAGGACCACCCGATCGCTCATCGCCGACCCTCGTCGCGAGCCGCGATCAGTTCCTCGTGGGTGAACGGACGCCCGGTTTCGGCGAGAATGCGGTTCCGCAATTCAGCGGCGCGATCCAGCGCGTCCAGACGGCGCTTGACCCGCGCCTCATCCGAATAGGGGACCAGCTTCGCCACCGCCTTGCCGTGCTTGAGCACGACGGTCTCCTCGCCGCGCTCGGCGGCCTCGACCAGTTCGGAGAAGCGGTTGCGCGCTTCGAAGACGCCCAGTTCCATGACGGTTCTCTAGCCAGAGTTCTGGCTAGAGTAACACGAAGCTCCTGACATCAGCAACTCACGCCGCCCGTCAGGGCTTAAGGCGCGCCCATACAACGATTGGGCATGTCGCCAGAGAAGCTCATCGTTCGGATTTCAACCTCATTGTCGAGGTCGTCGCCACCGAGGAACGCGCGTCGCCAGACCGGCGCCTGCCCGAGATCGATCTCGACGACAATTTCACCGGCTGAGGTCTGGATGCTCACACGAGGATGTTCGGAGGCGTCGCCGCAAGCTGACGTCGCGAGGATAGGCAAGGCGGCGGTCGCCGTAGATGATAGTCCCCCCGAGACCGCACGCCCGAAAGCCGGTATCAAGACTCGCCTGGCACCCCGCCGCCGTAACTGAAACAGCGCCGTTCCATGACCAAGACCCGCACCGAAACCGACACCTTCGGCCCGATCGAGGTCGCCTCGGATCGCTACTGGGGGGCGCAGGCGCAGCGGTCGCTGGGGAATTTCAAGATCGGCTGGGAGAAACAGCCGCTGCCGATCGTGCGGGCGCTGGGCGTCGTCAAACGGGCCGCGGCCGAGACCAATATGGCGCTGGGCAGGCTGGACCCGGCGATCGGCGAAACCATCGTCAAGGCGGCCGACGAGGTCATCGAGGGCCGGCTGGACGACCATTTCCCCCTGGTGGTGTGGCAGACCGGCTCGGGCACCCAGTCGAACATGAACGCCAATGAGGTGATCTCGAACCGGGCCATCGAAATGCTGGGCGGCCAGATGGGGTCGAAGACGCCGGTCCACCCCAACGACCATGTCAATATGAGCCAGTCGTCGAACGACACCTATCCGACGGCCATGCATGTCGCCTGCGCCGAACAGGTGGTGAAGACGCTGATCCCGGCCCTGAAGCATCTGCATGGGGCGCTGGACGCCAAGGCCAGGGCCTGGGCCCACATCATCAAGATCGGCCGCACCCACACCCAGGACGCCACCCCGCTGACCCTGGGCCAGGAGTTCGGCGGCTATGCCCAGCAGGTCGCCAACGGCATCGAGCGGATCGAACAGACCCTGCCGAAGCTGATGGAGCTGGCCCAGGGCGGGACGGCCGTCGGCACGGGGCTGAACGCGCCGGTCGGCTTCGCGGAGATGGTGGCGGACAAGATCGCGGCCATCACCGGCCTGCCCTTCACCACGGCGCCGAACAAGTTCGAGGCCCTGGCGGCGCACGACGCCATGGTGTTCAGCCACGGGGCGATCAACACCGTCGCCGCCTCGCTGTTCAAGATCGCCAACGACATCCGCTTCCTCGGCTCGGGGCCGCGGTCGGGGCTGGGCGAGCTGGCCCTGCCGGAGAACGAGCCGGGCAGCTCGATCATGCCGGGCAAGGTCAATCCGACCCAGGTCGAGGCGCTGACGCAGGTGTGCGTGCAGGTGTTCGGCAACCATGCGGCGGTGACCTTCGCCGGCTCCCAGGGCCATTTCGAGCTCAATGTGTTCAACCCGGTGATGGCCTACAACTTCCTGCAGTCGGCAAGGCTGATGGCCGACGCGGCGGTGTCCTTCACCGACAACTGCGTGGCCGGGATCGAGCCGCGCGAGGACAACATCAGGCGCGGGCTGGAGAACAGCCTGATGCTGGTGACGGCGCTCAACGGCAAGCTGGGCTATGATTTGTGCGCGAAGATCGCCAAGACGGCGCACCGGAACGGCACGACCCTGCGCCAGGAAGCCGTCGGCGGCGGCTATCTGACCGACGCGGAGTTCGACGAATGGGTGCGGCCCGAGAAGATGATCTCGCCGGGCTGACGGGCGCCTACTTCGGGTTGGTGGCGGCCGTTTCAGTTCAGGTGTAGGCTGCCTTGATGAGCAAGGCCGAACTGAAGATCGAGATCGATCCCGCCATGGTCGCTGAGGCCGAGCGGCTGGGTGTTGACCTGACGACGGCAGGGCTGGCCGGAGTCGAACTGGCGCTGGCGCGGCGGCGGAACGCCCTGAAGTCAGACGCGGAACGCGCCGCAGACGCTCGCGCCTGGGCTGAGGAAAACGCCGAGGCGCTCAAGGCCTACAATGAGCGGATCGCGCGCGACGGCGTCTTCGGCGAGGACTTCCGGACCTGGTGATGCGTCAGTTCGACGTGTTCCCGAATCCGTCGCCTCGCTCCCGGGCCGCCGCACCCTTCATCGTCCTGATGCAATCCCATTTTGTGGATGAGATGCCGTCGGCGCTGATCGCGCCGTTGATCCGTGAGCCTCGAAGCGGCGACTTCACGCGCGTCTCTGTCTCCGTAAAGCTGAACGATGAGGACCTGCACCTCTCGCTGGCGGAAATGGCCCCGATCGCGAGGTCCGACTTGAAGCGGTCCGCCGGCGATCTCAAGCCGTACGAAGACGACATCCGTCGCGCCCTCGACCGCCTGTTCACCGGCTTCTGAATTTCAATCCTTGTCGCGGATCGTCCGGCCGATGGGGGCCAGGGCCAGTTTGGCCAGTTCGAGGTCCTTGAGGGCGAACGGGATGCCGATAATGGTGATGAACTCCGCCACCGCGATCAGCAGGTGCGTCAGGGCGATGTACCAGCCGGCGAAGAGGAACCAGATGACGTTGAGCCCGACGCCGAGACAGCCCGTGCCCAGGTCCTCGCGGCCGGTGAAGTCGTCCCGCCACACCACTTCGCGGCCGAATGGCCAGAACGAATAGCTGGCGATCCGCCAGGCGGCGAAGGTCCACGGCAGGCCGACCACGGTCAGGGCCAGGACGCCGCCGCCGAACAGCCAGAGCAGGCCGGACAGCCAGCCTCCGAACACGAACCAGAGCAGGTTGAGGATCAGACGGATCACAGGCGGCGTCCCCGGGGCGCGCCGCGGTCCGGCGCATCCCCCGGATATGCGGAACAGCAGGCCTGTGACAGCGGCGCCTTCGTGAATTCGCGGTAAGCCGTGCCTTGAGCTTGCCCTCGCCGCCCCGACGTGCCTGCCGTCAGTGCGGCTTTTCGATCCAGCGCGCCCTGGCCTCGTCCTTCGTGACGTTGAGGTGAACGTGGGCGTCGACGTGGGCGATCCAGCTGACCGGGATCAGATGGTGTTTGAAGCCCGAACCCAGGTCCAGCCTGGCCAGTTCGATATGGTCGCCGCGGACGTGGTCGACGCGGCCGACGTGGCCGCCGTCGGAGCCGACGACTTCAAGGCTTTCGCGGAGCAGGGAGAGGTCTACCATGGGCGGCTCCTGACGAACGGATCGTCCGGAAAACCCCTCGGCCGGGCGGCCGGTTGCATGATGGAGGCGTCATGGGCGAGATCGTCAACCTGAACCGGGCGCGCAAGGCGCGGGCCAGGGCCGAAAAGGCGGCCGCCGCCATCGTCGGCCGGGCCGCCCATGGCCGGTCCGGGGCCGAGCGGGCCAAGGCGAAACAGGAGCGGACCCGCGCCGACCGGCTGCTGGACGGCTCGAAGCTGGAGGACTGAGATGGGCGAGATGCCGCGCAACCGCCACGGCCTGATCCCTATGCTGGTGGCCATCCGGGTCACCGCCGAACGCCGGCGACGCGAGGCCGAGGCGAAAACGCCCGGCGAGGCTGAGGGCGAAAAGCCGGCAGCGGCGAAGAAGAAAAGGAAGCGTGGCTGGTTCGGCTAGACCGCGGAGACCTTGGGGGCGCGGATCAGCAGCACCTGCCCGGCCAGCACCAGGGCGAGGCCCGCCAGCGCCGCCCAGCCGAACCGGGCGTTCTCGAACAGCACCGAGACCCCCATGGCGATCGGCGGGGTCAGGGCCGAGATGTAGCTGGCCAGGGCATAGCCGTGGCTGCGCGCGACGGTGAAATAGACCACGAAGGCGATCACCGAGCCGAACACCGACAGATAGAGCAGCGAGCCGAGGTAGGTGACGCCGGGCTCGATCGACCATTCGACGCCGGTGGCCAGTCCGTAGAGCGCCAGCAGCCCCGCGCCGTACGCCATGGCCCAGGCGGTCGAGGGGATGACGGCGGAGCCCGCCTTCTGGCCGCGCCAGGCGAAATAGTTGCCGAAGGCGGCGGCGACCACCGCGGTGAAGGCGAAGCCGACGCCGGCGGCGCTGGCCCCGTCGAGACCGGCTTCGAGGATTTCCGAACCCGACAGCACCGCCACGCCGACCACGCCGAGCGCGGCTCCCCCCCATGCAAGGACGGCGGCGCGCTGCCCGGCGGCGATCCGGAACAGGATCAGGTTGAGCAGGGCCAGCGAGGCGAAGATCACCGCCACCACGGCCGAGGCGATCCGGCCCTCGGCGGCGTAGGTGAAGCTGTAGCTGATCGAGAAGGCGAACACCCCCTGCCCCGCCGCGGCGAGGTGCTGGTTGAGGGTCAGCTTCAGCGAGCGGCCGGTCAGCAGGCAGCCGGCGAACAGCAGGACCGCGGCCAGGCCGAAGCGCCAGACGATTGAGGCCAGCGGCGCCACCTGGCCGAGCTGAAGGGTGATCGCATACCAGGTCGTGCCCCAGATCATGGCGCAGATCAGCACCCCGCCGATGCCCAGCAGGGTGGTCCGCGACAGGGGCGGACGGGCGACGGGCGGAACGGAAACGGGGGAGGTCACCCACGCCCAGTGGCGGATGCCGTCAGACGGGGCAAGCGGGGTTTTCGTCGATGTCGGCGGAAATCAGGGTCATGGCGGCGTCCGGGAGGATGGCGCAGTGTAGCGAATGATCCGTCCGTCTGGAACGGCCCTGCGTAGCTTTGGTTAACAGCGATAATCTCCCGGAAAGCCACGCCCTGATGCCTCCTCCCCCTCTTCCGGCCCCGGTTCCGCGGCTGCAGTCCCTCGCCCTGGCCTGGCCGAAGCACGTGCTACGGCAGGAGGACGTGGCGGCCAATGGCGCGGAGATGTTCGCCACCACCCACGGCGGCTTCGAGCGGCTGGCGCCGATCTATCGCAACGCCCTGATCGAGACGCGGCATTCCTGCGTGCCGATCGAGTGGTATCTGAAGCCGCACAGCTTCTCCGAACGCAACGACCTGTTCCTGGCCAGCGCCGTGCCGCTGCTGGCCGAGGCCGCAGGCAAGGCGCTGGATCAGGCCGGGCTGGCGGCCGGCGACATCGACGCCATAGTGGTGGTCTGCACGACCGGCATCGCCACCCCGGGGCTGGACGCGCGGCTGATGCAGGTGATGCCATTCCGGCCCGATGTTCGACGGGCCCCGATCTTCGGCCTGGGCTGCGCCGGCGGCGTGGTGGGACTGGCGCGAGCCGCCGACATCGCCCGGGCGCACCCCGATGAGCGGGTTCTGCTGCTGGTGGTCGAGCTGTGCGCCCTCACCTTCCGGGCCCAGGACCGCTCCAAGAGCAATCTCGTCGCCACCGCCCTGTTCGGCGACGGCGCGGCGGCGGCGGTGATCTCATGCCGACCGGACGCATCGGGGCCGATGCTGGGCGCGAGCCGCGAACACACCTGGCCCGACAGTCTGGACGTGATGGGCTGGGAGGTCGCCGACGACGGGCTGAAGGTCGTGTTCAGCCGTGACATCCCGAGTTTGGTTCGGGACGATTTCCGGCCGGTCGCCAC
This sequence comes from uncultured Brevundimonas sp., assembly GCF_937870815.1. Classification (GTDB taxonomy): domain Bacteria; phylum Pseudomonadota; class Alphaproteobacteria; order Caulobacterales; family Caulobacteraceae; genus Brevundimonas. Next base: position 64,303 of record NZ_CALMZS010000211.1, read on the forward strand.
GGACTTCCTGGCCGCCCAGGGCATGACGGCGGCGGATGTGGGCGGATTCGTCTGCCATCCGGGCGGGGCCAAGGTGATCGAGGCCCTCGAAGCCTGTTTCGAACTGGCCGAGGGAGCCTTGACCCACACCCGCGCGGTGCTGCGCGACCATGGAAACATGAGCGCGGCGACCGTGCTGTTCGTCCTCAGGGCCGTGCTCGACGACGGCGGCAAGGGCCCGCTGCTGCTGACGACCCTGGGGCCGGGGTTCACCGCCGCCCTGATGCTGGTCCACGCCTGATGTGGGTCTGGGCGGTGCTGATCGCCGTCGCGGTCCAGCGGCTGTGGGAGGTGCGGCTGGCCGACCGGAACACCCGGCGGCTGCGGGCCGAGGGCGCGGTCGAGGTTGGGGCCGGCCACTATCCGCTGTTCATCCTGCTGCACGCCAGCTGGCTGGCGGCGATCGCCATCGTGACGCCCTGGACCATGGTCCCCAACCTCTGGTGGCTGGCCCTGTACGTCGGGCTGCAGTTCGGCCGGCTGTGGGTCATCGCCAGCCTGGGACGGTTCTGGACCACAAGGATCATCACCCTGCCCTCGGCGCCTCTGATCCGGCGCGGACCGTACCGGTTTCTGCGCCATCCAAACTATGTGGTGGCGTCGCTGGAGATCGCGGTGCTGCCCCTGGCGTTCGGCCAGGTCTGGATCGCTCTGGTCTGGAGCGTAGCCAATGCGCTACTCGTCGGCTGGCGCATCCGGGTTGAGGACCGGGCTCTGAACGGGCGGCGATGATGTTGAAGAAGCGCTCCGTCTCCCTGTCCGGCCACGCCACCTCGGTGGCTCTGGAGGCCGAATTCTGGGCTGTTCTGGACGCCGTCGCGGCGGATCTGGCCCTGACCCACGCCGGACTGATGAAGCGGATCGACGAGCGGCGCGGCCGCACGCCGCTGGCCTCGGCCTGCCGGCTGCTGGCCCTGGCCTGGACCGGCGGCGACCGCTCGTTCGCCGAACAGGAGTCGTCCGATTGACAGCGGCCAAGGTTGGCGCATCCTCCGTTCCGGAGAGCGCATCATGGCCGACAACAGACTGATCCCCGCCGCCGTCGCAGGCGGATTGCTGGCCGTGGGCCTGATCGGGGCGGGCGCCCTGGTCGGCCAGGGCGTGGTCAACGCCCGGGTGGGCGACCGCTCGGTGACCGTGCGCGGCCTGGCCGAGCGCGACGTACAGGCGGACCTCGCGGTGCTGCCGCTGCGCTTCACCGCCTCCGGCGAGGTGCTGTCCGAGGTGCAGGCGCGGATCGACGCCGACCTGGCCGTCGTGCGGCGCTTCCTGGCCGCCCAGGGCTATCCCGCCGACGCCGTGACCCTGGGCCGGCTGGAGGTGGCCGACAGACGGTCCCGGGAATACGCCCAGCAGGACGGCGGGCCGCGCTTCATCCTGGCCCAGACGGTGGTGGTGCGGACCACCGACGTGGCCCGGGTGCAGGCGACGACGCGGGCCCTGAACGACCTGGTCCGCCAGGGCGTGGTGCTGCAGGACTTCAGCGGCCCGTCCTACATCTTCACCGGGCTCAACGAGGTGCGCCCGGCCATGATCGCCCAGGCCACGGCCTCGGCGCGCTCGGGGGCCGCGCAGTTCGCCAAGGACTCGGGCGCGCCGCTGGGGCCGATCCGGCAGGCCAACCAGGGATCGTTCGAAATCCTGCCCCGCGAGGGCTATGGCGACGCCAGCCAGTCCCCGGACCAGAGGGTCCGGGTGGTGACGACGATCAGCTACCGCCTCAGATAGCTCCTCAGCCGGCCGGCGCCGGGGTCGGATCCGGCGCCGTCGGCGGCGCGATCGGCGGCGCCTCCGGCAGATCGGGCAGTTTGGGCGCCGGCAGCGAAGGCGCCTCCGGCAGGTCGATGTCGAGATCGACTTTGGTGTCCGTGGCGCGGTTCAGCCCGCCGCTCGAAAAGATCACGATGGCGATGATGATCAGCACCACCAGCAGGCCGCCGACCAGGAAGCCGATCCAGCCGGAGCCGCCGCCGTCGCTCGTCGAGGGGTTGTTGATGGTGGTGTGATGGACCACCTCGGGCCGGTCGTCGCGGGGCGGGGGAATATTCGGATCGGTCATGATCAGCCCTCCGTTCCCGGAACCGCCGGGGCCGAGACTTCCGGCACGTCGACATCGACGTCGATCTGCCGGGTCTCCGGCGCGCCGCCGCGGACGAAGACGAACCAGGCGATCACCGCCAGCACGACCACGACCGCGCCGACGATGAAGGCGAGGCCGGTGTTGCCGCTCCCGCCGCCGGTGTTGTTGATGTTGTCAGCCATGGGCGTCCCTTCCCTTTTGAACCCTGGTGTCGGCAACCGGAACGACGGTCAGACTTGACGGTTCCCTGGTCGTTCGCGCGACGCGGGCGCTGACATCGGGCGTCGTGCCCCTTATGTTCTCCCGATGAGTCCGCCTGAAGCCCCCGCCCCCCGCATCTCCGACCTCGCCCGGGCCCGCCCGCCGGGGCCGGGGCCCGACTATCTGGCCGGGCTGAACGCCGAACAGCGCGAGGCGGTGGAGACGGTGGACGGGCCGGTGCTGGTGCTGGCCGGGGCCGGAACGGGCAAGACGCGGGTGCTGACCACGCGGCTGGCGCACATCCTGGCGACGGGCCGGGCGCGGCCGTGGGAGCTGCTGGCCGTCACCTTCACCAACAAGGCGGCGCGCGAGATGCGCGAGCGGACCGCCCAGCTGATCGGACCGTCGGCCGAGGGGCTGCGCTGGCTGGGGACGTTTCACAGCGTGGCGGCCCAGATCCTGAGGCGGCATGCGGAGCTGGTCGGGCTGAAGTCGAGCTTCACCATTCTGGACACGGACGATCAGGAACGTGTGGCCCGGCAGGTGCTGGAGGCGGCGGGCCTCGACATCAAACGGTGGACCCCCAAGTCGCTGTCAGGCCTGATCGACCACTGGAAAAACCGCGGCTGGACGCCGGACAAGCTGCCGTCGAGCGAGGATTTCGCCAACGGCAAGGGGCAGGCCCTGTACGCCGCCTACCAGGCGCGGCTGGTCAGCCTGAACGCCTGCGACTTCGGCGACCTGTTGCTGCACAACCTGACCATCCTGTCGAAACACGCGGATATCGCCGGGGAATACCGGCGGCGATTCCGCTACATCCTGGTCGACGAATACCAGGACACCAATGTGGCCCAGTATCTGTGGCTGCGGCTGCTGACCGCCTCGACCGGCAACGTCTGCTGCGTCGGCGACGACGACCAGTCGATCTATGGCTGGCGCGGGGCCGAGGTCGACAACATCCTGCGCTTCGAGCGCGACTTCCCCGGCGCAAGGGTGATCCGGCTGGAGCGCAACTACCGCTCGACGCAGCACATCCTCGGGGCGGCCTCGGGCCTGATCGCGGCCAACAGGGGGCGGTTGGGCAAGACGCTGTGGACCGAGGATCTGAGCGGCGACAAGGTGCGGGTGCGCGGCGTCTGGGACGGCGAGGCCGAGGCCCGGCTGATCGCCGACGAGATCGAGACGGCCCGGCGCCAGGGCATGGCCTACAAGGACATGGCCGTGCTGGTGCGGGCCTCGTTCCAGATGCGGGCCTTCGAGGAGCGGTTCGTCCTGCTGGCCGTGCCCTATGTCGTCATCGGCGGGCCGCGCTTCTTCGAACGGGCCGAGGTCCGCGACGCCCACGCCTATCTGCGGCTGATCCTGTCCGAGGACGACGACCTGGCCTTCGAGCGGATCGTCAACACGCCCAAGCGCGGCATCGGGGATGCGTCGGTGCAGAAGGTGCTGCAGATCGCGCGGCTGTCGGGCGTCTCGGCGATGGCGGCGGCGCGCGACCTGATCGTCTCGGACGAGCTGCAGGCGCGGACACGGACGGCGCTGTCCAATTTCGTCCGCGACATCGATCGCTGGCGGACCTTCGCCCGGACCACCACCCACTGGGAGCTGACCGAGACTGTGCTGGAGGAGAGCGGCTACACCGACATGCAGAAGGCCGACCGGGCCACCGGCCAGACGCGGCTGGACAACCTCAAGGAGCTGACCCGGTCGATGCAGTCGTTCGAGACCCTGCCGGCCTATCTGGAGCACGTGTCGCTGGTCATGGACCTCGACCGGGGCGGCTCCGACGATGCGGTGCAGATCATGACCCTGCACGGGGCCAAGGGGCTGGAGTTCCCGCTGGTCTTCCTGCCCGGCTGGGAGGAAGGCGTCTTCCCCAGCCAGCGCAGCATCGACGAGAAGGGCGAGAAGGGTCTCGAGGAGGAGCGCCGCCTCGCCTATGTCGGCGTCACCCGGGCCAAGTCGGACGCGCGCATTTCGTTCGCGGCCAACCGGCTGGTCTACGGCCGCTGGACCGCGCAGCTGCCGAGCCGGTTCGTCGACGAACTGCCGATCGACCATGTGGAGGCGCAGAGCGACACCGGCTACTACGGCGTCACCCCCGGCATGAAGGAGGCCAGGAGCCGCTGGGACGAGATGCCCACGTTTGGGGCGGGCTATTCCTCGCCCGGCTGGAAGCGGGCGCAGTCGTTCACGGCGGGGCGGTCACCGGCGGCGCGGCCGGCGCGGCATGCGCTGATCGAGGGGGACGGACGGCTGGTGGCCACCGCGGACCCGCAGGCGGGCGGGAACTGGTCGAAGGGCGAACGGGTGTTCCACCAGAAGTTCGGCTACGGCGCGGTGCGGGCGATCGAGGGCAACAAGCTGCTGATCGACTTCGAAAAGGCGGGCGAGAAGAAGGTGATCGACACGTTCGTGGAGAAGGCGTGATGCGGGGCGGCCAATGGTCGAGAAAGTCCGGGTATCTCTGGCCGTGTCGGAGAAAATCGAGTTCGAACACAATCCCGGATTGTATATGCTAGCTCCCCTGCTGACGCTGTGCGACACTGCCGGCCATGGCGACCTTCACCCTCAGGCTGGACGAATACACGCTTCAGAAGCTGACCGAGGCCGCGCGGAAGGCGGAGGTCACGCCCGAGCGCATGGCCGCGCTGACGCTGGAGGCGTGGATACTCGCCGACGATGGGCTGGACCGCGGGCCTGTTGGTGTCGGTGAGCCCGCACGTGCCTGGACGGGCGTGACGAAGGATGGCGGCCCCGGTCAGCGCACGACGCCGGAGGACCATGAAGGACCCTTCGTCGATCTGGACGTGGCGCTGGACGCACTCAGCGCCGCAAGGATCACGGCGCGGGCGAAGATGATGGGCGTTACTCCGGAGGAACTCGCGACCCTCGCGTTGGATAGCCAGTTCTTCGACTACGACGACTTCGAATGGCCGGAGGGCGGCGACCCCCGCACGGCGGTCGCCGAACCGATCATCGAGGAAGAGCTTCGGGACTGGGAGGACGTGCGGCCGGAACTCGAAGCCTATCTCGAGGAGAAGCTGAAGGCGCGCCGTTGAGGGTTCGTCTCACCAGCCGGGCGAACCTCGACATCCGCCTGCAGATCGACTGGCTGACAGAGCGGTCACCCCGCTCAGCCGAGAGGGCTGCTCGCGCAATTTTCGACACGATCGGACGGCTCAAAAGCTATCCGCTGTCGGGTCGTGTGATCGCCAGCGGTGAGCGCGAGGCGCAGGTGCGGTTCGGCCAGTCTGGTTTTGTCGTGCGATATGAGGCACGGCGGAACGAGGTGGTCGTCGTCCGCATCTTCCACGGGGCCCAGGATCGCGCCTGAGCAAGCCTTGCCGCCCCTGGCCGAATGCGATCTGTCCGCCCGCCCCAACCCTTCGTTAAGCCCGTTGGCCGACCCTGCGACGGTGCCCGGGTTCCGTCCAGCCGACGTCCTGATCGAAACCCCTCCCAGCCTGTGGGAGCGGGCGATCTGCGTCGTCATCATCGCCATGCTGACCGGGGCGCTGATCGGGCCGGTGTTCGCGCCGCTGCAGGAAGAGACGCCGGTGCTGCGGCTGGTGTGGCTGCCGGCCTATGCGGCCATCGCGGGGCTGCTGATCTACCGGATCGACCGGCTGTGGCGGGCGTGGCCGGCGATGCTGGCGATCGTCGCGCTGGTCGGGCTGGCCTTCGCCTCGCGCTACTGGTCGATCGATTTCGTCACCACCATGCGCCGGGTCCTCGCCCTGGCCATGAGCTGCGGCTTCGCCCTCTATCTCGGCGCGGTGTTCCGGGGGCCGCACCTGCCGCGGCTGCTGATGCACGCAACGCTGCTGATGGCCGTGGGCAGCCTCGTCATGGTCTTCGCCTTCCCCTCGATCGGGGTGCACCAGTACGACAACGCCGGCCTGTGGCGCGGGCTCTGGTACGAGAAGAACCAGATGGGGGCGGTGATGGTGATCGGGGCCACGGCCTCGGCCGCCTGCCTCGCCTCGCCCGACCCGCGGCGGTGGCTGCCGGCCATCGCCCTGGCGCTGTCGGCGATGCTGGTGCTGGCGACCCAGTCGAAGACCTCGCTGCTGTGCCTGGTTCTGGGCCTGGCCTTCGTCGGCGGCTTCTGGACCCTGCGGCGCGGCGGCGCGGCCTTCAGCGTGGTTGCGGCATGGGCCGCCGTGGTGCTGGCCGGGGTCGGGGTGTGGGTGTGGCAGTCGCATTCGGTGGCGCTGCTGGAGGCGCTGGGCAAGGACCCGTCGCTGACCGGACGCACCGACATCTGGGACGCCCTGATGCGCAAGGTCGCCGACCGGCCGTGGACCGGCTACGGCTACGGCGCCTTCTGGGGCCGCGAGGGCGAGTCCGCCCCCGCCGACTGGGTGCGCAAGGAGACCCAGTGGCCGGTGCCCAACGCCCACAACGGCTGGATCGACCTGCTGGTCCAGCTGGGCTGGCCGGGCGCGATCCTCGTGGGAGCCCTGATGGCGGTGACGACCATGATCACCCTGTTCAGGTCGATGGGCCAGGGCGTGCGCGAGGGCTGGTGGGCGCTCGGCTTCCTCGCCGCCTTCTTCGTGCTGAGCCTGTCGGAGTCGATCCTGCTGGCCCACCAGGGGCTGCCGTGGGTGCTGTTCATGGCCGTGATGACCCGGGCGGTCCTGCCGGCGCCGGCGCCCGCCCCGCTTGTGGAGAAGCGCCGCCGGGCCTACCAGACCGGCTCCCGAATCGCAGCACAGTACCGGCATGGGTCCCAACGCCGCGCCTTCCCTGTTCGATGACATCCCCGAGCCGCCAGGCCCGGCGCCGGCGCCCGCGCCGCCGGCCACGCCCGAGCCGGCCCTGACCCCCCAGGCGGCGGCGACCGGCTATTCGGCCTCGTCGATCGAGGTGCTGGAGGGACTGGAGCCGGTCCGCAAGCGGCCCGGCATGTACATCGGCGGCACCGACGAGCGGGCCCTGCACCATCTGTTCGCCGAAGTGCTCGACAACGCCATGGACGAGGCGGTGGCCAAGCACGCCAGGCTGATCACCGTCGAGCTCGACGCCGACGGCTGGCTGTCGGTGCGCGACGACGGCCGCGGCATCCCGGTCGACCCGCACCCCAAACACCCCGGCAAGTCGGCGCTGGAGGTGGTGATGACGGTGCTGCACTCGGGCGGCAAATTCTCGGGCACGGCCTATGAGACCTCCGGCGGCCTGCACGGCGTCGGCGTCTCGGTGGTCAACGCCCTGAGCGAAAAGCTGGAGGTCACCGTCTGGCGCGACGGCTTCGAATGGAAGCAGGCCTTCAGCCGCGGCCTGCCCCTGGGGTCGATCGTTCAAGGGCCGGCCTCGAAGAAGAAGGGCACCTTGATCCGGTTCAGGCCGGACGAGGAAATCTTCGGCGTCGGCGCCGCCTTCAAGCCGGCGCGGCTGTTCCGCATGGCCCGCTCCAAGGCCTATCTGTTCCGCGGCGTCGAGATCCGCTGGACCTGCGCCCAGGAGCGGATCACCGACCACACCCCGGCCGAGGCGGTGTTCCACTTCCCCAACGGCCTGGCCGACGCCCTGTCGGAGCGGATCGGCGACATCGAGACCGTGACCCCGGCCTTCGCCGGTCGCGTCGAGCGCAAGGGCGAGGCGGGCGCGGTCGAATGGGCCGTGACCTGGTCGCCGATCGGCTTCGGCGAGGCCGACGGCTTCGTCTCGTCCTACTGCAACACCGTCTCGACGCCGGACGGCGGCACGCATGAGGCCGGGTTCCGGGCGGCGCTGGTCAAGGGGCTGAAGGCCTATGGCGAACTGGTCAACGAGAAGCGCGCCGGCCTGATCACCGCCGAGGACGTCATCGCCAACGCCGGGGCGCTGATCAGCGTCTTCGTGCGCAATCCGGAGTTCCAGGGCCAGACCAAGGACCGGCTGTCCTCGCCCGACGCCCAGCGGCTGGTCGAGCAACTGATGCGCGATCCGCTGGATCACTGGCTGACCGAGAGCCCGAAACAGGCCAATGCGCTGCTGGGCTTCGTCATCGAGCGGGCCGAGGACCGCCTGCGCCGGCGCAAGGACAAGGAGGTCCAGCGGGCCGCCGCCACCCGCAAGCTGCGCCTGCCGGGCAAGCTGTCGGACTGTTCGCGCCAGACCGCCGAGGGCACCGAACTGTTCATCGTCGAGGGCGATTCGGCCGGCGGCTCGGCCAAACAGGCGCGCGACCGCACCACCCAGGCCATCCTGCCCCTGCGCGGCAAGATACTGAACGTGGCCTCGGCCACGGCCGACAAGCTGCGCCAGAACATCGAACTGTCCGACCTGGCCCTGGCCCTGGGGGTGCAGCCGGGCAGCCGCTTCAATATCGAGGACCTGCGCTACGAGCGCATCGTCATCATGACCGACGCCGACGTCGACGGGGCCCATATCGCGGCCCTGCTGATCACCTACTTCTACCGGTCGATGCCCGAGACCATCCGCCAGGGCCGGCTGTTCATGGCCCTGCCGCCGCTCTACCGGATCAGCGCCGGCCCGCTGTCGGAATACGCCCGCGACGACGCCCACCGCGACGAGCTGCTGGCCACGGTGTTCAAGGGCAGGAAGGTCGAGATCGGCCGCTTCAAGGGTCTGGGCGAGATGATGGCCTCCCAGCTCAAGGAGACCACCATGGACCCGAGGAAGCGGACCCTGGCGCGGGTCACGGTGCCGGAGTCGGAGGATGAGATCGAGGATCTGGTCGAGCGGCTGATGGGCAAGAAGGCCGAGGCCCGGTTCCAGTTCATCCAGGACAATGCCCGGTTCGTGGTGGATGAGCTGGACGTGTGATCGGATCACATTGTTCGCCTAGTTGCGTTTTCTCGCGCCTCGCGCGAGAGTGTGATCGGGAGGCGCACATGTCCAAAGAACCCAAAGGTCCGGAACCTGTCGGTCAGATGGAGGACGACCACACTTGGTCCAAGACAATCTGGATTCCTCGGATAAGCGAAAGCGACATCATCCTTACGCCAGACGAGAAGGGGCTCACCAAAGAGCTTGCGATCGAAAAACGCGCGATCGACGACGGCAACCAAAACCTGCCTCGACAGAACGACGAGGTGCAGAATGAAACACAGATTCAGATTTGCACCAAAGTCTTCAAAGGCGTTTTGCTACTCAATCAGTTCCTTTCCCAACAGCTTGATGCAGCCGTACAGGAAGCTCGCACGCGACGCATCTCCCTTGAAGGCGTTGAGCAGGTCAAGGAATCGATTTCGCGAGCGGTAGACAAGGTGTTCGATGTAAGTCGGTCCGACCTGAACGAGCTTCGATTCGAAGAACTATCTACGGATCGTGATCTGCGGGCTTTTCGACGACGTAACCGCTTGGTTAGTGCAGCGCATTACAAGGACTCACTTGAACTGACGATAGCGATTCTGCTTGCCATGTTTATAGGCGAATCGATCTTGAACGGCACCTTGTTGGCCGAAGTCATGGCTGGCGGATGGCTGGCCGGCGCGACACTTGCCGGACTTATCAGTGCTATCAACATTCTGCTTGGCGTTGCCGCCGGGCTTTGGGGGTGGCGCTATTTGGGACACAGGAACACAACGCAAAAGGTGTTTGGCGGAGCCGTGACCGCCATCTGTCATGTCGCTGCGGTGATATGGAACTTTCTGATAGCGCACTTTCGGGAGGCGGCCGAACTGCTGAGCGCGCGAGAAGGCCCCTTTCCCGAGTTCAGCGAACTCAGCCAGGCTACGTTTGATCATCTCGCGGCAGTTGGACCGTTCGGCATGGCCTCCATCCAAGCCTGGGCTCTGCTGATCTTGGGACTGGCGATCCATTTCTACGCCGCCAAGGAGGGTTGGGACGATATCGCCGACCGCTACCCCGACTACAAGCGCCATGATGTTAAGGCCAAGGGTGCGGCTAGGGCCTTCGACGACCTGCTCGAAGCCGTCCGAAACGAAGCTCGCGACGCGGTCGAAGGCATCGAGCAGGCCGCCAAGGACAATGCCCGGCGGGCGCGACTGGCGCACACGTCGATCCTGGAATTGATTGATCTCGCCAAACAGCGGCGGCAGGAAATCCTCGACGGCGAAGACGAGTGGGTGGTGGCTGGAAATCGTTTGCTCAAACTTTATCGCGATGAGAACGTCGCTGTTCGCGACAAGAACACAGCGCCCTCCTACTTTGCGAATTTCTACAGTGCGGCAGATTACCGTGTAGGAAATTTTGATGCTGGTCTTCGACGCTCAACCGATGTCGAAGCTCAAGACACCTTGGTGAACCGCTATTTCACAGATCTGGAGGCGCTCGAAGACCAAACGAAGAAGATTGCAGGCGATGCGGAAGCCCTTGTCGAGACGGTCCATAGGTGCGCCGCCGCTCGCATACGCAACCTGAAGGCCCGGCTCAAAACTGAAGCCGATGCCGCGACAATCGATGCGCTGGATCGTCTGAATGACGACGGAGTGAGACTTTCACCCGGTCAGCGCCCGCTTGATGAGGATTCAGATGAAGCCTTCGCGTAAAGTAGCCGGCCGGGGTCCGATGCGCGGGCCGGACAAGAAGCGAGCGGATTCGAAAAAGGCGCGCATCATCTTCGGTGTATCCGCTGCCTTCATGGTCCTGTTTGGCGTCGTGGCGGTTATGGCTAGGCAGCCGGATACGGACCCCCTCACCGGTTGTCCGACCGGCGATCGAGCGCCCGAGGCGCATACCGTCATTCTGATAGACGAAACCGATCAGTTGTCGGCTGCCGACGTGAGGTTCGGTCGAGACCTGATCATGACCGAGTATCGCTGGCTTCCCTTAGGAGGGCGGATGACGGTGAGGAACATCTTGGCCGATCCGACGGAAGCCGAGGACATTTCCTTCTGCCGCATGGCGACCGAATCGAGGACTGGCGGAGTTCTCGACAACGACAAAGCGATCAAGAGTCAGTTCGACCGGGTCGCCGGTCGCAAGCTCTCCGAGTTGTTCGCAAATCTGGCGGAGGCGCCCGTCCAGACCAAGTCCCCGATCATGGAATCTGTCGCTTCGACGATGGATCGATCGGACTTTGGTTCGAATGTCGATCATCGACGATTGGTTATTTATTCCGATATGGCCCAGCACAGCGACCTCTATTCCAACTACAGCTCGCACGGCCGTCGTAACTCGGGTCCCTCAGAGGAAGCGTTGGAAGAACTGTCTCGAGATATGTCGGATGTGGATGTCCGGCTCCAATACATTCGGCGGCGCTCGCTTGCTCGCATTCAAGGCTCCGGACACAAGGAATTCTGGAAGAACTATTTCACCAGCATGGATGCGAACGTCGCCATAGGTCACGATTTGCTATTGGGCGAGCCCGAGGATCGAGAAACCTGGGTGGCCGGTTCAGGTTAGTAGACATGTAACTTAAACATTCGCCGGCACATCACAGTTGAGAGGCTGAACGCAATGAACCTATTCGCGGGGCTGAGAGGCCGAGGAGCCCAGACTGTTCTGGACATCCCGTCGGCCGTCATGACACTGATCGTGGCTGCGATGCTGGCGGATGGCCGTGTTGAGGAGGAAGAGGTTCTTCAGATCGAAGCCATATGCGCGACCAGTCCGATTTTCGACCGCAACTCTAGCAGCGAGAATGAACGGCTCATCACTCAAACTACCCGGATGATCGAAGACCAGGGGATCGAAAAGTCGTGTCGGGCAGCGGCTGCAATTTTGTCTCCCGCTCTTCGTGAAACCGCATTCGTTTATGCCGCCAAGATGATCTTTAGCGACGGCTATGTAGGAAAAGCCGAGCGCGATGTGATCGACAGCTTGATCCAGTGGCTCGAGATACAGCCTGATAGAGCGCGTACATTGGTAGACGTGGTTTCTGTAATGCAGCATCCCGTGAACGCATAGACAAAATTGGTAGAGTTATCGATCCGAACGGATACTAGACATGAAACTCCATCCTCACCCAAGACTATCAGCCAAAGTAGTTGAACTTCTTGTTTCCGAGGATCCCACGGAGAGCGGCTGGGGAAGATGCCTTTCATGCAAGTGTAAAGGCTTCACTACCACCGGAAAGAGGAACGATATCTGCAACACATGCAGTCATCACTACTCGAGACATTTATAGCTATCTGTGGCATTCTCGACCCTTCAGGGACAAACCGACACTGCCCCCTAGCGACCGACAACGGCCGTGGCGTGATCCCGTCGAGGTCCAGCATCGTCATCCGGTCGTATTCGCATTCCGGCATGTAGCGGCTGTCGGGATCGTCAGTGCTCGGCCCACTGGCCGCGCGGCTC
>NZ_CALMZS010000212.1:0-75000 GCF_937870815.1 uncultured Brevundimonas sp.
CAGATCGACGGCATCGGCTTCGGCCTCAAGGACCCCACGGCCGCCGAGAACCAGGCGCGCCAGCTGGCGGTGCGCAACCTGCAGGCCAAGGCGGCGCTGTATTCCCAAGCCCTCGGCGTTCCGCTGGGCGGCATCCGCTCGCTGACCGAGGGCGGCGGCTACACGCCCCGGCCGCCGGTCCCGATGTACGCCCGCACTGAAATGGCCATGGACGCCGGCTCGACTCCGGTGGCCGCCGGCGAACTGACGGTGCGGATCGACATCACCGGGGTGTACGATCTGGAGCGGTAGGTCTTCAGTTGCGTCAAGCCGTCAGGCCGCGCGCCTGATCTCGTTGCGGTCGTCGAGCAGCACCACGGTGGGCGACCACTGGCGGGCCTCCTCCTGCGGCAGTTGGCCATAGGTCACGACGATGACCCTGTCGTTCTTCTGCACCAGTCGGGCGGCGGCGCCGTTGACGCCGATGACGCGCGAGCCGCGCGGGGCCTCGATGGCGTAGGTGGTGAAGCGCTGGCCATTGGTGATGTTCAGCACATCGACCTGCTCGTGCGGCAGGATTCCGGCGGCGTCCAGCAGGTCGGCGTCGATGGCGATCGAGCCTTCGTAGTCCAGGTCGGCCTGGGTCACCGTGGCGCGGTGCAGCTTGGCCTTCATCAGGGTGACCAGCATGGGAGGTGCGGTCCGGATGTGACGCGGGGCGATCGGCCCCCGCTCGCAGGCTGCTGATATAGGGGCAGGCGGGCGCGCCATCAATCATTCCTGCTGCAATGCAGCACCGGGCCGGGTTCGCGTGTTACGTGACGTTCATTTGACGGCAAACCCTGTCGCCCTATGGTCCGGATCGGCCAAAGCCCGGCCCGCGCCCCGGACCCCGACCCTCTCCATGAAGCAATTCTTCCTGACTTTGCTCGGCGTGTTCGCCGGCCTGGTGCTGTTCTTCGTCATCGTGCCGGTGGTGTTGATCACCGTGGCGGTCAGTTCGGCCTCGTCGAAGGCGCCGACGCCCTCGAACACCGTGCTGGAGCTGGACCTGCGCGAGGGCGTGACCGACCAGCCCCCGACCAGTCCGTTGGCCCTGTTCGGCGGCCCGGGCCTGTCGACCATGCAGATCGTCGACACCCTGGCCCAGGCCGAGGAGGACAAGCGCGTCAAGGCGCTGCTGATCCGGCTGCCGGAGGCCGGCATCACCCCCGCCGCCGCCGACGAGATCCGCCAGGCGGTGCGCCGCTTCCGCCGCTCGGGCAAGGTCGTCATCGCCCACGCCCAGGGCTTCCAGCCGGTCGGAACCGCGGTGTCCAGCTACATGATCGGGGCCTCGGCCTCGGAACTGTGGATGCAGAACACCTCCAGCTTCCAGCTGGCGGGCTTTTCGGCCGAGTCGGTCTTCCTCGGGCGGGCGCTGGAGAAATACGGCGTCAACGCCCAGTTCGAACAGCGCTACGAGTACAAGAACGCCGTCAACGAATTCACCGAGAGCGACTTCACCCCGGCCCACCGCGAGGCGATGAGCGCCTGGATGACCTCGATCTACACCTCGGCCCTGGCCAATGCCGCCCAGGACCGCAGGGTGACGCCGCAGGCCCTGCGCGCCACCATCGAGGCCGGCCCCTATTCGTCCGCCCAGGCGCTGCAGCGCCGGTTGATCGACAGGATCGGCCAGGTCGAGCAGGCCGAGGCCGAGGCCCGGCGCCGGGCCGGGCGGGGGGCCGAAATCCTCGAGTTCGGCGACTACGCCTCCTCCCGGGGCGAGCGCGCCGGGTCCGGCCGCAACGCCATCGCCATCGTCGGCGGCGAGGGGGCCATCATGACCGGGACCGGCGACAACGCCGATCCGTTCGGCGGCGGCTCGTCGATCCTGTCCGACGACCTCGCCCGGGCCCTCTACGACGCCATTGAGGATAAATCGGTCAAGGCCATCGTGTTCCGGGTGTCGTCGCCCGGCGGCTCGCCCGACGCCTCTGAACAGATCCTGGCGGCGGTGCGCGCGGCCAAGGCCGCCGGCAAGCCGGTGGTGGTGTCGATGGGCGACTATGCGGCGTCCGGGGGCTACTGGATCAGCTCGGAGGCCGACTGGATCGTCGCCCAGCCGTCGACCCTGACCGGCTCGATCGGGGTATTCGGCGGCAAGCTGGTGCTGGCCGAGGCGCTGGGCCGGTTCGGCGTCGACATGCGCAACCTGGCGGTCGGCGGCGATTACGCCGACGCCTTCTCGCCGTCCGAGCCGTTCGATCCCGCCGACCGGCGCGCCTTCGCGGCCTCCATCGACCGGACCTACGAGGAATTCATCGCCCGCGTCGCGCGCGGCCGCAACCTGCCGCCGGCCAGGGTGCGCGAGATCGCCCGCGGTCGCGTCTGGACCGGGGCCCAGGCGCGCTCGCTGGGCCTCGTCGACCAGCTGGGCGGCCTCGAGGAGGCCGTCGCCAAGGCCAGGCAGCTGGCCCGAATCCCCAACGACGAGTCGGTGCGCTTCAAACGCTATCCGGAGGTGAAGTCGCCGCTGGCCGCCCTGTCGGAGATGTTCGGGGTCTCGGGCGAGGCGGCGCGGGTGCTGGTCGGCGTCGGCGGGATCATCAACGATCCGCAGGCCGAGGCCGCCGTGCGACGGCTCCAGGCCGAACGGGCGCGGGCCGCCGGGGCCACGGTCCTGGCGGATCAGCCCTATTGAGGCGGCGGCCCGCAGACACTCGCCTGTGAAGCGGCCCCTCATTGACCGTTCATCCCTATGGACCGACATTCAGAGTTCGGCGTTGTTCGCGACGTCCCGGAGATAAAGCCATGACCCAGTCCGACCGCCTGATCTTCGGCTCCGGCCCGTCCGCCCCGCGTCCCGCCAACGGGCTGGTCGCGTCGGTGATGTGGCTCGGCGGGCTGATCGCCACCCTGGCGGCCATGGCCGTAGGCGCCGTGCTGGCGGTGTTCACCGCCGCCGCGGTGACGGTGATCGCGGTCTTCGCCGGGGCGCTGGTCTTCCTCGCCGGCCTCGCCCTGCGCGCCCGGCGCACCCTGTCCGGGCGCCGCCGGCGCGGCGACGACGTCATCGAGGCGCACAAGGTCGACGGCACCTGGGTGGCCTACGGCTGGGAGCGCCCGGGCCGCTAGGATGCTGGTCGTCCGGGACGCGCCGTCGGCCAATTTCGACAGTCGCCGCGGCCCGCCCGACATGCTGGTGCTGCACTACACCGGCATGCGCACGGCCGACGAGGCGGTCGCCCGCCTGCGTGACCCTGCGGCAAAGGTGTCTGCCCACTATGTGGTCGACGAGGACGGCGCCATCCTGCGGCTGGTCGCCGAGGAGCACCGCGCCTGGCACGCCGGCCGCGGCGCCTGGCAGGGCGAGACCGACTGCAACGCCGCCTCGATCGGCATCGAGATCGTCAATCCGGGCCCCGAGTTCGGCTACCGCGACTTCCCCGAGGCGCAGATCGACGCGGTGATCAGCCTGGTCAGCGACATCCGCACCCGCTGGACCATCCCCGACGCCCGCATCATCGGCCACTCCGACCTGGCCCCCGAGCGCAAGCAGGATCCGGGCGAACGGTTTCCGTGGAAGCGGCTGGCGGCCGCCGGCCACGGCCTGTGGTTTGAACCGGCGCCGGAGCGGATCGCGGCGCTCGGCGCGCCGCTGGCCGTCGGCGACGGGGGGCTGGGCGTGGCGGTGCTGCGCGCCGGCCTGCACCGGCTCGGCTACGGCCTGCCGCCCGGCGGCGACTACGACGAGTCGACGAAGCTGACCGTCGCGGCCTTCCAGCGCCACTGGCGGCCGGCGCGGGTCGACGGCGTCGCCGACGGGGAGACGCGGGCGACGCTGATGGGGGTGCTCCAGCTGGCCACGGCGGAGAGCGTCACGGGGGTGCTGAGCTAGAGCGCGCTCGGTAAGGGGAGAACATTGACGCGCGGCTCCGTCGCGCCCATCTGTCCCCGGTCAGACGGTCGGGCGGTCGCCCTGCTTCGCCAAGGCTACGCAGGGCTTTGCCCTGAGAAGCGGAACGCGAAGCAGGGAGGAAAGTCCGGGCTCCACGGTGAAATGGCGGCGGATAATTTCCGCCCGGGGCGACCCGAGGGATAGCGCCACAGAAAGCAAACCTCCGGCCTTGCGAGGCCGGTAAGGGTGAAAGGGTGGGGTAAGAGCCCACCGCGTGCCTGGCAACAGGGACGGCATGGCAAGCCCCGCCTGGAGCAAGACCGAATAGGGACGTCGCGCGGCGCAGGATTCGTTCCCGGGCCGCAGGGTTCACCGCCCGAGGCGTCCGGGTAGGTCGCGAGAACCGGTCAGCAATGGCCGGTCCAGAGGAATGATCGTCGCCGCCCCAAGACTTTGGTTTCGGGGGCGGAACAGAACCCGGCTTACAGGCCGTCTGACATTACATTTCCTGGGGCGCTAACGCTCGCGACGCGGTCGCTCGCTGCTTGAGCGCGGTTCGTCACCTCCGGCTTGACCGAGGGGTCGCGCCGCGGCCGCTCCCTGCTTGAGGCGCCGTTCCCCCGCACGCCGCGTCGTCAACCTTTTTGCAGCGCAACATTCATCCACAAGCCTGTCTATACTTTGGATGTTCCATGTATGTTCCGATATGTACAGCCTTCGCGCCTACGGCCGAGGTTAACTTCCGTCAACTATTCCCATTGAGGCCCATTTCATCCCATGCTATCCCATAGACCTGAGTTGGGGTTCGGCGGGCGCGGGAATGCGCCCAGACGCAGAGGGGCGGATCGAAGGGTCCGAGTTGGGGCAGGGCGTGTTTCTCTCGACCTATGAGAAACAACTGGACAGCAAGCGCCGCCTGCTGATCCCGCAGGAGTTCCGCACCGCCGACAACGGCGCCGAACACGGCGTGTTCTGCTTCTTCTCGATCGAGTCCGACTGTCTCGAGGCCGGCGGCGACAAGCTGATGGCCGAATATGTCTCGATGATCGAGGAGCTGCCGTTCGGCGACGACGTGCGCACGGCCCTGGAGGAGACCTTCTACGCCGGTCAGCGGCCGCTGGCCTATGACGGCGGGGGACGGATCACCCTGCCGGAACATCTCTGCCAGGACGCCGGGCTGGGCGAGGACGTGGTCATCGTCGGCCTCGGCTCGCGCTTCCAGGTCTGGGACCGGGCCCGCTGGAACGCGCGCCGCGACGAGCGCCGGGCCCTGGCCCGTCAGGCCGTGCGCGAGCGCGGCGAGGCCGGGCGCAAGGCGCTGCTGGCCGGGCGGCGTCCGGTCGGGGAGGGCGCATGACCTCGCCCCACGCTCCGGTCCTTCTGGCCGAGGTGCTCGAGGCGCTGGCCCCCCGGGCCGGCGATGTGATCATCGACGCCACCTTCGGGGCCGGCGGCTACAGCCGCGCCATCCTCGCCACCGGAGCGACGGTCATCGCCCTCGACCGCGACCCGACGGTGCGGCCGCACGCCGACGCCGTCGCCAATGACTTCCCCGGCAAATTCCGTCTGATCCGCACGCCCTTCTCGGGTCTGGCCGAAGCCTTCGCCGACAGCGGCGAGGCGCGGCTGGACGGGGTGGTGTTCGACATCGGCGTCTCGTCGATGCAGCTGGACCAGGCCGAGCGCGGCTTCTCCTTCATGCGCGACGGTCCGCTGGACATGCGCATGTCCGCCAATTCCGATCATGGCGGCGAGACCGCCGCCGACATCGTCAACAGCTGGGATCACGGGCCGCTGGCCCATATCTTCAAGCTCTACGGCGACGAGCGGCAGTCGGGCCGGGTGGCCACCGCCATCCTGCGCCGCCGGGCCGAGCGGCCGTTCACCCGCACGCTGGACCTGGCCGAGGTGGTCGAAAAGGCGCTGGGCGGCCGCCGCGGCGCGCCGATCCATCCGGCCACACGGGTGTTTCAGGCCCTGCGCATCGCCGTCAACGACGAGCTGGGAGAGCTGCGCGCCGGGCTGGAGGCGGCCGAGGCGACCTTGTCTTCCGGGGGCCGGCTGGCCGTGGTCACCTTCCATTCGCTGGAGGACCGCATCGTCAAGGCCTTCCTGACCGAGCGGACCGGCAATGCGCCCGGCGGCTCGCGCCACGCGCCGGTCGCCGCCGATCCACGCAAGCCCAGTTTCACCCTGCGTTTCAAGGGCGCGCGCGAGGCCTGCGAGGCGGAGCGCGCCGCCAATCCGCGCGCCCGCTCGGCCCGGCTGCGCGCCGCGGTGCGCACCGACGCCCCGGCCTGGGGGAGGATCGCGGCATGAGCGCCGCCGGAGCCCTGAAGCGGGTGTTCGACTGGAAGGTCCGCGGCGTCCGCTGGGTCGAGATCATCGGCGTGGCGCTGGTCGCCGCCATGATCTTCTCGGTCTATCTGGCCAAGGCGGCGGCGGCGAGCGAGAGCGCCCGCATCGCCAGCCTGGAGCGGCAGATCACCCAGAACGGCCAGCGCGTGCGCCTGCTGCGGGCCGAGGTCGCCCGGCTGGAGCAGCCTGGCCGTCTGGAAGCCCTGTCGCGGATGGCGGGCCTCGCGCCCGTGGATGTGCGCCGCCAGGCGACGGTGGCGCGCCTGCCCGAACTGGCCCCGATCCCCGATCCGGAACCGGTGGTCATCGTCGCGCCGACCATTCCGTCCGTCCCGATCGAGGCCGATCCCGCGGAGGTCGCGCAATGAGCGTGCACGACGACGCCTGGAACCGCCCCGCCCCCGGACGCCCGGGCGGCGGCGTCTCGATGCCGTCGTGGCGGTGGCTGACCGAGATCATGTGGCGGATCGAGCATTCGTTCGGCCGCGCCCGGGCCGACGCCCGGCCCGAGGAGGACACCCGGGTCCGCATCTTCGTCATCCTGTCGCTGTTCTCGGCCGTGTTCGTCTGCCTGGCCCTCGGCGCGGCCAATGCGGCGCTGCTGGCTCCCCGGGGCGGCGTCGGCTCGGCCAGCCATCCGAACGCGGTCGCGCGGGCCGACGTCGTCGACCGCAACGGCGCCCTGCTGGCCACCAACATCGTCCACTACGGCCTCTATATCGATCCGGCCGAGGTCTGGGACCGGCGCGCCGCCGCCCTGCAGATCAGGCGGGTCCTGCCGCGGATTCCGATGCGCCGGCTGAACCGGGTGCTGTCCGGCGACCGGCGGCTGATCGTCATGCCGGGCCTGACGCCGGCCGAGAAGGCCGGCGTGCACCGCCTCGCCCTGGGCGGGGTGAGCTTCGAGCCTGAGGACCGCCGGGTCTATCCGCTGGGCGCGACGGCCGCTCATCTGCTCGGCGTCGCCGACACAGGCGGCCAAGGCATCACCGGCGCCGAACTGGCCTTCAACCGCGAGATCCGCGAGGCCGGGGCCCGCGGCGAGTCGTTCCCCCTGTCGATCGATCTGCGCGTCCAGGGCGTGCTCGAGAACGAACTGGCCCAGGCCGTCGCCGACAGCCAGGCCAAGGGCGCCGTCGGCGTCATCGCCGACGTCCAGACCGGCGAGATTCTCGGCATGGCCAGCTGGCCGACCACCGACCGGCTCAACCGCGCGACCTCGGCCCATTACGAGATGGGTTCGGTGTTCAAGACCTTCACCGTCGCCGCCGGGCTCGATACCGGCCGGGCCGACATCAACACCCGGTTCGACGCCTCCCAGGCCTTCATGATCGGCAAGCGCCGCATCACCGACTTCCACGCCACCAACCAGGTGCTGACGCTGGAAGAAGTCTATCTGCACTCGTCCAACATCGGCACCTCCCGCCTCGCCGTCGAGATGGGGCCGGCGACCATGCGCGACTATTTCGGCCGCTTCGGCCTGCTCGACGCCGCCCCGATCGAACTGCATGAATCCGCCCGTCCGCGCCGCCCCGGCCAGTGGGACGATTCGACCCTGGCGTCGCTGTCGTTCGGCTATGGCATCATGATCACCCCGCTGCAGATGACGGCGGCCATGGGGGCCCTGACCAACGGCGGGCGGTTCATCCCGCTGACCCTGCGCAAGGGCGGCCGGCCGGACGTCGGGGCTCGCCAGGTGGTCAGCCCGCAGACCTCCCTGACCCTTCTGGACCTGCTGCGCCGCAACGTGGTGCGCGGCTCGGGCGGGCGGGCCGAGGCTGCGGGCCTGCGCGTCGGCGGCAAGACCGGCTCGGCCAACAAGCTGGTCAACGGCCGCTACGACCCCACCCACGCGGTCGGCACCTTCGCCGCCGTCTTCCCGGCCGACGGACCGGTCGACGCGCGGCGCTATTCGATCCTGATCCTGATCGACGAGCCCGGGACCTATCCGCGCACCGGCGGCTTCGTGGCCGCCCCGGCGGCGGGCCGCATCGCCGACCGCATCGCCCCCTTCCTCGGGGTCGAGCGCCGCGCCGACCGGTACCGCACCGCCCTCGGCGAAACAATTCCGGCGCCCGACGACGCCGGGGAGGACGGCCGATGAGCCCCGCCTCGATCCGCCTGTCCGATCTGCTGCGCCGCGAGGTGCCGGCCGACCCCCTGATCACCGGGGTCACCGCCGACAGCCGCAAGGTTGCGCCGGGCAGCCTGTTCGTGGCCCTGCCCGGCAGTGCCGCGGACGGCCGGGCCTTCATCCCGCAGGCCCTGGCGAAGGGCGCGGCGGCGGTGCTGGCCCCGACCGACACCGACACGGCGGCGGCCCCGGTGCTGGTGACCTCGGGCGACGTGCGGCGCAGCTACGCGATCGCCGCCCGCGGCTTCTACGGCGCCCAGCCCGCGACCTGCGTCGCCATCACCGGCACCAACGGCAAGACCTCGGTGGCCGCCTTCTGCCGGCAGATCTGGGCCTCGCTCGGACTGTCCGCCGCAAGCATGGGGACGCTGGGGGTTTTGAAACAGACGGGTAACGTTAACCAGGTGTTGACCGGCCCCGGACTGACCAGCCCCGACGCCGCCGACGCCGCCCGCCTGCTGGCCGAGCTGGCGGCCGGCGGGGTGACCCACCTGGCCCTGGAGGCCTCGTCGCACGGCATCGAACAGCGCCGGCTGGACGGGGTGTCGCTGAAGGCGGCGGCCTTCACCAACCTGACCCAGGATCATCTCGACTACCACGGCGATATGGAGGCCTATCGCGCCGCCAAGCTGCGCCTGTTCGAGACCCTGCTGCCGCGCGGCCGGACAGCGGTGCTGAACGCCGACTCGGAGGCCTATTCCAGTTTCGCCGCCGCCTCGATCATGTCGGGCCTGGGGGTGATGGCCGTGGGCGAGCGGGGCCGCGACCTGACGCTGGTGGCCCGCCGGGCCGTGCCCGAGGGCCAGCGCCTCACCCTCGACGCGCGCGGCGCCCTGCATGAGGTGCTGCTGCCCCTGGCGGGCGCATTCCAGGCCTCCAACGCCCTCGTCGCCGCCGGCCTGTGCATCGCCGCCGGCGAGACGCCGGAGCGGGTGCTGGCCGGCCTCGAGCGGATCACCGGCGCGCAGGGGCGGCTGCAGCGCATCCCCGGCCCCGGACGCGGCGAGGTCTATGTCGACTACGCCCACACCCCCGACGGGCTGGAGACGGTGCTGAAGGCCCTGCGCCCGCGCGCGACGGGGCGGCTGATCGTGGTCTTCGGCGCGGGCGGCGATCGCGACCGGGCCAAGCGTCCGCTGATGGGCGAGATCGCCGGGCGGCTGGCCGACGTGGCCATCGTCACCGACGACAATCCGCGCTCGGAAGACCCGGCCGCGATCCGCCGCGCGGTGCGCGAGGGCTGCCCCGACGCGCGGGAGATCGGCGACC
This sequence comes from uncultured Brevundimonas sp., assembly GCF_937870815.1. Taxonomy (GTDB): domain Bacteria; phylum Pseudomonadota; class Alphaproteobacteria; order Caulobacterales; family Caulobacteraceae; genus Brevundimonas. Next base: position 9,624 of record NZ_CALMZS010000212.1, read on the forward strand.
GCCGCGCCGCCATCCGCCACGCCATCGAACAGATGCGCGACGGAGATGTGGTGATCATCGCCGGAAAAGGGCATGAGCAGGGACAGATCGTCGGCGCGGTGACCCACCCCTTCGACGACGCCGCCGAAGCCGCCGAAGCCCTGCGTATCCATGCCTGAGACCGCTCCCCTCTGGACCTCCTCCGAAATCGAGGCCGCGACGGGCGGGCGGCTGTCCGGCGACGGCTTCGAGGCGTCCGGTGTCGCCTACAACAGCCGCGAAATCGTGCCGGGCGATCTGTTCGTGGCGCTGAAGGGCGCCCGCGACGGTCATGACTTCGCGGTCGCCGCCTTCGCCGCCGGCGCCGCCGGAGCGATCACCGACCGGCCGGTCGAGGGCGGTCCCTCGGTCGTCGTCGCCGACACCCTGCAGGCGCTCGAGGCCCTCGGCGCGGCCGCGCGGGAGCGCAGCCCGCACGTCCGCCGCGGCGCCGTCACGGGCTCGGTCGGCAAGACCAGCGTGACCCAGGCGATCAAGGCCGGTCTCGACCTCGCGGGACCCGCCCACGCCTCGATCAAGAGCTACAACAACCATATCGGCGTGCCGCTGACCCTGGCGCGAATGCCGCGGACGGTCGAGCGGGCCGTGTTCGAGATCGGCATGAACGCCCCGGGCGAGATCGCCCCCCTGTCGAGGATGGTGCGCCCGCACGCCGCCTGCGTGACCACGGTCGGTCCGGTGCATATCGAAGCCTTCGCCGACGGCGAGGCGGGCGTCGCCGCAGAGAAGGCGTCGATCTTCGAAGGCCTTGCGCCCGGCGGCGTGGCGGTTCTGAACGGCGACATCGGCTTCGCCGCCGTGCTGGACGCCGCCGCGCGCAAGGCCGGCGCCCGGCGGGTCACCTTCGGCGCCTCGGCCGGGCACGACGCCCGCCTGCTGGACTTCATCCCGGGCCCCGACGGCGCGCGGGTGAGGGCCGAGCTGTTCGGCGAGCCGCTGGACTTCCCGCTGCGCCAGTCGGGGTTCCACTGGGGCCTCAACAGCCTGTGCGTGCTGCTGATGCTCGACGCGCTCGGGGCGCCGCCCGAAATCGGCCTGGCCGCGCTGGCCGATTTCGAGCCGCTGGCCGGCCGGGGCCAGACGGCGGTGGTCCAGGCGCCGGGGGGCGCCTTCACCCTGATCGACGAGAGCTACAACGCCAATCCCCTGTCGATGGCGGCCGGCTTCCGCAGCCTCGGCGCCCGGCCGGTCGGGCCGGGGGCGCGCCGCATCGTGGTGCTGAGCGACATGCTGGAGCTCGGCGACCGGTCCCGCGCCCTGCACGAAGGCCTGGCCGCGCCCATCGCCGCCGCGGGCCTCGATCTGGTCCATACGGCGGGGCCCGAGATGAGGCGGCTCCACGATATACTGCCGCCTGAACGGCGGGGCCTGTGGCGCGAAACCGCCGCCGATCTCGCCGCCGAGGCCGCCGAACTGGTTGCGCCCGGCGACATCGTCATGGTCAAGGGATCGAACGGGTCGAAGGCGTCGCTGGTCGCCCGGGCCCTCGCCGCGCTCGGCCTCCCCTCAAGCAGCGACGCGCCGCGCGCGGAGCGATAGGGAACGCAAGATGTTCTACCTGCTGTATCTCCACTACGCCGACATCGCCCAGGACTATCCGCTGCTCAACCTGGTCCAGTACCAGACGGTGCGGGTCGCCCTGGCCATGGCCACGGCCATGATCGTCGCGGTGGCCATGGGCAGCCGTTTCATCGCCTGGATGCGGGTCAAGCAGGGCAAGGGCCAGCCGATCCGCGCCGACGGCCCGGTCTCCCACCTGTCCAAGGTCGGCACCCCGACCATGGGCGGGCTGATGATCCTCGCCGGCATCGCCGTGGCCGTTCTGCTGTGGGGCGACCTGACCAATCCCTACATCTGGATCGTCAGCCTGGTGACCGCCGCCTTCGGGGTGCTGGGCTTCATCGACGACTACGCCAAGGTGTCAAAACAGACCTCGGCCGGCCTGACCTCGAAACAGAAGCTGGTGGCCCAGGTCATCGTCTCGGTCATCGCCGGCGTCCTGACGGTGCTGTGGATGACGCAGTCGCCGACCTCGCCCAACCTCGAGACCTCGATCGCCTTCCCGTTCTTCAAGGCGGTGCTGCTGAACGTGGGCTGGTTCTATGTCCTGTTCGCCGCCTTCACCCTCGTCGGCTTCTCCAACGCCGTGAACCTGACCGACGGCCTGGACGGCCTGGCCATCGTGCCGGTGATGATGGCGGCGGCGGCCTTCGGGATCATCAGCTATCTCGTCGGCAACTTCATCTTCTCCGACTATCTCGGCGTCCACCATGTGCCCGGCTCGGGCGAGCTGGCCATCTTCTGCGCCGCCATCATCGGCGGCGGCACCGGCTTCCTCTGGTACAACGCCCCGCCGGCCAAGATCTTCATGGGCGACACCGGCTCGCTGGCCCTGGGCGGCGCGCTCGGCGCCATCGCCGTGGCCACCAAGCACGAACTGGTGCTGGGCATCGTCGGCGGCCTGTTCGTCGTCGAGGCGGCCTCGGTGATGATCCAGGTGGCCTATTTCAAGGCCACCAGGAAGCGCATCTTCCTGATGGCTCCGATCCACCATCATTTCGAGAAGATGGGCTGGCCGGAGTCGACGGTGGTGATCCGCTTCTGGATCGTCGCGGCCATGCTGGCGCTGGCCGGCCTGGCCACGCTGAAGCTCAGATAGATGATCCCGGTCCCCGGCTTCGAAGGGCGGCGGATCGCGGTCTTCGGCCTCGGCCGGTCGGGACTGACGGCGGCGCGGGCGCTGAAGGCCGGCGGGGCCCTGCCGGTGCTGTGGGACGACAGCGTCTCCAGCCGGATGCAGGCCGGGGCGGAAGGGTTCGCGCTCGAGGATCTGACCGCCGCCGACTGGTCCGGTTTTGCGGCCCTGGTGCTGTCGCCGGGCGCGCCGCTGACCCATCCGAAGCCGCACTGGACGGTCGGCAAGGCTCGCGAGGCGGGGATCGAGATCATTGGCGACATCGAGCTGTTCGCCCGCGCCCTCGCCGCCCTGCCTGAAGCGGAGCGGCCCAAGGTTGTCGCCATCACCGGCACCAACGGCAAGTCGACCACCACCGCCCTGATCGGCTGGGTGCTGAAACAGGCCGGGATGACCGTCCACGTCGGCGGCAACATCGGCATCGGCGTGCTGGCCCTGCCGGCCCCCACGCCGGGCGCGGTCTATGTGATCGAGGTGTCGAGCTATCAGCTGGACCTGACGACGTCGTTCGCCCCGGACATCGCCGTGCTTACCAACATCACGCCCGACCATCTGGAGCGCCACGGCGGTATGGACGGTTACGTCGCGGCGAAGAAGCGGATATTTGCGCACGCGGGGCTATCGCTGGTGGGGGTGGATGAGGAATGGGGACGGCACATGCTCGCCGACCTCAGGGGCGGGAAGAGACCTGCAGTCGAGGTCACCACCCGCGTCCCTTCCCCCCTTGCGGGGGAAGGAAGGGTCCTTGTGACCGCCGGCTTGCTACAGGCCGACGGACAGGGAATTGACCTCACGAAAGCCCGCTCGCTGCCGGGACGGCACAACGCCCAGAACGCCGCCTTCGCCTACGCCGCCGCCCGCGCGCTCGACGTGCCGCATGAGGCCGCCGTCGAGGGCCTCCTGACCTTCCCCGGCCTCGCTCACCGGATGGAGCAAATCGGTCAATTGGGACGCGTCAAATTCGTCAATGACTCGAAAGCGACCAATTCCGACGCGGCGCGGCAGGCCCTGTCGTCCTACGAGCGCAGCTACTGGATCGCCGGCGGGCGGGCCAAGGCGGGCGGCATCGACGATCTCGAGGACCTGTTCCCGCGCGTCGCCGAAGCCTTCCTGATCGGCGAGGCGGCCGGGCCGTTCGCGGCGCGGCTGGGCGACACCCCGCACCGGATCAGCGGCGACATGGCCGCCGCCGTAAAGGCCGCCGCCGAGGCCGCCGCCGCCACCGGCCGCGACGAGGTGGTGCTGCTGTCGCCCGCCGCCGCCAGCTTCGACCAGTATCCCGACTTCGAGGCGCGGGGAGAGGCCTTCCGCGCCGCCGTCCTCGCCCTCGGCGCAACCCCGGCAGGCGCGTCATGACCGAAGGCTACAGCCCCGCCTTCTCGCGCAACGACCAGAGCCCCATCGCCAAATGGTTCTGGACGGTCGACCGCGGCCTGCTGGCGGCGGCGTTTACGCTGATTGGGCTCGGCGTGGCGCTGAGCTTCGCCTCCAGCCCGGCCGCGATCAACGCCGACCAGTCGATCTCCGACCCCTTCCACTACGCATGGAGGATGATGGTCTGGGCCTCGATGGGGCTGGCGATCATGCTCGGCGCCTCCCTGCTGTCGCCGCGCGGGGTGCGCCGCATCGCCGTGCTGGCCTTGCTGGGCGCCCTCGTCACCATGATGGCCCTGCCGTTCATCGGCGACGAGGTGAAGGGGGCGGCCCGCTGGATCAACCTAGGCCCGTTCAGCCTGCAGCCGTCCGAGTTCGCCAAGCCCGGGCTGATCGTCTTCGCCGCCTGGATGTTCGCCGAGGCCCAGAAGGGGCAGGGGGTGCCCGGCGTCAGCATCGCCTTCGGCTTCTGGGCCCTGACCGTCGGCCTGCTGCTGATCCAGCCCGACATCGGCCAGACCCTGCTGGTCACCACCACCTTCATGGCCGTCTTCTTCATGGCCGGGGTGCCGCTGAAATGGGTGGCGGTGATCGCGGCGGCGGGCATGGCCGGGCTGGTGTCGCTGTATTTCGCCTTCGGCCATATGCGCGACCGTCTGAGCCGCTTCCTGTCGCCGGAAAGCGCCGACACCCACCAGATCGACCGCGCCTCCGAGGCCATCCGCGCCGGCGGCCTGGTCGGGCGCGGGGTGGGCGAGGGGGTGATGAAGCGTCACGTCCCCGACCTGCACACCGACTTCATCTATTCGGTCGGGGCCGAGGAATTCGGCCTGGTGCTGTCGCTGGCCATGATCGGCCTCTACGCCTTCATCGTCGTGCGCGGCATGAGGCGGGCGATGAAGCTGAACGACGCCTATGAGCAGACCGCCGCCGCCGGACTGTTCGTGCTGATCGGCCTGCAGGCCTGCATCAACATCGCCGTGAACCTGAACCTGATCCCGACCAAGGGCATGACCCTGCCGTTCATCAGCTACGGCGGCTCGTCGATGCTGGCCATGGGCCTGACCATGGGGCTCGCCCTGGCCCTGACCCGCCGCCGCCCGGGCGCCTATGAGCCGGGCGCCAGCCTGCCGCAGCGGCGGCGGATATTGCCGTAAGGCGGTGCGGGCCGGGGTGTTGGGTTCGGTGAGGAGTGCTAGTGAGCAAGGGGTGAGCCGCTGTGGCCGGCGCCGAGCTCCGTCCCGCTCACCTCTTGCTCACCAGCACTATTCACCAGCACTCGATCCGGGAGCCACTCATGAGATCCAGGGTCTGCGTCGTCGCCGCCGGGGGCACCGGCGGGCACATGTTCCCGGCCGAGGCCCTGGCGCGCGAGCTGGCGTCGCGAGGCTGGCGGATCGTGCTGGCCACCGACCACAGGGGCGAAGCGTACGCCCAGGCCTTTCCGGCCGAGGAGCGGATCGCACTGGACGCCGCCACCGGGCGCGGGCCGATCGGAACGGCGAAGGCGGGCGTGGCCATCGCCCGCGGGGTGTTTCAGGCCCGGGCGGCGCTGAAGCGGCTGGACGCGGCGGTGGTGGTCGGCTTCGGCGGCTATCCCTCGGCCCCGGCCCTGCTGGCGGCGCTCAGCCAGGGGAGGCCGACCCTGGTGCATGAGCAGAATTCGGTGCTGGGCCGCACCAACCGGTGGCTCGCCCCCTGGGTCGGGGCGGTCGCCTCCTCCTTCCCCAACCTGCGGAAGGCGCCGCAGGGCGTCGGCGCGCGGGTCCGCCTGGTCGGCAATCCGGTGCGCTCCGACATCCGCGCCCTGTACGACCGACCCTATCTCGCGCCCGCGCCGGACGGCCCGATCCATGTCCTCGTCACCGGCGGCAGCCAGGGCGCGCGCATCCTGTCCGAGACCGCGCCGCGGGCGCTGGCGGCCCTGCCGGACGCCATCCGCTCGCGCCTGAAGGTGCAGCAGCAGTCCCGCCCCGAGACTCTGGAGGCGGCCCGCCGGATCTATCTGGACGCCGGCGTCGACGCCGAGGTCGCCCCCTTCTTCAACGACATGGCCCGGCGGCTGTCGGCGGCCCATCTGGTCATCGGCCGGGCCGGCGCCTCGACCTGTTCGGAACTGGCCGTGGCCGGCCTGCCGTCGATCCTGATCCCGCTGAAGATCGCCACGGACGACCATCAGCGCTTCAACGCCGGCGGCCTCGCCGACGCCGGCGGGGCGCAGGTGTTGCTGGAAGACGAGGTCACGGTCGAGCGGCTGACCGGCGTGCTGGCCGCCATTCTCGGGGACCCGGCCCGGCTGGAGGCGATGAGCCGCGCCGCGCGCGCGGCGGCGCTGCCCGACGCCACCCGGTCGCTGGCGGACATGGTCGAGACGGCGGCCGTCGTAACCGCGCGTTGACCCGCGGGCGCGTAGGCTCCGGCGATGACGCGCTTCATGACGCTGGACTTCGCCGATGGAGACCGGCCCGCCCTGCTGGCCCGGGTGGCCGCCATGGCGCGCGGTTCCTACGGCTATGTCGTCACCCCCAACGTCGACCACGTCATCAAGCTGATGGACGGCCGGCTTGAGGCCGGGATCTATGACGGCGCCGCCCTGAAGGTCTGCGACAGCCGCGTCCTCGCCCACCTGGCCCGGCTGCGCGGAAAGGCGCTGGCGGTCTATCCCGGCTCGGACCTGACCGCCGACCTGCTGGCCGCGGGCCACGACCTGACCATCGGCGTGTTCGGCCCCGACCGCGCCGCCTTCGACGACCTGGCCGCGCGCTATCCGGACCGTCGCCTGACCTTCATCGAGGCCCCGATGCTGAGTCCCGGAACCCCGGCCTGGGACGCCGCCGTCGACGCCGCCGCGGCGGCCGACTGGGACGTTCTGCTGGCCTGCGTCTCCTTCCCCAAGCAGGAGATGTTCGCCCACGCCCTGCGCGCCGCCGGCCGGGAGCAGGGCGTGGCCCTGTGCGTCGGCGCCTCGGTCGACTTCCTGACCGGCCGCCAGCGGCGCGCGCCGCGCATCTTCCAGCGGCTGTCGCTGGAATGGCTGCACCGCCTGCTGACCCAGCCCCGCCGCATGTTCCGCCGCTACGTCATCGAGGGGCCGGCCATCTTCGGCTGGTTCGTGCGGACGGAGGTGCTGAAGGGGTGAAGAGTGCCAGTGAGCAAGAGGAGAGCCGAATGCGGCGACCGCCAGCGCGTTCCTCGTTCACTCCTTGCTCACTGGCACTCTTCACTCACGACATTACGCCGCCACGATCTCTTCCGCCTGCGTCAGGTCCACGCTGACCAGTTGCGACACCCCCCGTTCGGGCATGGTGACGCCGTACAGCCGGTCCATCCGGCTCATGGTCACCGGGTTGTGGGTGATGACGATGAAGCGGGTGTCCGTGCGCTTCCTCATCTCGTCCAGCATGCGGCAGAAGCGGTCGACGTTGGCGTCATCCAGCGGGGCATCGACCTCGTCCAGCACGCAGACCGGGGCCGGATTGGCCAGGAAGACGGCGAAGATCAGGGCCGCCGCCGTGAGGGCCTGTTCGCCGCCCGACATCAGGCTCATCACCGCCAGCCGCTTGCCCGGCGGGCAGGCGTAGATCTCCAGGCCGGCCTCGAGCGGATCGTCGCTCTCGACCAGTTTCAGCTCGGCCTGGCCGCCGCCGAACAGGGCCTCGAACAGGCTCTTGAAATTGTCGTTGATGATGTCGAAGGCCGCCACCAGCCGCTCGCGGCCCTCGGCGTTGAGCTCGTCGATGCCGTCGCGCAGTTTGGCGATGGCGCTGGTCAGGTCCGAGCGCTCGACCCTCATCGTCTGCAGCCGGTCGCCGTACTCATTGGCCTCGTCCTCGGCCAGCAGGTTGACCGCGCCCAGCGCCTCGCGCTCGCGCTCCAGGCCGTACAGCAGGCTCTCCGCCCCGGCCGCGTCCGGCGGGCGGGCGATGGCGTCGTCCTGGAGCTTCTGCCCCAGCTCCTCCGGCGACATCTGCGCCGTCTCGCGGAGGTTCGCCTCGGTCTCCACGAGCTTCTCGGCGGCCGCCTCGGCCCGCGCCGCCAGCCCGGCCCGCGCCTCGCGCGCCGCCGAGGCCGCCGCCTCGGCCGCCCGCGCCGCCCTGTCCGCCTCGCCGGCCTGACCCTCGGCCAGCGCCAGCGCGTCCGCCGCCGCCTTGCGCCGCGTCTCCGCCGTGGTCAGGGCGTCGAGCAGGGCCGAGCGCTGCGCCGCCAGCCGTTCCGGCGCGTCGGACGCCCCCTTCAGCCGGACGGCGGTCGTCGCCGCGTCCTTCTCCAGCGCCGCGATCCGCGCCGTGGCGTCCTTCGCCCGCGCCGCCCAGCCGTCGCGTTCGCGGGTCAGGTCGTCCAGCCGGGTCTGACGCCCTGCGACCTCGCGGGCCTCGGCGTCGCGCTCGACCTGCGCTGTCGCCGCCGCGCCGCGCGCCGCGTCCGCCGCCGCCCGCGCCGCCGTCAGTTCGGCGCGCAAGCCGTCCAGCGTCTCCGACGGCGCCTCGTCGCCCTGCGCCTCGGCCAGCGCCGCCTGGGCGGCCCCGACCTCGCCCGCGAGCCGGGCCAGGGTCTCGTCCAGCGCCTGGGCCCGCGCCTCCTTACGGGCCTGCTCGCGGCCGAGCGCCTCGACGCGGTCGCGGGCGGCGGCGGCGGCCTTGTCCAGAGCGAAGGGCGCGGCGCGGGCCGTCTTCACCGCCTCCTCCGAGGCGCGGAAGGCTTCGGTCGCCGCCTTCAACGCCGCTTGCGCCGCCTCCAGCGCCGGCCTGCCCTCGTCGATCTCCGTCTCCAGCTCCGACAGGCGGGTGCGCTGGGCCAGCCGCACCGCCGCCGGGCGGGGAGCCTCGGCGCGCTGCACGAAGCCGTCCCAGCGCCACAAGTCGCCCTCGCGGGTGACCAGGCGGGCCCCGGCCGGCAGGTGCTTCGCCAGGGCCTCGATCTCGCCGCGCGCCGCCACGCCGCACAGCGCCAGCCGCGCCCGCAGCTGCTCGGGCGCCGTCACATGGTCGGCCAGCGGCTCGACGCCCTCCGGCCACGAGGGAGACGGCGCCTCCGCCCCCGCCCACCAGGCCGCCGCGCGGGCGTCGAGGGCCGCGTCCAGATCGTCGCCCAGCGCCGCCGCCAGCGCCGCCTCATAGCCCTTGTCGGCCTGCACCCGGTCGAGCGCCGGCGGGTACTCGCGCCTGCCCTGGACCAGCAGCTGGGCGAGGCCGCGCGCCTCGGTCTGCAGCCGGCCCAGCCGGTCCTCGGCCGCCCGCGCCGCCTGCCGCGCCGCCTGCTCGGCCCGGGCCCGGTCGCCGCGCTCAGTCTCGGCCGCCTCGACCGTCGCCCGCGCGGCGGCGAGCTCGGCCTGGGCCTGCTCCAGCGCCGCCCGGGCGACCCCGATCTCCGGCGTCTCCAGCGGGCCGAGCGCCTCGCGTTCGGACTTGGCCGAGGCCAGCTGGGCCTCGGCCCGGGCCACCCGCGCCTCGGCGTCGCGCTTGCGGGCGTTCTCGGCCGAGACCCGCGCCTCGACCGCCGCCGCCGCCCCGGCCACCCGCTCGACCCCGGCGTCGGCGGCCTTGCGGGCGTCCTCCGCCGCGGCCAGCGCCGCCTCCAGCTCCGGCCCGCGCGCCGGGGCGGCCGCCATCTCCGCCTGCAGGGCTTCCAGCGCCGCGCCGAGCCGGGTCAGCTCGCCCTCGGCGTCCCCGGCCATGGCGGTCTCGCGCTCGATGTCGGCGGCGATGCGGGCGGCCTCGGCGGTCAGTCGCTCGACCTCGGCCCGGGCCGCCTGTTCGGCCATGTCCAGCCGGTCGCGCTCCAGCGAGGCGCGGTGCAGCAGGGCCCCGGCCACCGCATCCTCCTCCCTCGCCGGCTTCAGCGCCTCCTGGGCGTTCAGCGACGCCGTCTGCGCCCGACCGGACGCCGTGGTCGCCTCCAGCACCGCCCGGTCGGCCTCGGCCAGCTCCTGCGCCGCCGCCTCCGCCGCCGTCCGGGCGTCGTTCCAGCGCACGAACAGCAGCGCCGCCTGCAGGGCGCGGATCTCGGCCGAGATCTTCTTGTATTTCTCGGCCTGCCGGGCCTCGCGTTTCAGGCGGGCGAGGGTGGTCTCCAGCTCGCGGCCGATGTCGTCCAGCCGTTCGAGGTTGGTCTCGGCCGCCTTCAGCCGCAGCTCGGCCTCGTGCCGGCGGGTGTGCAGGCCGGCCACGCCGCCGGCCTCCTCGAGGATGCGTCGGCGGTTCTGCGGCCTGGCGGCGATCAGTTCGCTGATCTGCCCCTGCCGCACCAGCGCCGGCGAATTGGCCCCGGTCGAGGCGTCGGCGAACAGCAGCTGCACGTCGCGGGCCCGCACCTCCTTGCCGTTGATCCGGTAGGTCGAGCCCTGGCCGCGGTCGATGCGGCGCGACACCTCGATGACGGCGCTGTCGGTGAACGGCTGGGGCGCCTTGCGCTGGGCGTTGTCGATGGTCAGCGAGACCTCGGCGTGGCTGCGCGGCGGCCGGTTGGCGGCCCCGGCGAAGATCACGTCGTCCATGCCCTGGCCGCGCATGGCCTTGGCGGAATTGGCCCCCATGACCCAGCGCAGGCCTTCCAGCACATTGGACTTGCCGCAGCCGTTGGGCCCGACCACGCCGGTCAGGCCCGGCTCGATATGCACCTCGGCGGGATCGACGAAGGACTTGAAACCGACGAGCCGAAGGCGCTGGAACTGCATCCCGCTATCAGGTCACCGGCCGTCGAGCAGCGGCTGGATCAGGGGCTCGAACGCGGCCACGTCGTGCGCAGCCATGGCGGCCGGCGCCGGCTCGCCGTTGATGAAGAAGCTGGGCGTCGCATTGACGCCGTCGGCCGAGGCCTGGCGGGCGCGGGCCTCGATCTCGGCGAAGGAGGCCTCGCTGGCGAAGCAGGCGTTCATCTGGTCCGGCGTCAGGCCGCCCGCCGCGCCCCCGGCCGCCAGCCAGCTGACCACCGTCTGCTGCGGCGGCGGTCCCGGCTGGGCGTGCAGCCGCGGCTGTCCGCGGAACAGGGCCTCGAGCACCTCTGCGTATTTCTCCTCCGGCGCGCAGCGGCTCATCACCGCGCCGGCGACGGCGACCTGTTGCGGCGGGGTCGGCAGGTCGCGGAACGCCACCCGCACCTGGCCGGTGTCGACGAACCGCGCCTTGAAGGCCGGGAAATCCCGCGTGTGCCAGTCGGCGCAGTGGCTGCAGGTCGTCGACAGATAGACCGTCAGCGTCACCGGGGCGGCGGCCGATCCCAGGGTCCGGTCGCCCGCGCGCACCGGCTCGACCGTCTGGGCGAACGCCGCCGCGGGCGCGGCGATCGCGACGATGACCGGCAGCAGGACCCGCGACAGCCGCGTCACCGGACGATCAGCCCTTGGCCAGCTCGGCGTCGATCGCCTTGGACAGGTCCTCGAGGCTCGCGCCCTCGCCGCCGGGAGTGATGACCTTGACGTCGTTCACGAAAAACGTCGGCGTGCCGGTGACGCCGGCGCTCATCGCCGCCTTCGCCCGCTCTTCCGAGGCCTGCAGGGCGGCCTCGTCGGTGATGCAGTCCTGGATCCGCTGCTGGTTCATGCCCAAGCCGTTGCCGACCCGGAACAGGGTGGTCCGCGGGTCCGTCACCAGATTGCGCTGGTCGGCCATCAGCTCGTGGATGACGTTGAAGTAGTTCTCGACCCCGCCGGCGCAGCGCGCCACCAGGAAGCCGGCCACGGCGACCTCGGTCGGCGGCGTCGGCAGTTCGCGGAAGACGAAGCGAACCTTGTTGGTGTCGACGTAGGCGGCCTTGAACGCCGGCCAGGTTTCTTCCTGCCAGGTGGCGCAATGGGGGCAGGTGACCGAGGCGTATTCGACCACGGTGACCTTGGCTCCCTCAGGGGCGCCCAGGGCCATGTCGCCCTCGGCCGCCTTGCCGGCGCCGCCGCCGTTGCAGCCGGACAGCGTGACCATGGCGGCCATCGCGGCGGCGGTCATCGCCGCGCGGCGGCTCATCGCGGCGTATTTGATCGTGGCGCTCATGGAGTGGTCCTCACTGGCACGGGGATGAAGAGCATCGCGCGATTCCCCCGGAAATGCGCGCACAGGGGTTTTCGAGAACAGAAGCGGCGAAGTTTTGTCAATCGCCCGCGCGATCGCGCCCCTTCTGCGGATCGGACATCACGGCGCGGCCCAGCCGCTCCAGCGGGCCCTTGAGCGGATCGGGCGCCTCGGCGAGGGCGGCCTTGAGCTCGGCCTCCTGATGCGCGCTCAGGGGGCGCGGGCCGGCGCGGGAGCGGGGCGGCGGCGGCAGGCCGACCGGCGGCTTGACCGGCCCTTGGGCGATCCGCAGCCGGTCGACGCTGCCGGGGCCGAGGAAGAGATTGACCCGCTGCAGGATCTCCTCCGACTGATGCTGGACCAGCAGGGCCGCGGGCCCGGCCACGCGCAGCTCCAGCGTTCCACCCGCGCCGCCGCGACCCTTGGTCAGCTTCTGCGGCCGGGTCACCCGGGCGAGGCGCTCGCCGACGATCTCGGTCCAGCGCGGCTCCAGCGCCGAGGCCCCGCGGCCGAATTTCGCGTCCAGCTCCCGGATCAGCCCCTGCAGCGCCCGCCCGGCCTTCGGGGCCGGCCGCGGGGCGGGACGGGTGCGGCGGCGCGACAGGATTTCGCGGGCCTCGGCGTCTGTGGGCAGCGTGCGGCGCATTTCCGGTTTATAGCGCGGGGAATGCCGCCCGTCGCCTGCCAGCCGCCCGTCCAGGTCGCCCTCGACCGGTCCGCCCTCCGGGCGGCGCTGCTGGACTGGTACGATCGTCACCGCCGCGCCCTGGCCTGGCGGGCCGGGCCGGGGTCGGATCGCCCCGATCCGTACCGGGTCTGGCTGTCCGAGGTCATGCTGCAGCAGACCACCACGGCGCACGCCACCCCCTATTTCCAGGCCTTCACCCGCCGCTGGCCGACCGTCTCGGACCTCGCCGCCGCCGCCGACGAAGATGTCATGGCGGCCTGGGCGGGGCTGGGCTACTACGCCCGCGCCCGCAACCTGCTGGCCTGCGCCCGCGCCGTCGCCCGTGAGCACGGCGGCGTCTTTCCGGCCGCCGAGGCGGAGCTTCTCGCCCTTCCGGGGGTCGGGCCCTACACCGCCGCCGCCGTCGTCGCCATCGCCTTCGATCAACCCGCCAATGTGGTCGACGGCAATGTCGAGCGGGTCATGGCGCGGCTGTTCGCGGTCGGGACGCCGCTGCCCGCCGCCAAACCGGAACTGAAGCGGCTGGCCGCCACGCTGGTGGCCGACGACCGTCCCGGCGACTGGGCCCAGGCCCTGATGGATCTCGGGGCCACGGTCTGCCGGCCGGGCGCGCCGATCTGCGCCCGCTGCCCGCTGGCGGACGGCTGCCTCGGCGTCCGGTCGGGACGGCCGGAGCGCTATCCGCTCAAGACCCCGAAGGCCGAACGCCCGCACCGGCGCGGCCTCGCCTGGGTTCTCCGCGACGACCACGGGCGTGTCGCCCTGGTGCGGCGGCCCGACCGGGGCCTGCTGGGCGGCATGCTGGGGCTGCCGACGTCCGACTGGGGCGCCGCGGCGGCGCAGACGGCTCCGCCGGCCCCCGGCGACTGGGTCGCCGTCGGCGCCGTCGAACATGTGTTCACCCATTTCGCCCTGACCCTGGAGGTCCGAACCGCCACGGGCCGCGGCGATTTCCTGTGGCGGCCGCCGGTCGAGGCCCGGCAGGCCCTTCCGACGGTGTTCCGCAAGGCGCTCGACCGGGCCCTGGCCGGCTAGGGCGAAATCGGTTTAGAGCCTGATTCACGGCATCGGCGGAATCGCGAAGCGATTCCTCCTCAACCGATCAGGCTCTAGCGGGTCAGGCGCACGCGAAGATCGCCGTCGCGTCGCCGGGGGGCCACCACCGTCTGTCCGTTGACGCGGTCGAAGGCGAGGTCGATCACGGCCTCCCCGACCTGCAGACGGGACAGGATCAGGTGCTCGATTCCCGCGGGCATCATCGGATTGTCGATCTCGATCACCCCGGTGATGGCGTCGATGCTGACCCCCAGGGCGGCCTGCATCATCATGAACACCGACCCCGCCGCCCAGGCCTGGGGCAGGCAGGCCACCGGATAGGCGATCGGCGGCTCGCCGGGCAGTCGCTGGAACCCGCAGAACAGCTCGGGCAGGCGCAGTTCGAAATGCGTCGCCGCCTCGTAGATTTCGTTCAGCAGCATGGCCACGGCCCGTCGCTCGCCGTAGCGCGCCATGCCGGCGGCCGCCAAGGCCGTGTCGTGCGGCCAGACGGAGCCGTCGTGGTAGCTCATCGGATTGAAGCGGGGCTGGCCGGTGGCGAGGGTGCGGAGGCCCCATCCGGAGCGGAACTCGGCCGACAGCATCCGGCGGGTGACCGCCCGGGCCCGCTCGGGACTGGGCAGGCCGCTGAACAGCAGATGGCCGGCGTTCGAGGCGATGGCCCGGCAGGGCGCGCCGTCCCCGTCCAGCGCCACGGCGTAGAACTGCTCGTCCTCCAGCCAGAACCGCTCCTCGACGAGCGCCCGCACGGATTCGGCCTGCGCCTCCCATTCGGACGCCCCGGCCTTGCCCAGCCGGAGGCCGAGGTCGGCCATCGCCCGCCATGCCGAGAAGGCGTAGCCCTGCACCTCCAGCAGCGCCACCGGCCCCCGCGGAAAGCGTCCGTCGCTGTGGAAGATCGAGTCCTCCGAGTCCTTCCAGCCCTGGTTGGACAGTCCGGTCTCGGCGGCGCGCTGATAGGCGATCAGGCCGTTGCCCTGGATGTCGCCATGCTCGCGCATCCAGCCCGCCGCCGCCAGCAGGTTCGGCCACAGCCGCTGGATGGTGTCCAGATCGCCGGTGCGGCGGGCGTAGGCTCCGGCCAGGGCGACGAACAGGCAGGTGGTGTCGACCCCGCCGTAGTAGCGGCCGAACGGCACCTCGCCCAGCGCCGCCATTTCGCCGCGTCGGGTCTCGTGCATGATCTTGCCGGGCGCGGAATCCTCGAAGGCCGAGGTTTCGGTCGCCTGCCGCATGGCCAGATAGGTCAGCACCCCCTTGGCCAGGGACGGGTCCAGCCACAGCAGCTGCCAGGCCGTGATGATGCCGTCCCGGCCGAACGGCGTCGAGAACCACGGCGTGCCGGCGTAGGGATACGGTCCCGTCGGCAGTTCCGTGGTCAGCAGGGCCACGTCGGCGCGCGACTGTTCCAGCCAGTCGTTGAACCGGGGACTGCGCGGCCCCCGCAGCGAGGCGCCCCGGCGGCGGCGGGCCCGCATCGCCAGCCGGGCCTGCACCGCGTGCACCCGCCAGCGCTCTTCCGACGGGGCGTCGCAGCGATCGGCCCCGCACTCGACGTACAGGTCCAGGGTCCGGCCGCGCGGCAGGCTGAACATGAACTCGGCCCGGGACGCGCTCATCCGGGCCGGCGGCTCGGAGAAGGCCACGCAGCCGCGCCGCTCGACCCCGTCCAGGCCCATGTAGCTGAAGTTGACCCGGCGGCCGTCCGTGGTCGGGGGGCGGATCTCCCCCTTGCGCTCCCGCCGGGTTCCCCGGACCTCGAAGATGTCGGCGAAATCGGCCCCGTAGTCGACCGACAGCGGCAGCAGCACGTCCTCGATCCCGTGGTTGGCGACGCGGATGCGCTCGAACATCCGCCGCTCCCACAGGAACCGCCGGCGCTCGAGGTGCAGCACCCCGGCCGGCGCCGACTTGCCGCCCATCGGCGGCAGCGGCCGGTTGGTGGCGTGGCAGGTGAAGAAGACGTTGTCGCGCGACACCCCCGAGCTCAGCCGCGAGGGCCGGGCCCGTCCGACGCGCAGCAGCAGGCGGGACAGAATGCGGGTGTCGTTGTCGAAAAGGCCCTCGGCCCCCTCCCGCAGATCGCCCCAGCCGTCGGCCACCAGGAAGCAATCGCCGGCTTTCAACGCCTGAAGCTGCTCGGCCGTCTCGGCTTCGCCGGTCTCCAGCGCGGTGACCTTGACCGTGTAGGCGTCGTCCATCGATCTCCTCGCGAGGCTTCAGGGACGGGCGGGCGCCGGCGACCGCCTGCTTACGGTAATGGTCGAAACGGTCCGGCGGTTCAGGCCAGGCCGGCGAAACTCCGGCCCTCGTGCGGCCGCAGCGGCGTCACGACGTCGTCGAGCGGGGCTTCCGCGAACGGCCGCCGGGCCAGCAGGTCGCCGTAGACGTCCAGATAGCGCCGGGCCATGGCCGTGGCCGAGAAGCGCAGTTCGAAACGCGCCCGGACGGCCTCGCGGTCCAGCTGGTGGGCGTGTGCGGCGGCGGCGATGGCCTGCTCCACGGTGTCGACCAGATAGCCCGTGGCGCCGTCCTCGACGACCTCCGGCGTGGACCCGCAGCGGAAGGCCACCACCGGGGTTCCGCAGGCCATGGCCTCGATCATCACCAGGCCGAACGGCTCGGGCCAGTCGATCGGGAACAGCAGGGCCTCGGCCCCGCCGAGGAAGGCGGACTTCTGGTGGTCGCCGATCTCGCCGACGAATTCGACCAGCGGATTGCCCTCGACCATGGGGCGGATGAAGGTCTCCCAATAGACCTTGTCGGCGGCGTCGACCTTGGCCGCCATCTTCAGCGGCTTGTTCAGCCTGGTGGCGATCTCGATGGCCCGGTCCGGTCTCTTCTCGGGCGAGATCCGCCCGAGAAAGGCGAGATAGCCCTGCGGCGCCGGCGAGAAGCGGTACAGTTCCGCCGGCATGCCGTGATGGACGGTCGCCCTCCAGTTGGCCAGCGGCAGCGGCCGGCGCTGGTCGTCCGAGATCGACACCAGCCCGAACTCGCCCCAGTGCTCGTAGACGCCCGGCAGATCCTTCAGGTCCAGCCGGCCGTGCAGGGTGGTGACGGTCCGGTCGGCATGGCGGGCGAAGAAGGGGAAATGGATCATGTCCGTGTGGAAGTGGATCACGTCGAACTCGTCGACGCGCTCCAGCACCTCGGACAGCATGCTCATGTGCGCCGCCAGGTCGGACTTGAGAGCGGTCGGATCCAGCCGGATCGCCTGGTCGCGCACCGGGATCAGCCGCGCCCGGGTGGCGGCGTCGGCGGCCGCGAACAGCGTGACCTCGTGGCCCAGCTCGACGAGGGCGTCGGTCAGATGCGCCACCACGCGTTCCGTGCCGCCGTACAGCTTCGGCGGGACGGCCTCATAGAGGGGCGTGACCTGGGCGATCTTCATGGCGCGCGCTCTCGATGCCGGAAATCGGACATCGGGAGTAACCTTCGCAGCTGCGAAGAGTTCCTCGCATACGGCCGATTTTTCGGACGCTTCTACCGGGGTTTACAGCGTTACAGGAGCGGCTACTGCATGCCCGCGCGGACCTCGGCGCGCAGGGCGTCGATCGACCTCAGGCCCTGGTCCGACTTGAAGCGCCAGTAGGTCCAGCCGTTGCAGGCCGGGGCGTTCTCCAGCAGGGCCCCCAGCTTGTGGATCGAGCCGCTGAGCGATCCGGAGACCAGCGAGCCGTCGGCCCGCACCCGCGCCTCGCGCTCGCCCTTCGGGCAATACAGCCGGTCGCCGGGCCGCAGCAGGCCGGCCTCGACCAGGGCGCCGAACGGCACCTTCGGTTCGGCCCGTTTGGAGCCGGTGACGACGATGTCCTCGGGCGCGGCCGGGATCACCGCCCTGATGCGCTTCTCGGCGACCCTGGCGTAGGTCTCGTCGCGCTCGACGCCGATGAAGCGGCGTCCCAGCCGCCTCGCCGCCGCGCCGGTGGTGCCGGTGCCGAAGAACGGGTCCAGCACCACATCGCCGGGCCGCGTCGCCGCCAGCAGCACCCGGTGCAGCAGGGCCTCCGGCTTCTGGGTCGGGTGGGCCTTCCTGCCGTCGGCGTCCTTGATCCGCTCCTCGCCGGTGCACAGGGCGAAGGTCCAGTCCGAGCGCATCTGGACGTCCTCGTTGAAGGCCTTCAGCGCGTCGTAGTTGAAGGTGTAGCGCTTCTGCCCGCGGCTCCGGGCCGCCCAGATCAGGGTCTCGTGGGCATTGGTGAAGCGGGTGCCCTTGAAGTTCGGCATCGGGTTGGACTTGCGCCAGATGATGTCGTTCAGGACCCAGAAGCCCAGGTCCTGGATCGCCGAACCCAGGCGGAAGACGTTGTGATAGCTGCCGATCACCCAGATCGAGCCCTCCGGCTTCAGCACCCGGCGGCACTCCGTCAGCCAGGCCCGGGTGAAGGCGTCATAGGTCGCGAAGCTGTCGAACCTGTCCCAGTCGTCGTCGACCGCGTCGACCTTCGAATTGTCCGGCCGCAGCAGGTCGCCGCCCAGCTGCAGATTATAGGGAGGATCGGCGAAGACCATGTCGACGCAGGCGTCGGGCAGGCCCTTCAGCACCTCGATGCAGTCGCCCCTCAGGACGACGTCGGTCTTCAACCCGGACATTTCTACTCGGCCCCGCACAGCTTGAGCGCCGATTGGTGAATCATCGCGGTTAAGGCGGGGTTTAGGCGTCGCATTCTTCTCGGTGGGGGCACACGCCGGTTTTAGCCTCGCCCGATCGAACAGCCGTGGACAGGCTCCGACGGAGCGATCTTTGCTTTCATAAATCGCTTGCAAAAGGCGTGACATCCCCCATATGCTGCTTGCATGAACAGCAAGCGGCGCAAGGCCCTGAAGGCTGTGTTCACCGATCCGGCGTCGGGGACCATCGAATGGGCCGCGATCGAGGGTCTTCTGATCGCCGCGGGATGCACGGTTGTCGAGGGATCAGGGTCGCGGGTGCGGTTTGTGTTCAACGGCGAGGTGGCCAGCTTTCACCGGCCCCACCCCGCCAGGGAGGCGAAACGATATCAGGTCCGCGAGGCCAGAGCGTTTCTAGTCAGGATCGGAGCGAAACCATGAGCGCCATGAACTACAAGGGCTACAGCGCCCGCATCGAGTACGACGATGCGGACGAAATCTTCTTCGGCCGGATCGCGGGGATCACCGATGGCGTGAGTTTCCACGCCGACACCGTGAAGGATCTCAAGGCCGCCTTCCATGAGGCGGTGGACGACTACATCCGGACCTGCGCCGCGATCGGCAAACCGCCTCAGAAATCCTACTCGGGCCAGTTGATGCTCCGCGTCTCGCCCGAGGTTCACGCCGCCGCCGCCCGCGCCGCCGAACTCTCCGGCAAAAGCCTCAATGCCTGGGGCGAGGAAGCCCTGAAGCAGGCGGCGGCGTGAACCAGAGTTGACGGGTCCAGATCTATGAACCACAGTGGACGCTATGGTCGAGGTGATCCGCAGTCGCGTGTTCGCCCGGTGGCTGGACGGGCTCAGGGACCGGCGGGCCGCCGCCCGCATCATCGTCCGGGTCGAGCGTCTCGGCCTCGGCCAACTCGGCGACCACAAATCGGTCGGCGGCGGCGTGACGGAACTGCGGATCGACTACGGCCCGGGCTATCGCGTCTATCTGCTCCGGCGCGGCGGTCGGCTGATCGTCCTGCTCGGCGGCGGCGACAAATCATCCCAGGCCAGGGACATCGCCGCGGCCCACGCCATGGCCGCGGCCTTCAAGGAGAATTACGATGACTGACTACGCCCCCTTCGACGCCGCCGAGCATCTGAAGACCGATCAGGACATCGCCACCTATCTGGAGGCGGTTCTGGCCGAGGTCGAGGCCACCGACGACGTAAGCTATTTCGCCCATGCCCTCGGCGTGGTCGCCCGCACCCGCAACATGAGCCAGCTCGCGCGGGACGCCCGGATGTCGCGCGAAGGGCTCTACAAGGCCCTGTCCAGCGACGGCAACCCCTCCTTCGCCTCGATCCTGAAGATCACCCGTTCGCTGGGCCTGCGCCTGACGTTCGAGCCGGCCTGAGATCGTCGGATCTTCCATCCGCGTCTTTCAGAAGAGCGACATCACGGTTTGTTACGACCCCGGCCTCGCCTTCGCGGGCGCAGCACGTTAGTCAGGCCGGACGAAACGACAGGCTCAGGGGCTACGGGATGACTCAGTGGGTGTACGGCTTCGGCGGCGGCTCCGCCGACGGCGATGCGTCGATGAAGGACCTGCTCGGCGGCAAGGGGGCCAACCTGGCCGAGATGTCCTCGCTGGGCCTGCCGGTGCCGCCGGGCTTCACCATCACCACCGAGGCCTGCGTCCACTACTACGCCAACGGCCAGACCTGGCCCGGCGGTCTGCGCGATCAGGTCGCCGCCGGGCTGAAGACGGTCGAGGCCGTCGTCGGCAAGACCTTCGGCGACCCGGGCAACCCCCTGCTGGTCTCGGTCCGCTCGGGCGCCCGCGCCTCGATGCCGGGGATGATGGACACGGTGCTCAACCTCGGCCTCAACGACGAGACGGTCGAGGGGCTGGCCGCCCTCAGCGGCGACCGGCGCTTCGCCTTCGACAGCTACCGCCGTTTCATCACCATGTATTCGAACGTCGTTCTGGGCCTGTCCCACGACGACTTCGAGGAGGTGCTGGACGACCACAAGGACCGGCTCGGCGTCACCGTCGACACCGACCTGTCCGCCGGCGACTGGGAAAGGGTGGTCGCCGACTACAAGGCCGTGGTCGAGGACCGGCTGGGCCGCCCATTCCCGCAGGATCCGAACGACCAGCTGTGGGGCGCGGTCTCGGCCGTCTTCGCCAGCTGGATGAACGACCGGGCCAAATTCTATCGCCGCATGCACGACATCCCGGAAAGCTGGGGCACGGCGGTCAATGTCCAGTCGATGGTCTTCGGCAATATGGGCGACACCTCGGCCACCGGCGTCGCCTTCACCCGCAACCCCTCGACCGGCGAGGCGAAGCTGTATGGCGAATTCCTGATCAACGCCCAGGGCGAGGACGTCGTCGCCGGCATCCGCACGCCCCAGTCGCTGACCCGGGCCGGCCGCGAGGAGATGGGCGAGACCGCCCCCTCGATGGAGGAGGCCATGCCCGAGGTGTTCGGCCAGTTCGTCGAAGTCGTCGGGAGGCTCGAGTCCCACTATCGCGATATGCAGGACATCGAGTTCACGGTCGAACAGGGCCGGCTGTGGATGCTGCAGACCCGCAACGGCAAGCGCACAGCCAAGGCCGCGCTGAAGGTGGCGGTCGACCTCGCCGCCGAGGGGATGATCTCGGAAGAGGAGGCCGTCTCCCGGGTCGAGCCGGGCGCGCTGGACCAGCTGCTGCACCCGACCCTCGATCCGCAGGCCGAGCGCAGGGTCGTGGCCGCCGGCCTGCCGGCCTCGCCCGGCGCGGCGACCGGCAAGGTGGTGTTCGACGCCGACGAGGCCGAGCGCCTGTCCCAGCTGGGCGACGCCGTCATCCTGGTGCGCGAGGAGACCAGCCCCGAGGACATCCACGGCATGCACGCGGCGCGCGGCATCGTCACCGCCCGCGGCGGCATGACCAGCCACGCGGCGGTGGTCGCCCGCGGCATGGGCCGTCCCTGCGTCTCCGGCGCCGGCGAGATTCACATCAATGAAAAGGCAGGGACCTTCACCGCCCGCGGCCGCACCTTCAAGGCCGGCGAGATCATCACCATCGACGGCTCCAAGGGCGAGGTGCTGGACGGCGCCGTGCCGATGATCGAGCCCGAGCTGACCGGCGACTTCCAGACCCTGATGGCCTGGGCCGACAAGGTCCGCCGCCTCGGGGTCCGCGCCAACGCCGAGACCCCGCTGGACGCCCGCACCGCGCGCGGCTTCGGGGCCGAGGGCATCGGCCTGTGCCGCACCGAGCACATGTTCTTCGACGAGGCCCGCATCGCCGCCGTGCGCGAGATGATACTCGCCGACGACGAGGCCGGCCGTCGCGCCGCGCTGGCCCGGATCGCGCCGTTCCAGAAGTCGGACTTCGTCGAGCTGTTCGGGATCATGGCCGGCCTGCCGGTGACGATCCGCCTGCTCGATCCGCCGCTGCACGAGTTCATCCCCCACAGCGAGGCCGAGATCGACGCCCTGGCCGAAACCCAGGGCCTCGACGCCGCCAAGCTGAAGCGCCGGGCCAGGGATCTGCACGAGACCAATCCGATGCTCGGCCACCGCGGCTGCCGCCTCGGCGTTGCCTATCCGGAAATCTACGAGATGCAGGTCCGGGCCATCCTTGAGGCGGCGCTCGAGGTCAAGAAAACCGCGGCCGAGGCCCCCATCCCCGAAATCATGCACCCGCTGGTCGCGCTCGGCCTGGAGATGAAATACCTGCGCGAACTGACCGACCGCACCGCCGAGACGGTCTTCGCCGAGGCCGGCGACCGGGTCGAATACCTGGTCGGCACCATGATCGAACTGCCGCGCGCGGCCCTGCGCGCCGGCGACCTGGCCGAGCACGCCGAATTCTTCTCGTTCGGCACCAACGACCTGACCCAGACCACCTTCGGCATCAGCCGGGACGACTCCGGCCGTTTTCTGCAGGCCTATATGGACAAGGGCATCTTCGAGACGGATCCGTTCGTCCGGCTCGATCAGGACGGCGTCGGCGACCTGATCCGCATCGCCGCCGAGCGCGGCGGCGCGGCCCGGCCGGGTATGAAGATGGGCCTCTGCGGCGAGCACGGCGGCGATCCGTCGTCGATCGCCTTCTGCGAACGGGTCGGCCTCAGCTACGTCAGCTGCTCGCCCTACCGCGTCCCCATCGCCCGACTCGCCGCCGCCCAGGCGGCCCTCGAGGCCCGGTCCGGCGCGGAACGGGAGAAGGATCGCTAGAAACCGGAGCGCCAAAATAAGGTCACGATGAAGTCATCATTGACGTAGCGGCGTCTGTGCCAGTCCGCGCACAGTCGACGGCAAGTCGAATTTCAGGTCTGGAACAGGAGGGCGCGAGGACCATTTGTGTTCACGCTGGGTGGGGCTGGTGACCGTAGAAGTCACCACATCTAGAGGATGCAGACACAATGCGTAATGTTCTTCTCGCGACCGCTGTTCTTACTCTCGCCGCCGGGCCCGCCCTGGCCCAGGATCCCGGTCGGGTGACCGGCTCGCTCGGCTACACCCATCTGGAGGCCGACGACGCCAAGCTCGGGGCGATCACCGGCCGTCTCGGCTACGACTTCACCCGCAATTTCGGCGTCGAGGGCGAAGCCTCGGTCGGCGTCCGCGACGACGACGTCACCGTCGCCGGCGTCGACGGCTCGATCGAGCACGAGTACGACGCCGCCGTTTACGGCGTCGCCAAACTGCCCGTGTCCGAGAACCTCGAACTGTTCGGCCGCGTCGGCTATGGCACGACCTCGGTCAAGGCCGACGTCGCCGGCTTTACGGCTGTGGAGGACGGCGAGAGCGTCAACTACGGGGCCGGCGCCAACTGGTATTTCGACGGCCGCAACGGCCTGCGCGCCGACTGGACCCGCCGCGACTTCCAGGACGACGGCGGCGCCGAGGTCGACACCTACGGCCTCAGCTACGTCCGCCGTTTCTAGAATCTGCCGCTGCAACCGTTAGATCGCGGTTGGACAACCGCCCTGTCCAGAACAGCAAGGCCCGCGACCCTCCGGTCGCGGGCCTTCGCCACGCCCCTCCCGGGGGGACTGCCGTCAGGCCACGCCGGGCTGCAGGGCCCAACGCATCGATCCCTCCCCGAACGGCCTGAAGAACAGGTCGCGATATCGCTCGAACACCTCCACGATGCGGCTGGCGAGGTCCTGCGCGACCGTCTCGCCGCGCTGGCGTTTCATCGCCGCGACGCACTGGACCACGTCCTTCTGGTGGGCGGAGCCGCCCATGCGTTTGAGCACGGCGGCGACATCCTGCGCCAGCGGATCAATCTGCATTGCCCATGGATTGGTGTTCTGAGTCATCCGGGACACCCCATTGTTTCTCGACACAGAAGAACGGGTCGCAAATACTGGCGAGGGATGCAAGCGTGGCCGCGAATTCGTGATCGGGGCGAGTGTGGAGCCAACGGACCGCGGCCGCGTTTCCCTTCCATGACCCGGATCATCCCCTGCCTGCTCGCGGTCTTCGCTGTTTCGGCCTGCGATGCCGACAAACCGAACCCGCCGACCGAGCCGGCCGAGGCGGTCGATACGCCGGAGGCCGAGGTTCCCCCGACCGTTCCTCCGCCGGGGGCGGGGTCGGCCCTGCCCGGCGCGGGTCCGCGCAGCTTCGTCGGCCGCTGGGCCGCCGATGTCTCCTGGTGCCCGAACACCACCGGTCCCGAGCGGCCGATCGAGATCACCACCACCCGCTTCGAGGGCTATGAGAACAGCTGCGCCATGGCTTCGATCGACCAGGTCGCCGACGGCTATGAGGCGGCGCTGACCTGCACCGGCGAAGGGATGGTCTCCAATGAACGGGTGCGGATGGCGGTGTCCGGCCAGAGCATGCGCCTGACCTGGCTGAACCGCGACAACGCCGTCGTCGTGCTGACCAAATGCACGACGCTGGAGGATACGCCCGCGGCCTGATCTCAGTTGAACAGGAAATGCATCACGTCGCCGTCCTTGACGACGTAGCTCTTGCCCTCGGCCCGCAGCTTGCCGGCCTCCCTGGCTCCCTGCTCGCCCTTGAGGGCGACGAAATCGGGGTAGGCGATGGTCTCGGCGCGGATGAAGCCCTTCTCGAAGTCGGTGTGGATCACCCCCGCCGCCTGCGGTGCGGTGGCGCCGATCGGGATCGTCCAGGCGCGGGCTTCCTTGGGCCCGACCGTGAAATAGGTCTGCAGGCCCAGCAGGGCGTAGGCCTCGCGGATAAGCCGGTTGAGGCCCGGCTCCTCCAGCCCCATGCTTTCGAGGAACTCGGCCTGTTCTTCCGGCGCCAGCACGGCGAGTTCGGAGTCGATCTTCGCCGAAATCACCACCGACTTGGCGTGGTCGGCGGCGGCGCGCCGGGCCACCAGGTCCGACAGCTCATTGCCCTTGTCCGCCGAAGCCTCGTCGACGTTGGCGACGTAGAGGGCGGGCAGCGAGGTCAGCAGCTGCAGCATGCGCCACGCCTTCTCGTCCTCCCGGTCGACCTTCACCACGCGCGCGGGCTTGCCGGCGCGCAGGGGCGTCAGCGCCAGGTTGATCAGCCGCAGGGTCTGCTGGGCTTCCTTGTCGCCGCCCTTGGCCCGCTTCTCGACGTTGACGACCCTTTTCTCGAGGCTTTCGAGGTCGGCCAGCATCAGCTCGGTCTCGATGATCTCCAGATCCGAGATCGGGTCGATGCGGTTCTCGACATGGGTGATGTCGTCGTCGACGAAGCAGCGCGCCACGAAGGCCACGGCGTCGCAGTCGCGGATATTGGCGAGGAACTGGTTGCCGAGCCCCTCGCCCTTCGAGGCGCCGCGCACCAGGCCGGCGATGTCGACGAAGGTGATGCGCGAGGGGATGATCTCCTTCGAACCGGCGATGGACGCCAGCACCTCGAGGCGCGGCTCGGGCACGGCGACATCGCCGGTGTTCGGCTCGATCGTGCAGAACGGGTAGTTGGCCGCCTGCGCCGCCGCCGTCTTCGTCAGGGCGTTGAACAGGGTGGACTTGCCGACGTTGGGCAGGCCGACGATCGCGACTTTCAGGGCCATGGGGGCGGGCGTTTCCTTGGTGAGCGCGAGCCTTTAGCGGGTCGCGGCCGGTTTGTCAGGCCGAGGCGTCGGGGTCAGCGCGAGGCATGGCCCGAGTCGGTCAGGGCCGGCTGGCCGACGGCCGCAGTGATCTCGACGGGCGGGGCCGAAGCGAAGGCCAGGGTCAGCGGCACGGCGTCTCCGGCCTTCAGCGGCTCGGTCACGGCCAGCAGCATCAGGTGGCTGGCGCCCGGCTTCAGCTCCACGGCCTGGCCGGCGGGCAGGGGCAGGCCGTCGGTCAGCTGGCGCATCATCATCATGTTGCTCTCCATCCGGCTCTCGTGGATTTCGATCCGGCCGGCGACCGGGCTGGAGACGCTGACGAGACGATCATCGGCGGCGGCGGTCAGGGTCAGATAGCAACCGGTGGCCTGGCGACCGACCGGCGTCGGGCGGCAGACGGCGTCCGCGACCCGGACCGTCGCCCCTGCCGCCGGAGGCGGAGTGGGCCCGCAGGCCGCCAGGAGCAGCAGCAGGACGGCGATCGGAGGGCGGGGCATGGCGTTCTCGGTCCCGGAAGGCGCGGGCGTGGGCCTTACCCCGCGCGGAGGGGCGGCGCAACGGTTCCGGCGCCGGCCCGTGCGGCGTCCTGCCGGCTTGACAGTCCGCCGTCCTCGGCCCCTCATCCGCCGGTCGCCCCCATAGCCGGAGCCGAGACCAGACCATGAGAACGCTCCTGATCCTGAACGATCCTCCGTACGGCACGGAGCGAACCTACAACGCCCTGCGGCTGGCCCATGCCCTGCTGAAGCTCGAGCCGGCCGGCGGCCTCACCGTCTTCCTGATGGCCGACGCCGTCGTGGCCGCGCGGAAGGGGCAGAAGACCCCCGACGGCTACTACAACGTCGAACGGATGCTGAAGCGGGTGTTGAGCGGAAACGGAAACGTCCTGTTGTGCGGCACGTGCATGGATGCCCGCGGCCTGCTGGCCGAGGAGGTGGTGGAGGGCGCGCGCCGGAGCACCATGGACGAACTCGCCGCCGAGACGGTCTCGGCCGACAAGGTGCTGGTGTTCTGATCCGGGCACTGTGGCGCCCGGACCCCTTCAGGATCGGCCACCGCCCGCGGGATCGTCGCCGCGCGCCGCCTGCCGCGGGCTGAATTTCGGGGCCGGGGCCAGGCGCAGGACCTCGGCCTGGTAGCGGTCGTCGTCGCCGGCCAGGGCGAAGGGCAGGGCGTCGGCGCAGGCGTTCAGCATCGCCTCCAGCCACGGCTGGTCGGCCTTGTGGAAGTCGCTCAGCACATGGGCGTGCACCAGCTCCGGCCGCCCGGGGTGGCCCACGCCCATGCGGGCGCGGCGGAAGTCAGGACCCAGCTGGCTGATCAGGCTGCGCACCCCGTTCTGGCCGGCCGCGCCGCCGCCCTTCTTCATCCGGAAGCGCCCCGGCGCCAGGTCGATCTCGTCGTGGAAGACGACGATGTCGGCCGGCGGGACCTTGTAGAAGCGCGCCGCCTCGCCGACGGCGCGGCCGCTCTCGTTCATGTAGGTCTGCGGCTTCATCAGCAGGACCTTGACCCGGCCGTTCGGCGTCTCGACCTCGCCTTCGCGGATCACCGACTGGAATTTGGCGCGTTCGGGCCCGAACGCCCAGCGGCGCGCGATCGCGTCGACCGCCATGAAGCCGATATTGTGTCGGTTCTTCTCGTATTTCGGGCCCGGATTGCCCAGGCCGGCGAGGATGATCATGTCGGGTTCCGGAAAAGGAAACGGCCCCGTCCGTCGCCGGAGGGGCCGTTCCAGTAGCAGCTTGTCGCGGGAGGATCAGCCCTCGGCGGCGTCTTCGGCTTCGCCGGCGGCCTGTTCCGTGGCCGGAACCTCCTCGGCGGCGTCGGCCTCGGCGGCGGCGGCTTCGGCGTCCGCGGCCTCATCGGCGGCGGCGGAGATGGCGGCCGAAGAGGTCTTGATCGAGGCGATCACGAAGTCGCGGTCGGTGATGGTCGGCTCGACGTCCTTCGTGCCCTTCAGGTCGGTCCAGCGGATGGTGTCGCCCAGCTTGTGGCCGGTCAGGTCGACGATCAGGTCTTCCGGGATGTGGTCGGCGCGGACCTTGACCTCGACCGAGTGGCGGACGACCTCGAGCGAACCGCCCTGGCGGAAGGCCTCGCACTGGTCCTGGTTGATGAAGTGCACCGGCACGTCGATCCTGATGGTCTGCTTCTCGTCGACCCGCATCAGGTCGAAATGCAGCGGACGGTCCGACACCGGGTCGAACTGCACGTCGCGGGCGATGACCGGCTGGGTATCGTCGCCGTACTTCAGCGTCACCAGGTGGCCCAGCAGCTTGCCGGTGTAGAGCGACTTGCGGAAGTCGCGCTCGTTCACGGCGATGGCGACGGGGGCCTTGTCGCCGCCGTACAGCACGCCCGGGACCATGCCCGCGCGGCGCGCGGCGCGGGCGCCGCCGGTGCCGACGCCGTCACGCACATCGACATTCAGAATGATCTCGGCCATCTGGCTCGCCTCAACAACAGAAACGCCGCGCTGACTGATCGCCCGCGCGGCAGGGTCCTCGAACCCTCGAATTCAGGAGCGCGGGCTATTACACGCAGACGCCCGGGGACGCAACCGTCTGGACGCCCCCGAACGCGCCTTCGGATCAGCCCTCGCCGTTCAGGGCCGCCGTCGCCGCCACCGAGGCCGAGGCGGCCGCGGCCGCCACGGGCGGCTGAACCGGCGTCGGGCCGGAACCCGCCACTTCGGTGGCGGGGGCGACGACGGGGGCGGGCTTGACGTTCTGGGCGGTGCAGGTGGCCAGATCACGCGCCACGTGCCGGCCGACGCAGAAGATGTCCTCATAGCTGGGGCGCGAGGCGGCCAGGCACTGGAACAGCATCAGCTTGGACATGTTCAGGCAGAATTCGCTGTTCTGCTCGATGGTCAGCGCCTCGGTGTTGGCGCGGGCGTCCTCTCCGCCGGCGCCCAGGGCGGCCAGGGCGGCGAGGGCGAGCGACCGCACCACCGCCGGCGTATAGGGCGGAGCCGACCGGGCCGGGGTCACTTCGAGGCCAGAGCCGCTGTTGGCCGCCGCGAACAGGCGGGCCGATTCCTCGGCGGAAGGCAGCATCTGGACCGCCGACAGCGCCTTGGCGCCCTGCAGCCGGACGTCCCGATTGGCGATGTTGACCACCGCCCAGCGGCGGCGCGGGTCCGCGCGGCCCTGGATGGTGTAGGCGTCTTCCTCGACGGCGTCGGCGATGGCCAGCATGGCCGCCGAATCCCGTCCGATGGTCTCGACGATCAGCCCCGCCGCGGCCTCGGCGCCCGGAAGGGTGGCGGCGTAGGTAGGATCCGCGATGATGCGGGCGACCATTTCCTGGCGCACCGCCGGATCCGCCGCGAAGGTGCGGACGCCCTGCACGAACTCGGGGGATTGAAGGGCCAGGATCGAACCGTAGGCGATCATGCCGCGCGACAGTTGGGCGGGTTCGTACGAGGCCCCCTTGCGGATGGCCGCCTGGATCGATTCCGCGGTGTCGAAGCCGGCCCTGATCGTGCTCGCGTCACGCATGAAGGCGACGTAGATGGCGGCGGCCTGGGCCACCCCCTCGTTGAGGCTGACGGACGGCGGCGGGGGCGGCGGAGCGGGCTCCGGCTCCGGCTCCGGGGTGGCGCAGGCCGCGAGAACGCTCACGGCGGCGATGGCGGCCAGCGACAGACCGCGGCGAAAACGGGCCTCAAGCATACGAAATCCCCACCCTGGACGCACGGCGCCGTCTCCCGGCGCCGGAAGTTCGGACCCCTTATAACGCCGACAAAACCATTCCACGAGCGTTAATGCGGGCCCATGGCGCCGCGCGTCGCCCGTGGACCCGGTCAGTCAGACGGGGCGCGGTCCGGCCCGGTGTTCAATCTTTCCGTTATCGAGGGGGCCGGACGTGGGGCAGGCGGGGCCGCCGGCGCGCTCGGGCCGGCCGGCGCAGGGGGGGCGACCGTGATGACGACGGGCTCCGCCGGCGCGGCCTCGACAGGCACGACATCGGAAACGGTGACGATCGGGGCCGGCATCGCCGCCCCCCGCGAGCAGGTCGCCAGATCGCGCACGATGTGGCGGCCCAGGCAGAACATGTCCTCGTAATTGGGCCGCGAGGCGGCCAGGCACTGGAACAGGTTCAGTTTCGACATGGTCAGACAGCCCTGGCTGACGCGATCGAACTGGAGGGCGTCGGTGTTGGCGCGGGCGTTCTCTCCGGCGTAGCCGAGGGCCGCCAGCGCGGCCAGTGCAAGCCCGTTCACCACCGCCGGCGGATAGGGCGGCTTGCGGGGCGCGCCGCTGACCGGAAGGGCGCCGCCGCCACTGTGGGCGGCCTCGAAGAGCCGCGAGGCCTCGTCGGCCGCCGGCTGCATGATCTGGGCGGAGCGGACCTTGGCGACCTCCAGCCGGGCCTCGCGGCCCCAGACCTCGGCCACGCCCCAGGACCGGCGGGGATCATAGGGGGCCTGGATGGCGTAGGCGTCGTTCTCGATCGAGTTGGCGGCCCGGGCAAGGGCGTTGATGTCCGCCGACAGCGTGGCCATGACCAGGCCGGCCGCGGCGTCGGCGCCCGGCAGGGTCGAGGCGTGGCGGGGGTCGGCCACGATGCGGGCCACGAGCCCCTCCCGTGTCGCCTGGTCGTCGGCGAGAGACCGGACGCCGGAGACGAACTCGGGCGACTGCAGGGCGAGGATGGACGCATAGGCGACCAGGCCCCGGGAAATCTGGCCCGGATCATAGGCGGCCCCGCGCCGCAGCGCGGCCTGGATCTGCTCCGGATCGGTGAACCCTCCTTCAAGGGCGGCCATGTCACGGCTGAAGGCCATGTAGACGGCGGCGGCGTCGGCCACGCTTTGATTCAGTCGGATTCTCGGGGGCGTTCGGGCGGCGATTTCGGCGGCCACCCGGGCGGCCTCGATCTCGGCCTTGGTGGGGGCGTCGGAAACACAGCCGGCCAGGACGGCGACGGCGGCGAGGGCGGCGACGGACAGACCGCGGCGCAGGAAAACCGGACGCATCAGGACTCCTCGGACAACCGGCGCCCAGCTACGCCCAACCTGACGGCGCAAATGGGGCAGGACCCGATCGGGTTCCGTGACCTTAATCGAACAACTTGGAGACCGACTCCTCGTTGGCGATCCGCCGGATGGCCTCGCCGATCAGCGGAGCCACGGAAACGCGGCGAATTTTCGAGCAGGTCAGGACCTCGTGGGGGTTCTCGATGGAGTCGGTGATGACCAGCTCCTTGA
This sequence comes from uncultured Brevundimonas sp., assembly GCF_937870815.1. Classification (GTDB taxonomy): domain Bacteria; phylum Pseudomonadota; class Alphaproteobacteria; order Caulobacterales; family Caulobacteraceae; genus Brevundimonas. The sequence continues at coordinate 40,371 of NZ_CALMZS010000212.1, forward strand.
GCGGCCCGTCGGCGACCCGCTGCACGGCCGGGCCGGACAGCACCCCGTGGCTGATATAGGCCGAAACCTCGGTCGCGCCCTCGTCGATCAGAGCCTGGGCCGCATTGACCAGGGTGCCGCCGGAGTCGACGATGTCGTCGAACAGGATGCAGCGCCGGCCCTCGACTTCGCCGATGATGTTCATCACCTCGCTCTCGCCCGCCTTGGGCCGCCGCTTGTCGACGATGGCGAGGTCGGCATCGAGCCGCGAGGCCAGCGACCGGGCCCGGACCACGCCGCCGACGTCGGGCGAGACGATCATCAGGTCGTCCCCCCCGGGGTAGTGCGCCCTGATATCCTGGGCCAGCACCGGGGTGGCCACCAGGTTGTCGGTCGGGATGTCGAAGAAGCCCTGGATCTGGCCGGCGTGCAGATCCATGGTCAGCACCCGGTCGGCCCCGGCCCGGGTGATCAGATTGGCCACCAGCTTGGCCGAGATCGGCGTGCGGCCACCGGTCTTCCGGTCCTGCCGGGCGTAGCCGAAATAGGGCATCACGGCGGTGATCCGCTTCGCCGAGGCCCGGACGAGGGCGTCGGTGATGATCAGCAGCTCCATCAGATTGTCGTTGGCCGGATAGCTGGTCGACTGCAGCACGAAGACGTCCTCGCCGCGGACGTTCTCCTCGATGACGGCGAACACCTCATTGTCGGCGAACCGCTTCACCTGGGCCTTGGTCAGCGGCATGTCGAGGTGGGCGGCGATGGCCTGGGACAGCGTCCGGTTGGAGTTGCCAGAGAGCAGCTTCATGTCCGGTCATCCTTTCGCCGTCATCGCCCGGCTGAAAATGCGGGCGTCGCGTTGGCGCGCTACATATCAGGGGACGGCCCAGCCACAAGCCGCGGGAGAGTCTTTTTGGCTGACTTCTTCCCGCATTGGCGCGGCGTTGCCGGCTGGTGTAGAGATCGCGTCTCGTTTCCGGGGGCGCCGACGGGTCGATGCCCGCCGGCCTGTCATGTTGAGGTCGTCCTTGCCTGCTTCCAAGTTCCGCGCCGGTCTGATCCTGTCGGCCGTGGCCGTGTCGGCCCTGACGATGTCCGCCTGCGCCGGCCGCGGCGACCGCCCGCGCCTCGCCTATGAGGAGCGCCCGGTCGAGGCGCTTTACAACACCGGCTACCAGCGGCTCGAAAGCCGGCGCTGGGGCGACGCGATCGACTATTTCCAGGAGGTCGAGCGCCAGCATCCGTACTCGGAATGGTCGCGTCGCGCGATCCTGATGCAGATCTACGCCCACTATCAGAGCAATGACTACGCCGAGGCCATCGCGGCGGCGGACCGCTTCATCCAGCTGTTTCCGGGCAATCCCAGCGCGCCCTACGCCTTCTACATGAAGGCGCTGTGCAATTTCGAACAGATCACCGACGTCGGCCGCGACCAGGGCTACGCCCAGGCGGCGCTGGACGGCCTGCGCGACGTCGCCCGCCGCTATCCCGGAACCCCGTACGCCATCGACGCCACGGTCAAGATCGACATGGTCAACGACCAGCTCGCCGGCAAGGAAATGTCGATCGGCCGCTACTACCAGCGCGCCGGCCAGCCGCTGGCCGCGCTGAACCGCTACAAGGCGGTGATCGACAACGAGGCCTATCAGCGGACGTCGCACACCCCGGAGGCCCTGTACCGGCTGGTCGAGGTCAACCTGCAGCTCGGCCTCAAGGAAGAGGCGACCCGCAACGGGGCCGTGCTGGGCCACAACTATCCGGGCAGCCCCTGGTACGCCGAGGCCTACGCCCTGCTGACCGAAGAGGGCCGCCGGCCCGACGTCGCCCCGACCGGCGAGCGCGAAAGCTGGCTGCGCCGGATCATCCCGGGCTGAGTCGGCTTGACCTCGGTCATTTATGTAGCTACATAAATGATCGTCTTCGATCCGGAGAAGGACAGGGCCAACATCGCCAAACACGGGGTGTCCCTTCGGCTGGCCGAAGAGATGGACCTGGACACAGCGGTGATCGTGATCGACACCCGTCACGACTACAAGGAACTGAGACGTAACGCCTATGGGCTGATCAACGGCGTCCTCCACGCACTCACCTACACGATGCGTGGCAGCGACATACGGGCGATCAGCTTGCGACGAGCGCGTGAGACGGAGGTTCTCAAATGGATAAGAAGGTGAAATGGGACGAAGTCGAGCTTGATCAAGACGATGCTCCCGAATTGACAGAGGAAATCCTGGCTCGGGCGTGTCCCGCTCGGGAGGTGCTGCCGGGACATGTTATGGCGCAGTTCAGGCGTTCTCCAGGTCGCCCCAAGGCCGAAACGCCCAAACAACAGGTCACGCTGCGGCTGGACGCTGATGTGCTGGCGCACTGGCGCGCCAAGGGGGCAGGGTGGCAGTCGGGAATCAACGCGGCCCTGCGCCGGGCATCCGGCCTGTGAAGTATCGCGTCGTCGGCTTGCGGCGAAGGTAGACTGACCGCAATGCCGAATCGCCGCCTTTCATGCTGACCGCCCTCTCCATCCGCGACATCGTGCTGGTGGATGTGCTCGACCTCGAGGTCGAGGGCGGCCTGACGGTGCTGACCGGCGAGACCGGAGCCGGCAAGTCCATCATTCTCGATGCACTGGGCCTGGCGCTGGGCGCGCGGGCGGACGCCGGGCTGGTCCGGGCGGGCGCCAAACAGGCCTCGGCCACCGCCGTCTTCACGGCGCCCGACGATCCGGCCCTGCTGGAGATGATCGCCGAGCGCGGCTTTGAAGTCTCGGCGGGCGGGGACCTGATCCTGCGCCGCACCCTGACGGCCGACGGCCGCAGCCGCGCCTTCGTCAACGATCAGCCCGCCGGGGTCGCCGCCCTGCGCGAGATCGGCCAGGCGCTGGTGGAGGTGCATGGCCAGCACGAGACCGTCGGCCTGCTGGACTGGAAGACCCATCGCGGTCTGCTGGACAACTACGGCGGTCTGCAACCGCAACTCGCCGGGGTCGCCGCCGCCGCCGACCGGCTGAAGGCCGCCGAACGCGCCGTGGCCGACCTGAAGGCCGCCGCCGCCGAGGCCGCCGCCCATCGCGAAGAGCTGGAGCAAAATCTCGCCGATCTCGACGCACTCGATCCGCGCGCCGACGAGGAGACGGAACTGGCCGGGGAGCGCGCCCTGCTCGGCGCGGCGGAGAAGGCCATCGCCGACCTTTCGGACGCCCGCGCCTCGCTGGGCGGGGACAGGCTGTCGCGCAACCTCGCCGCCGCCCTGCGCGCCGTCGAGCACGCCCGCCAGCGGGCCGGGCAGGCCGGCGCGGATCCCGAACACCCGCTGCTGCAGAAGCTGGCCGCCGCGGCCGAGGCCATCGACCGCACCCTGGTCGAGGCCGAGGAGGCCATCGCCTGCGTCGACGCCGCCGCCGACGCCTTCGATTTCGAGCCGGGGCGCCTGGACAGGGCCGAGGAGCGGCTGTTCGCCCTGCGCGCCGCCGCCCGCAAGCTCAACGCCCCGGTCGAACTGCTGCCGACGCTGCGGCTCCGTTTTCGCGAACAGCTGCGGCTGATCGAGGACGGCGCCGAGGCGATCGTCGCCGCCGACCGCGCCGCCTCGGCCGCCCGCGAGGCCTATGACGTCGCCGCCATGCTGCTGACCTCGGCGAGGGAGGCGGCCGCGGAACGCCTGACCACCGCCGTGATGGGCGAGCTCGGGCCATTGAAGCTGGACCGCGCCCGCTTCCGCGTGGCCTTCGAGCCGATGCCCGGGGGGCGGCGCGGACCCTCGGGCGTCGAGACCGTGCGGTTCGAGATCGCCACCAACGCCGGAGCGGACTTCGGCCCGCTGGACGCCATCGCCTCGGGCGGCGAACTGGCCCGTTTCGCCCTCGCCATGAAGGCGGCGCTGGCCGGGCGAGAGGACCAGCGCCAGCCGGTGATGATCTTTGACGAGGTCGACCAGGGCGTCGGCGGCGCGGTGGCCGAGGCCGTGGGGACGCGGCTCCAGCGGCTGTCGCATGGGGGCCAGGTCCTGGTGGTGACCCACAGCCCCCAGGTCGCCGCCCGCGGTCACGCCCACTGGAAGGTCCGCAAGGCCGACCACGCCGGCCTGACCATCACCACTGTCGACGCGCTGGACGAAACGGCCCGCCGCGAGGAGATCGCCCGCATGCTGTCGGGGGCCACCATCACCGACGAGGCCCGGGCTGCGGCCCGGGCCCTGATCGGCTAGAGTGAAATCGGTTTGGACGCGATCGCGTCCAAACCCGGATCTTCGCTCCAGCCTTATACTGGAGCCTGATTCACGACATCGGCGGAAGCGCGAAGCGAGTCCTCCTCAACCGATCAGGCTCTAGAGGGGCGGCCTGCTTTCACCAATGCCGGGAAAAGTGTCCATGTCCGCGATATTTCGCGGGACATTTGGGACATTTCGGCGGGCCGACCGCCGGGTTGAAGCGGATGTGGGGATCAGGCGCCGAGAATCCAGCCCTCTTCCTGCTCGACCTTGGCGATCAGCGCCTCGTCGGCGCCCTTCGGCGGGGCGAAGGCCTTCGACAGCTCGCCGGCCTCGTCCATCCTGGCGAGCGCTTCGGCGGTGGCGCGGACCTGGGCCTGGTCCCTGAACTCGCCGGGATTGGGCTTGCCGTCGAACATCGACGGCCAGACCTCGACGACCAGGGCCGACAGCGGCTCGAGGTCCGCGGCTTCGAGGGCGCGCCAGCCGGTGCCGAACGGCCAGACCGCGCCCGAGGGGCCGAGGCTCTCCAGCAGGCGGCGCACGGCCGGGATGCCGACCAGGGTCTGGCCGCCCACCGCCCCCGCCCCGTGCATCTGCCAGACGCTCTTGGGCTGCAGCCGTCCCTTGCGGACAGCGTCCTCCGTGGCGCGGAACTCGGGAATGTCCGCGCCGGCGCCGGCCGGCGGCTTGGTCGTGGTCAGCCAGCGCTGGGCCTGTTTGGCGGGCGCGCCCCACATCGGCCAGGCCTCGTCGGTCATCAGCCGGTTGACCTTGGCCGCGACCTGATAGCGGTTGTTGGTGTTGTCCGGCTTGTCGACGACGTTGGAGGCGATGAATTTCCACATCGCCCGCCACGGGGTTCCGGTCAGCTTGAGGCGTTCGGCGGTGCCGGCGGGATAGCCGAAATTGAAGTCGAAGCCGACGAGGACCCGGTCGCCGCGCCTGCGGTGTTCGGCCAGCAGGGAGGCCAGAAGCGCCTCGCCCTCGGCGCGCGTCGCCACATTGTGGGTCTCGCTGTAGAGCCGGAAGCGGACGTCGCGCTTGGCCACGCCGATCCACACGGACTGGTCGCCGAGTTTCCTGCTCTCGGCGGCGGTCCAGTCGGCGATGATGTAGGCGTCGAACAGGCGGGCCACGGCGGGCGCTCCGGGTTGGTCGATCACAAGGGATGGAGGCTTCTAGCGTTCCGGGGGGAGGTGCGGAAGGGCGAAGGCTCACCCTCTCAGCAGCGCCTCGAGGTGCGACAGCCAGCGGCGGCCCAGGCGCAGGGCCTCGCCGGGGGAGCTGGTCTGGACCGGCAGGGCGGCGTCCCACAGGGCCAGTTCGAATTCGGGATGCCGGGCGTCCCGGAACATCAGCCGCAATACGACCTGCTCGGCGTCGGGGGCCAGGATGTCGAGCGACTTGCGGGTCTCGCCGCGGCGCACGCGGGCGACGACATGGCCGTCGACGATGATCTCGCCGCCGTCGATCTCCTCGAAGGCGTAGACCAGGCCGGCCGCTCCCCGGCGCCACAGCACGGCGATCTGGCCGCCGTCGAAATCGAGCCCGGCGGCCCGTCCCTCGGCCGGGGACAGGGCCTCGGCTTCCGGCGCGGCTCCGAGGGACTTGAGCAGGGCCCGCCGCATCCGGCGCACCGGCTCCATCCACCAGGCCAGCACCAGGGCGGCCGTGGTCAGGGCCGCCGCCGCCAGCGCCACGAGCAGGATGACCCGGAGCGCCTCGGCCATTCCTAGTCTTCCAGTTCGACCACGACCGGCACGTGGTCGGACGGCCTGTCCATGTCACGGGCGTCGCGGTGCGTCTCGACCGACCGGAAGCGGTCGGCGGCCTGGGGCGAGAGCAGATGGAAATCGATGCGGATGCCGTGGTCTCGCCGCCAGGCCCCGGCCTGGTAGTCCCAGAAGGTGTAGGTCCCCGGCGGCTGGCCGCCCAGCTCCCCGGCGTCGGAAAGTCCGAGATGGCGCAAAGCGTGGAAGGCCGCCCGGCTTCGGGGGTCGAACAGGGCGTCGCCGACCCAGGCCGCCGGGTTCTTCGCATCGGTCGGCGTCGGAATGACGTTGTAGTCGCCGCACAGGGAGAACGCCTCCTCCAGGGCCAGCAGATCGCGGGCATGGCGGTGCAGCCGGTCGAACCAGGCCAGCTTGTAGGCGAACTTGTCGGCGTCGACGGGATTGCCGTTGGGCAGATAGAGACAGCCGACCCGCACGGGGCGCGCCGACTCGACCACCGCCTCGATGTAGCGGGCCTGGCCGGCGTCGGTTTCGTGCCCGGAGTCGTCGACGCCGGGCAGGCCCCTACGGATGTCGGACAGCGGGCGCCTCGAAAGGATGGCGACGCCGTTGTAGCTCTTCTGGCCGTGCGTCTCGACGTTGTAGCCGAGGCTTTCGAAGGGCTCTCGCGGGAATTTCTCGTCGACGCATTTGATTTCCTGCAGGCAGGCCACGTCGGGGGCCGCCGCCTCCAGCCAGGCGAGCACGGTCGGCAGGCGGGCGTTGACCGAGTTGACGTTCCAGGTGGCGATGCGCATCGGTCATGATTACGGCGCGTCGGGGGCCCCTGTGAAGCGGCGATCGATCAAACGAAGACGCCCCCGGGAATCCCCCGGGGGCGCTGCCGTTCGTCCCGGGAACGGGATTACTGTTCGCTGGTCGGCGCCGCGGCGGTGGTGAGGGTGCAGCCGCCGGCGATCGTCGCCGCCTCGACGCAGGTGTGGACCCGCTCCGCGGTGAAGCGGCTTCCGACGCGGGCGAAATAGCCGTCGCCGCCGCCGCACTTCACTTCATAGACCATCAGGCCCTGGGCGTCCCGGCCGACCCGGCGGGCCTGCCGCACGTCGCAGGCGGCGGCCTCGGTGCCGGCCAGGACGGTGCTCCAGGCCCCCAGGCTTTCGGCGGCGGTCGTATAGCGGCAGCTGTCCTGCCGCTGCAGCGTCAGGTCCCAGCAGGGGGTCGCCTTCCAGGTTCCCGCGGCGTTCTCGAGCCAGAATCCGTCGCGGTCGGCGCAGTCGATCTCGTAGATCAGATTGCCGGCGGGGCTCTTGCCGATGGCCGAGCCCCGCTCGACGGTGCAGTCGACGCCGGCGGCGCGGGCGTAGGTCGTCAGGACCGGCACGGGGTCGAGGTTCGCCGGCAGGGTGCACTGCTGGCCCACGTCGGCGGCGGGGTCGCGCAGCCGGCTGGTTTCGGCCTGACCGGCCAGTTCGAGGCAGCTGAAGGCCTGGGGCGGGGTGGAGCTGACGGCGAGGTAGCCCGGCCCCTCGCTGCAGATGACCTCATAGGTCGAATGTTGTTCGGGGGTGACGCCCAGAAGGCTGGCCTCGGACACCTGGCAGCCCACGCCGGCGGCGGTCAGCAGCGCCTGGGCGGCGGCCTTGTTCTCCTCGGGCGTGGCGACAGGGGCGCGATTCCTCTGCTGCGAGCGGTTGCGGCGGTCCCGGCGCTCGCGGGCGCCGTCGCTCGTCCGGCCGGGAAGAACCCGGTCTCCCCGGACGGCGCCGCTGGCGGAATCCGACGCCTCACTGGTCGTGGCGCCCGCTTCCTGGGCCAGGGCCGGCTGCGCCGAAAGCACGGTCAGGGCCAGCAGGGCGCCCGTCAGCGCGAGCAACTTCTTGTGGAACACGTTGGAACTCCGGAGCCGAAACATCGTCGGGGAAATCCATGGCGGCGGCTTGTGGCAGGGTCAAGGCGGCGGATCGCCGATGCTGGACGCGCCTGCCGGCTTCAGCCTATTCTGCCCTAAGTTTCGATTGGAGACGGACTTGGCTGACGGAGTCGCCCTGACGGACCTGGAGCCGCCCGCCCGCGAGGAGCGCGGGCTGAACTATCCGTTCGGGCGGCCTCCGGGCCCCGGCGAGGCGGTCGAGGTCGCGCCGGATGTGCTGTGGATGCGGCTGGCGATGCCGCTGGCGCTGGATCACATCAATGTCTACGCCGTCCGGGACGTCGGCGGCTGGACGCTGGTCGACACCGGCCTGAACCTGCCCGCCACCCGGGCGGAGTGGGACCGGCTGCTGGAGGGTCCGCTGGGCGGCGAGCCGGTCAGCCGTGTCGTCTGCACCCATATGCACCCCGACCACATCGGCCTGGCCGGCTGGCTGTGCGCGCGCTTCGGGGTCCCGTTGACGATGACCCGGCTGGAATATGTCACCGCCCGCATGCTGGTCGCCGACACCGGCCAGCCGGCACCGGAGGAGGGGGCGGTCTTCTACCGCGGGGCCGGCTGGACCGAGGAACAGGTCGCGGCCTACCGGACGGGCTTTGGCCAGTTCGGCCGGTGCGTCTCGCCGCTCCCGCCCGGCTACGTCCGGATGCGCGAGGGCGAGCGGCTGTCGATCGGCGGCCGCGCGTGGCGCGTCGTCGTGGGCGAGGGCCACAGCCCCGAGCACGCCTGTCTGTGGCGCGAGAGCGACGGCGTCGTGCTCGGCGGCGACCAGATCCTGCCGAAGATATCGTCGAATGTCTCGATCTGGCCGACCGAACCGGACGCGGATCCGCTGGGCGAGTGGCTCGAGTCCCTGCAGCGCATGAAGACGGTGTTTCCGGAGGATGTGCTGGTCCTGCCGTCGCACGGAGAGCCGTTCCGCGGCGTTCACACCCGCCTCGACGCCCTGATCCGCGGGCACCGGTCCGCCCTGAAGCGGCTGGAGCGGGCCCTGCGCACGCCGTCCCGGGCCGTCGATGTCTTTTCGGCCCTGTTCGCCCGCCCGGTGGACGACGGCGTGCGAGGCATGGCCACCGGCGAGAGCCTGGCGCATCTCAACCATCTGCTCCATCAGGGCCGGGCGTCGCGCCGCCGCGACGCCGCCGGCGTCGACTGGTGGAGCGCAACCAGACAGGAAACAGAGGCGTGACGGACCACATTCAGACCGGATGGGCCGACGGCGTGCTGACCGTGACGCTGGCGCGGCCCCGGAAAAAGAACGCCATCACCCAGGCGATGTACGCTGCGCTTTCCGACGCGGTCGAAACGGCGCGCCGGGACGACGCCGTCCGGGTGCTGCTGTTCCGTGGCGAGGGCGACAGCTTTTCGGCCGGCAACGACATCGCCGACTTCATCGCGATCGGCTCCCGCGGCGAGCCGCCGCTGGACATGTCGGTGTTCCGCTTCCTCAAGGCGCTGGCCGATTTCGACAAGCCGGTGGTGGCGGCGGTGCGCGGGCGGGCGGTCGGCGTCGGCCTGACCCTGCTCCTGCACTGCGACATGGTGGTGGTGGCCGAGGACGCGCTGTTGTCCGCGCCGTTCGTCAACCTCGCCCTCGCGCCGGAGGCGGCCTCGTCGATGTTGTTGCCGGCGGCCATCGGCCACCGTCGGGCCTTCGAGATGTTCGCCCTGGGCGAGCCGATCGACGGGCGGACGGCGGCGGCCTGGGGCCTGGCCAACCGGGCGGTCCCGGCCGGCCAGGTCGAGGCGGCGGCGGCCGATCTGGCGGCGAAGCTCGCCCTCCGGGCGCCCAATTCGATCCGCAAGACCAAGCGGCTGATGCGCGACGCGGAAGGCCTGTGGGCGCTGATGCAGCGGGAGGGCGAGGCCTTCGGCAGCCAGATGTCCAGCCCGGAGGCCATGGAGGCCTTCCTGGCCTTCAGTCAGAAGCGCGCGCCGGATTTCTCCGGATCAGGCTGATCAATTCGGTTGATTCGGGACCGCCCGGCCCTTAGCTGCGCGCGCCCATGACCGCCACGCCCGCCCTGCCCCCGCTTCCGCGCATCGACGTGGAGACTCCCGCCGACGCCGGCGCCGTCGAGGCGCTGGTGCTGGCCGCCTTCGGCCCGGGACGCTTCGCCAAGACGGCCGAGCGCCTGAGGGAGACGGCGGGGCTGTCGGCGGGGTTCGTGGCGCGCCTCGACGGACGGATCATCGGGTCGGTGCGGCTCTGGGCGATCTGGATCGATGGCGCGCCGGCGCTGTTCCTGGGACCGATCGCCGTGGCGTTCGAGCACCGCAGCGCCGCCCTCGGAACCGAGCTGGTGTCGCGCTGCCTCGACCATGCGCGGACGAAGGATGTCGCCGGAATCCTGCTGGTCGGCGATCTCCCCTATTTCGGGCGTTTCGGCTTCGTCCCCGCGCCGGAGGTGCGGATGCCCGGGCCGGTGGATCAGCGGCGGGTTCTGTGGTGGGGCGACGATCTTCCGCGGGGGCCGGCCTCGCCCTTCGACAGGGGTTTGCCGCCGGGCGCGTGACGCCTAAGTCTGGGGGCATGGCCGACCCCGCCGACAGCAAGACCGGACTGGCCGCCGTCGCCGAGGCGGCGGCGCAGGCCCCCGGCCGCGGCCTGCCCCCGGTGCATCTGTGGAATCCGCCGCACTGCGGCGAGATCGACATCCTGATCCGCCGCGACGGAACCTGGCTGCACGACAGCTCGCCGATCGGCCGGCCCGAACTGGTGCGGCTGTTCTCGACCGTCCTGCGCAAGGATCCGGACGGCTACTGCCTGGTCACGCCGGTCGAGAAGCTGGGCATCCGGGTCGAGGACCTGCCGTTCCGGGCCGTGGCGTTGACGGCGGAAGAGGACCTGCTGCGCTTCACCACCGACGTCGGGGACATGGTCGAGGCCGGGGCGGATCATCCGATCCGGGTGGACACCGATCCGGTCACCGGCGAACCGGGGCCGGCCCTGCACGTCCGCGCCGACCTGTGGGCGCGGATCGTCCGTCCGGTGTTCTATGAGCTGGTCGAATTGGCCGCGGTGGAGGAGGGGCGGCTGGTGGTCCGCTCCGGCGGCCAGGCCTTTCCGCTGGGCCCGGTCGGGGCGGGTGTCGCATGAGTCTTGCGTCGCTGCGCGAACGGCTGGTCGAACGGCTGGCGCCGGCCTCGGCCTGGCGGCCGGACAGTGCGCCGGCGCGATCCGACTTCGATCTCAATCCCGAGGCGCCCCGCCCCGGCCGCACCCTGCGCCCGGCCGCCGTGCTGGTGCCGGTCATCGCCCGGCCCGAAGGCGCGACGGTGCTGATGACCCGCCGTTCCGACAGGCTCGCCAGCCACACAGGCCAGATCGCCTTCCCCGGAGGTCGCCTCGACCCCGGCGAGACGGCCGCCCAGGCCGCCGTGCGCGAAGCCTGGGAGGAGGTGGCGCTTGATCCGGCCGCCGTCGAGATCCTCGGCGTCGGCGACGGCTACGAAACCGTCACCGGCTTCCTGGTCACGCCGGTGGTCGGCTGGCTGGCCGAGGCCCCGATGGTGTCTCCATCGCCCGAGGAGGTGGCCGAGGTGTTCGAGGCGCCGTGGGACTTCCTGATGGATCCGGCCAACCATCGGCGCGATTTCCATGAACCGGAGGGCGGCCCGAGGCGCTGGTACTGGGCCATGCCGTGGCGCGAACGCTATATCTGGGGGGCGACCGCCGCCATCGTCCGCGCCTTGCACAGCCGGCTCTACGGCGATGAAGCCGAACCGGCGGCCGCTGTCGACGAGGACGCCGCATGACTCCCCGTCTTTCCGATCAGCCGTGGCTGACCGCCCCGACGACCCGGGCGGTGATGGCCGCCCTGGAGGCGGCCGGCGGCCCCGACTGCGCGCGCTTCGTCGGCGGCTGCGTCCGCAACGCCCTGATCGGCCAGCCGGTGGCGGACATCGACATCGCCACCACGCTGAAGCCGGAGGCGACGGAGCGCGCCATCCGGGCCGCCGGGCTGAAGGCCGTGCCCACCGGCGTCGCCCACGGCACCGTGACCGCCGTGGCCGACCGGCGGGCGTTCGAGATCACCACCTTGCGCCGCGACGTCTCGACCGACGGCCGCAACGCCACGGTCGCCTTCACCGACGACTGGGCCGAGGACGCCGCCCGCCGGGACTTCCGCCTCAACGCCCTCTATGCCGACGCCGCCGGCCGGGTGTTCGATCCGACCGGCGAGGGCGTAGCCGACGTCCTGGCGGGGCGCGTGGTGTTCGTCGGCGATCCCGTCACCCGCATCCGCGAGGACTTCCTGCGCATCCTGCGCTTCTTCCGTTTCCAGGCCTGGTACGGGCGCGCAGAGCCGGACGCCGCGGCGATCGCCGCCTGCCGCGCGGAGGCCCCAGGCATGGCTCGCCTGTCGGCCGAGCGGGTCTCCAGCGAACTGATGAAGCTGCTGGCGGCGCCCGACCCCCGGACCGCCATGGCCGTCATGGCCGAGGTCGGCGTGCTGGCCCAGGTCCTGCCCGAGGCGGACCTGACGCCTCCGTTCAGCGAGGTGGTGGAGCAGGCCGGCGACCCGGTCGTGCGCCTGATGCTGCTGCTGCCGCCGGACGAGACCGTCGTCCGCCAGGCGGCCACCCGGCTGCGGTTCCCCAACAGCGTCCGCGACCGGCTGGCCTTCGCGGCCCGGGCGCTGCCCGCCGTCAGCCTGTCGATGAGCGATCACGAGGCGCGGGCGGCGCTCTACCGCCATGGGCGCCAGGCCGTCGCCGATGCGGTCGCCCGGCGGTGGGCCCAGGCCCCGGGGCGGAGCGCCGATGCGCGCCGTCTGCTGGACCTGGCCACGGGCTGGACCCGTCCCCGGCTGCCGGTGGGAGGCCGCGACCTCGCCCGTCTCGGGGTCGAGCCGGGGCCGGAGACGGGCCGCCTGCTGAAGGCCTTCGAGCAGGGCTGGATCGCCGACGATTTCCCCGCCGCCGGCCACGCCGAGCGGCTGCGCGCCCTGGTCAGGCCGCCGCGCGGGTGAACTCGACCACCACCGGGCGGTGGTCCGAACCGTTCGGCCGGCCCAGCCGGCGGCGCGCCAGGGCCAGATCCGGCGAGGCGTAGACCTGGTCGATGGTCACGGCGGCCGCCGCCGGCAAGGCGCTGGGCCAGGTTCCGGGGAAACCCGGCGCGGGCCTCAGCCCCGTCTCGGCCTGTAGCAGACGCCCGACGCGGGCGCTCGAGACGCTGTTGAAATCCCCCGCCACGATCGTCGGCCCTGTCAGGTCGGTGCGAATGGCTCCGATCGCCAGGGTCTGTTCGATCTGGCCCCACTGCTCCTGAAACGGCCACGGACGGGTCAGGTGAACGCCGAGGACGTGGACCGGCCCGGCCGGCGTCCGCACCGATGCGCCCACCGCATGCAGGCCGTCGGGGCGGTCCTCGATGGCGACGAGCGGATAGCGCGAGGCGATGACCGAGCGCGCCGGGCCGCTGGGGCGTTCGATCCGCGGCGTGGCGACCCGGTGGGGGTAGCCGGCGAGGACCTCGTCCAGCCGCCCGGCCGGCCCGTCCCCCAGCTCGATCAGCACCACGATGTCCGCGTCGGCGTCCCGGATCGACGCCGTAATGGCTTCGACGTCGCGGTTCCGGGCCCACAGATTGGCGGAATACAGCCGCACGACCGGCGCGCCCGCCTCGGCCGCCGGCCCGCCGGGGAACCACTGCGGAAGCACGGCCATGAAAAGGGCGATACAGGCCACAAGGCCGTGCAGGGCGGCCAATTTCAACCGGGTCAGGGCCAGCAGGGCGGTCAGCGCCGCCGTGGCGACCAGCGTCGGGGCTGTGAACTGGGCGAGGAGATCCAACCAGCGGTGACCGATCCCGCTCAAGGCGACGAGCGCCACGCCGAGCGGAGCCGAGAGCGCCAGTCGCGCCAGCCCGTCGAGGAGGCCGCGCGGCCGCCACTCCCTCACCAGTCTGTCGCGAGCTTGTGTTTCAGGTTGAACAGGGGGCGTCATGGCGCGTTACGGTCTCGCTTCGGAGGAAGGCATGGCCAGACGGACGATCGGCGATATCGAGAAAATCTGGAGCAATGTCGAGGGCGTCAAGAAACTCTCCGACCGGGCCGTCCGCATCGGGCCTTTCGGCATCGGCCTCGACGGCCTGCTGACCTGGGTGCCGGTGGTGGGCACGGTCTATTCGGTCGGCGCGGCCGGCTGGCTGCTCGTCCAGGCGGCGCGGGTGAAGGCGTCGCCGGTCACCGTGGCCCGCATGGTGGCCTATCTCGGCCTCGACAGCGTCACGACGGCTGTGGGCGAAATCCCCTTCCTCGACTTCGTGCCGAGCGTCGTCGACGTGCTGTTCCCGGGCCATCTGATGGCGGCCAAGGCCCTGCAAAGGGACATCGAGACGACGCATTGGGTCGAAGCCAGCGAGAGGGAGGCGCGCGCCTCGGGCGAGCATGACCGCCATGTCGCGGACATGCGGCGGAAGGGCGGATTGAGGCGTGTGGCCTACCTGTCTGACTGAACGACGTTCGACAATGCTGGCCTTTCCGCTCCAGTCATCACACTTTCGCAATCTACGTCATTGATATCGAACGACATCGTCTCGTCGTCAGCGTCCTGAACGCGCCCTGGGAGCGGCCCGGCGCAGACTCGTCTCCGACAGTTTCCGGAGACTTCCTGATGAGCGACGACCAGACCGCCCGCCTCGGCCTTCCCTATCTGGCCGCGGGCCAGATGCAGAAGCATGTGACGCTGAACGAGGCCCTGACCCGGCTCGACGCCGTGGTCCAGACGGCCGTGGTCAGCCGCACCGCGTCGGACCAGCCCGCGGCGCCGGCGGACGGAGCCCTGTACATCCTGCCCGCCGGCGCGACCGGACCGGTCTGGGCCGGGCAGCCGGCCGGGGCCCTGCTCCGCGCCGAGGCGGGCGGCTGGAGCGTGGTCGCGGCGCCGGAAGGGCTGATCGCCCTGGTCCTCGATGCCGGAGAAGTGGTCGTCCGCAGCGGCGGCGGTTGGCTGGCGTTGGGCGAACGACTCGACGTTGTCCAGGAGTTGACGCGGTTCGGCTTCGGAACCACCGCGGACGCCGCCAATCCGTTCGCCGTGCGGGCCGGCAAGGTTCTCTGGACGGCGCCCGGATCGGGCGGCGGCGGCGACCTGCGTCTGACCTTCAACAAGGAAGCGCCGGCCGATGTCCTCTCCCTGCTGTTTCAGAGCGCCTGGGGCGGGCGGGCGGAAATCGGCCTGATCGGCGACGACGACCTGAGATTGAAGGTGAGCGCCGACGGGGCGGCGTGGCAGGAGGTCTGGTCGGTCGAGCGGGCGTCCGGCCGGATCCGCTTCGAACAGGGCGCGACGCGGCGTCTGGTGACGGCGCTGACGGCTGACGGAAGCTACGCCACCCCGCCCTGGGCCCGGACCATTGAGGCCGTCGCCGTGGGCGGCGGCGGGGGCGGCGGCGGCGGGGCCTTCGGCCCGACCGGGTCGCGGTTCGGCGGCGGCGGCGGCGGCGCGGGGGGCGTCAGCCGGGCGATCTGGCCCGCAGACCAGCTGGCGACGGGCCTGACCGTGGCGGTGGGGGTCGGCGGAGCCGGAGGGACTGCGGCCGCGGGGGCGGGGGGCGGCGGTTCGGTCGTCTATCTCGGCTCGACCGCCCTCCTGATCGCCCCGGGCGGCGGCGGCGGCGGTCTGGGCGGGGCCACGGGCGGAGCGGCCGGCGTCGCCGGCGCGGGGGCGCCGAATTCCAATGGCGGCGGCGCATCCAGCGTCACCGCGGCGGGCGTGACCGGCAAGAGTTTCGATCGCCCGGACGCCCCGGGCGGCGGCGGCGGCGGCGGCGGACTCGACGGCTCCGCGACGGCGCGACCCGGCGGAGCCGGCGGCGACGGCGGCGCGCTGTCGGTCAAGGCGGCCGGAGGCGCGGGCGGAGACGGCGCTCCCGGTCTGGCCGGGACCGCTTCGCCCCTGCCGGCGCTGTACTGGGCGGGAGGCGGCGGCGGCGGCGGGAGCGCCTCGGCTTCGGGCCAGGGTCACGGCGGCGGCGCGGGCGGTGCGGCCGGCGGCGGCGGCGGCGGCGGAGGGGCGGGGGAGACCGCCGGAGGCGTGGGCGGCGCCGGCGCCAACGGTCGCGTGTGGCTGATCGCCGAGGGATGACCATCATGCCCCGATTCCACACCCCGCTCGCGCCCGTCCTGCTCGACGACGAGGTCCGGGACCTTCCGGGCCGGTTCTCGGAGGAGGACCTCTACGCCGAGGCGGGGAGCTCCCGCCGGCGCGGCGACCGGCCCTTCGACGAGCAGGAGGATGACCGATGATCGACGCCGTGGACGCTCCCGCCCCCCCGGCGCCGCTGGCGGAGGGGCGCTGGCTCTGGCGCCGGCTCTATGTCTTCGCCAGCACGGGGGCCGCGTGGCTGCTGCTCGACCGGCTGATCGCCCTGACGCCGCCGGCGGCGGCGCTTCCGCTGGCCCGGGGTCTGATGGCGCTGCTGGCCCTGACCATGGTCCTCTATCTGGTCGCTCCGACTGCCCAGCAGCTGATCGCCAGCCTGCGGTCGCTGCGGCCGCCGCTGGGCGGGGACTGAGCCGATGGGCTTTCGACTCTCCACCCGTTCGCTCAGGCGCCTGGACGGCGTGCATCCCCGGCTGGTCGCCCTGGCGCGCGAGGCCATCGCCCTCAGTCCGGTGGATTTCATGGTCACCGAAGGCCTGCGGACGCGGGCGCGGCAAGCCGCCCTTGTGCGCGCCGGGGCCAGCCGCACGAAGCATTCGCGCCATCTGACCGGCCACGCCATCGACGTCGCCGCCCTGATCGACGGCCAGGTGCGCTGGGACTGGCCGCTGTATCCGCGCATCGCCGCCGCCTTCAAGGCGGCCGCCGTCCGGCAGGGCACGGCCATCGTCTGGGGCGGCGACTGGCCGAACCTGCGCGACGGACCGCATTTCGAGCTCGACCGGACGGTGTTCCCGTGAGGACGCCGGCGCTCCTTCGAATCCTGACGCCCGCCGGCTGGACCGTGCTGGTCCTGGCGCTGGTCGCCGTCGCGGGCGTGGCCGGACGCGGCCTCGGCCTGAGCTGGGATCCGCTCGACCTGTCCGGGCGGCGTCTGCGGGCGGCGGAAGCGCGCGCCTCGGCCGCCGCCGCCGAGGCGGGCGCGCGCCGGCTCGAGACCGAAGCCATGGTCGATCAGGCCCGCCGCCTCGATCACGCCCATCAACAGACCGTCGCGGTCGAGCGGGTCACCGCCGTCGCCGCGGCCCAGGCCAGGAACGCACATGACGCCTCCCATCCGCTGGACCCGGCTCGCGCCGATCGGCTTCGCCGCCATGACCGCGAGCTGTGCCGCCTCTCTCCCGCCGTCTGCGGTCCCGCCAAGGCTGACCCTGCCGCCGGCGGCGGTCAGGCCGTGCCGGCTGGACCGGCTGGCTGAATCGCCCACCCAGGGCGACCTTGAGGCGGCCTATGTCGCCCGCGGAGCCGCCCTCGTGGCCTGCGAGGCGGCCCGCGAACTGGCCGTCGCGACGCTGCTGGCCGAGCGGGAGATCCAGGATCGCTGGCGCGAGGCCGGGACGCCGCGTCGCCGCCTCTGGCCGTGGTGAGCCGCCGCCCATGGCGCGGCGCGGGGGCTCCACTGCAACTGTTGCCGGGTCGGGCGGCAAATCCTGCCGGGCTCCCGGCAAAACCTGCCGGACGGCTGACGTGCTTAACAGGAACTAACGCAGCAAAAACAACCGATCCCCGTCTGGCACGACCGATCCGCCGCTGGTCCCGTCCTTGCTGCGCTCCGACCGGGCAAAATGCTCCCGGCAGCCAAAATGGCGTCGGACACCTTGAAAGAAGGACTACGTGCCATGGCGCTGAACAGCGTTAACACGAACGTGGGCGCGATGATCGCCCTCCAGAACCTGCAGGTTACGAACAACGAACTCAGCACGGTTCAGAACCGCATCAACACCGGCCTGAAGGTGTCGTCCGCCAAGGACAACGGCGCCATCTGGGCCATCGCCCAGGGACAACGTGCTGAAATCGGCGCCCTGAATGCCGTCAAGGACAGTCTGAACCGTGGCCAATCGGCCGTGGACGTCGCCCTCTCGGCCGGCGAGTCGGTCTCCGACCTGCTCACCCAGCTGAAGGAAAAGGCCCTCGCGGCCACCGACTCCAGCCTGACGACCTCGGCTCGGTCGGCCCTGAACGAAGACTTCAAGGCCATCCGCGACCAGATCGCCACCGTGGTGTCGAACGCCAAGTTCAACGGGGTCAACCTGCTGGACAACTCGACCGGCACCGGCGGCTACAAGGCCCTGGCCAACACCACCGGAGCCACCATCAAAGCGGCGGGTGAAAACCTGTCGCTGGGCGGCGCCAATGTGACGGTCACGGCGACCACCGTCATCGGCACCGCGTCCCAGGCCACCGCCGCCCTGGGCCTGGTCAACGCTTCGATCGACAAGGTCTCGGCCTCCCTGGCTCGCCTGGGCACCGGCTCCAAGTCGTTCTCGACCCACCTGACCTTCGTCGGCAAGCTGCAGGACACCATCGAAGCCGGTGTCGGCAACCTGGTCGACGCCGACCTGGCCAAGGAAAGCGCCCGGCTGCAGTCCCTGCAAACCAAGCAACAGCTGGGTGTGCAGGCGCTGTCGATCGCCAACTCCTCGACCTCCATCCTGCTCGGACTGTTCCGCTAAGGATCGACCGGAAGGGCGGGGCCTCGCGGCTCCGCCCGACCGTCCGCCCGCACAGCGCGCAACGCCGACTGATCGTCGGAGGGAGAGATGGAGAACAATGCCAAGATAGATCCGATCGGCGCCGTCGCCGTCCAGCCCGCCGCCGCATCGACCGCGAGCGGCGATTTCCACGACTCCCGGTTCGCGCGGGAGGCCGAACGCGCCGCCCGCTACCGCCTGGTGATCGAGGAGGGGCCGCAATCCGGGTCCTTCATCTACAAGACGCTCGACCGGATCACCGGCGAGGTCGTCAAGCAGCTGCCGCGCCAGCAGGTCGTCGACCTGATGCAGGCCGCCCGGTACAGCGCCGGCTCGGTGATCGACACCAGGGCCTGACGCGCCAGAGACCCCGCCCCATCCGCCGCGCAGGAGCGATCCGCGCGGTTAAAATGCGTGGTTATCGGCCGTTAACCATGTGTGCACGGTTATCCTCCTAGCCTTGGCCAAACCTGAAAGGCCGAGTCGGATGACGAACAGCGTCCACACCAACACTTCCGCCGCCATCGCACTGCAGAACCTGTCGCGCACAAATGACCGTCTCGGCGACGTCCAGGGCCGCATCTCGACCGGCCTGAAGGTGCAGGGCGCCAAGGACAACGCCGCCATCTGGGCCATCGCCCAGCAACAGCGGGCCGACGTCGGCGCGCTCGGCGCCGTCAAGCAGAGCCTCGACCGGGCCACCTCCATCGCGGATGTGGCCCTCTCCGCCGGCGAGTCCGTCTCCGATCTCCTGAACCAGCTGAAGGAGAAGGTGGTCGCGGCGAAGGACACCTCGCTGAAGACCCAGTCCCGGGAGCTTCTGAACGCCGATTTCCAGGCTCTGCTCCGGGCCATCGGCTCGGCCGTCGAAAACGCCACCTTCGACGGCGGCAACATCCTCGACGGGTCGCTCAGCGCGGGCATCCGCTTCCTCGCCAACGCCGACGCGACCTCGTTCGTCACCCTGTCGGTCAAGGACCTCAGCCTCGGCGGGGCGATCATCGAACTGTCGACGTCGGACAGCCTGCTGACCCTCACCGGCGCGACCCAGGCCCTGACCCGCCTCGACGACTCCATCACCCAGCTCAACGCCGCCCTCGGCGAGATCGGGGCGCAGGCGAAGCAGATCGAGGCGCACAACAGCTTCGTCTCCAAGCTGGTCGATACGCTGGAGTCGGGGATCGGCAACCTGGTCGACGCCGATCTGGCCAAGGAGAGCGCGCGTTTGCAGGCCCTCCAGGTTCAGCAGCAGCTCGGCGCCCAGTCGCTGTCGATCGCCAACCAGGCGCCGCAGATCATCCTGTCGCTGTTCCGGGGCGGCTAGACTTCAGATCCGGCGGGCTCCCGAGCGGCCGATATAGACCGGAGCCGGTCGCCGCCTTGGGGCGCGGGGTCCGAACCCGTACAGGGAGAGCAACGATCTCAGGGTTTCGACGAAGGCGGACATGACGCACGTCTCCTGCTCCAGCGGCGAGGCTCCAACCATCGCCGGCGGCCATTGTTCCCTGAGTCGCGTTCGGAGTCGCTCCGTGGGCGGACGTTAAGGCCTCGTTACGCCCGCCCCGTCACACTGACGGCGGGAGTGCGGCGTGATCAACAACAGCTATCTTCTCGGTCTTTTCGGCGGCACGGCGCCGCTCGCGATGGACGCCACGACGTCTGCGAGCCTGAGACAGGCTGCCCGCAAACAGCCGACGCCGCCCTGGTCCACCGGCGTCGAACCGGCGAAGCCGGACGCCCTCGTCCGGGCGGCCCTCGGGGGACGGAAATTCATCAATGAGGACGCGGCCCGGCTGGACGTAAAGACGGCGTCGGCGGACTATCGCAAGCTGTTCGCCCTTTATCAGGGGCTGGATACGCTCAACGCCCTGGTTAACCGGTCGGTGGTCAAGGGGATCGGCAGCCTCGAGCTGACGCAACTCGGCAAGCGCTTTTCGGCGGGGCTGAGCGAGATCGGATCGTGGCTGACCGCCGCCGAGTTCGAGTCGGTTCGCCTGGTCCAGGGCGCCTCCAGGACGACCAGCAAGACCACGGCCGCGGTGCCTCGTGACAGCGCCCGGTCGGTCACCGGCCCGATCCACGAGGGCCCGGTCGATTCGGTGGTCGCCGCCTTCCAGGGGGACGTCCGTTTCAACATCACCATCACGCAGCCGGTCGGGGGCGGCGGCTCCCAGACCACGGCGACCCCGATCGACCTCGCCGACATGGGCGCGACGCCGCGCACGCTCGACAATGTGCTCGCCCACATCAACGGAAAGCTGGAGGCGGCGGGGTTCCAGACCCGCGTCGGGCGCGAGCAGATCAAGGCGGAGCCAAAGACGATCCAGGTCAACGGCAAGGCCGTGACCCTGCCGGCCGGCCCCGACCGGTGGGCCTTGGCGATTCGCGGGACATCGACGGAAACCGTCGGCTTCACGGCCCCGGATACGTCCGACGCCGTCTATGTGGTTCAGGCGGCCGGAACCAACGGGGCGGCGCAATTGCTGAAATTCCACGGCGGCGGCGGCGCGGCGGCGCAACCGGCCGGCGGCGGGATCGGAGAAACCCGGTGGGTCGACGGCCGCCTGTCGCAGGACGCCCTTCCCGCCGGCGTGGATGATGTCCGGGCCAGCGCCGTCGGCCCTGACGGGTCGTTGTGGATGGTGGCCGACGTCGATGCCGGGTCCGGAACCCAGCCGATCAAGGGGATCCGCGACGTGGCCCTGATGAAATACGATTCGGCGGGGCGTCTGGTGGCGACGCGAACGCTCGGCGCGGCCTCGACCGCCAACGGCTACGCCATCGCCATCGCCGCCAATGGCGACGTCGCCGTGGCCGGTTCGGTGACCGGCGCGCTCAACACCAGCCCCACGGACGCCGGAAAGCCCGGCGAGGTCGCCGACGTCGCCGACAGCTTCGTCACGGTCTTCGACGGGGACGGTCAGGAGCTCTGGACGCAGAGACGCGGGGCGCGCGCCGCCGACGAGGCGACCTCGGTCGGCTTCGGCGCGGACGGGACGGTCTATGTCGGCGGACGGGCCAGATCGGCCATGACCGGCGCCGCCGCGGTCGGGGGCTGGGATGGCTACGTCCAGGCCTTCAAGGCGGAGGAGCCCTATCCGACGGCGGGCCTGGTCGTCGCCGCCACGGCGACGACCCAGTTCGGCACGGCCGGGGACGACAGCGTCGACGCCATGACCATCGACGGTCCGAACCTCTATACGGCGGGGGTCGAGAACGGCCGCGCCGTCGTGCGCCATTTCACCCTCGACGCCGCGGGCGCGCCGACCCTGGCCTCGACCCGCGACCTCGGGACCATCGCCGGCGAGATCAGCGGCGTGGCCGTCTCGGCCGGCCAGGTGATTGTGACCGGCGCGAGCCGCGACAGCGGTCTTTCGGCCGGCGCCGTGACCACGGCCCATTCGGGCGCGAGGGACGTCTTCGTCGTGACGGTGTCCGCCGACCTGGCGGCCTCGGCCGGAGACCGCACGACCTGGTACGGCGGCCCCGGCGAAGACAGCGCCGCCGACGTGAAGGTCCACAACGGCAAGGTCTGGATCACCGGCGTCGCCGATCGTGACCCGGCCGCCGCGGCCGCCGACCCCGCCCGCGGTTATCTGGCGCGCATCGACCCCCTGACCGGCGCCGTCGAATATGAGCGGACCTGGTCCGGCGACGGCGACCAAGCCCGGCCTCTCACGCTGGCGGTGGCGACCGGCGGTGCCAGCGTGCTGGATCGCCTGGGCCTGCCCCGGGGCGACATCGACCAGAGCGACTCCAAACGGCTGATCGACGCGACCTCGCTGCGCGTGGGCGACCGGTTCTACGTCAGCCCGGCCGACGGGGGCCGTTCGGTCCCGGTCACCATCGCCGCCAAGGACACGCTGGCCAGCCTGGCGCGCAAGATAGAGATCGCCTCCAACGGCAAGCTCAAGGTCACGGTCGCCTCCGAGGGCGGCTCGGTGACCGGCGGGAACGGCGAGGTCGCCACCACCACCGGCGGGTTCCAGCGCCTGTCGATCATGGCGCGCGACGGCAAGTCGGGCGCCGTCCTGACGTCCGGAGAGACGGGACGGGACGCCCTGGCCGGACTGGGGCTGTCGTCAGGCTACATCGGGGCCGCGGCGGACGGGGACGGACCCAAGACCTTCGGTCTGGATCTGCCCGCCGGCCTGCGGATCGGCGACGCCGCCGCGGCCAAGACCGCGGGCGAGCGCATCCAGGCGGCGATGAAGGCCGTCCGCGACGCCTATCGCTCGCTCGATCCCGCGGCCAGCGCCTCCGCCGTCGGCGGTCCGGTTCCGGCCTATCTGACCAATCAGCTGGCCAATTATCAGGCCGCCCTGGCGCGGCTGGGCGGCTGACGGAGCCGGGGCGACCGGAGAGGCCCGGGACGAAGGCCGTTGACGCGCCCTAGGCGGGCGGGGTTATTGGGCGCTCCAGCCGCGCGAGCTCTGCATGCCCCAGGACAACCGCATCCTTATCGCCATCGGCGCCGGCCTGGCGATGCTGGCCGCCGTGGTGATCGCGCTGATTTTCTCCGGCGGACGGGACCGCGATCCCGGCCCGCCGCCGGCCGCCCAGGGAGGGCTGACCGTCGATGTCGCCGATGCGCCGGAGTTGAACACGACCCGGGAGCTGCGCTGTTACGTGGACGGACAGTTCGTCGGCATGGCGACGCTGGCCGACTGCGCGCGACGCAACGGCGTCGCCACTGAAGCGCTCGACGTCGGCGTCGACGAGACCGGGGCCCTGGTCGCGCTGCCGGCCGCGCCGGTGATCGAACCGCCCGTCGAGGTGATCGCCGGCGAACCCGCGCCGGCTCCCGGTGCGCTGGAGCCCGACCGGGCCGAAACGCCGCCGCTCCAGGCCGCCGCGGGGGCGCAATGCCTGCGCCATACCGGCTCCGACTGGCGCGCCGTCTCGGCCAACATGAGCCTTTCCGCCTGCGTGCAGGCGCTCTACGCTGGCGTCTGCGTCCGGCCGGGCGACGCCCTCTACGGCCGCTGGGGCAATACGACCCTGCGGCTGGTGCCGAGGCGGGTCGAGCAGTCCCCCGACAACAGTCGGTTCCGCACCCTGGCTGAACAGGACCGCGCCTGCCAGTTCCCGGACCTTCGTTGATGACCCGCACCCCTCACATCCTGGCCCCCGGACTCGCGGCCCTGGCTCTCGCCGCCTGCGGCGGAGGCGACGAGGCCCCGTATGAGCCGGGCGTCTGCTTCGCCGTCGAGGCCGGCGGAGCGGACGAACCGTCGGTGTTCAACAAGCTGGCCGACAACCAGCCGCAGATCGAGCATTGCGCGGCCCGGCTGGAAGAGATGAGGCTGCGCTTCCTGCGCCAGGGCGGCAGCCGCCAGGAGATCATCGGCGCCTACCAGGGCCAGTACATCTTCCTCGACCAGGAAGGCGTCTGGATCGGCAAGACCCTCGACGGCTCGCGCTTCATCCTCATGGCCCGCACCGGGGACGGCCGCCTGGCGGTGCCCGGCGCGATCACGCGGGACGAGACCGGTCGCCCGATCGGCGTCGCGGCGCCGCCGGAGCCGGCCCCGGCTCCGGGGCGCTAGCGAACAAAACTGGAACATCGGTCCGCGATCGGCTAGATTGGGACCACGAGATCAACCGGCCGATGCGCAGCATGTCTGGCCCAAGAAAAGGATTCGGCGATGGCTGGCAGCGTCAACAAGGTCATTCTGGTCGGCAATCTGGGCAAGGACCCGGAAATCCGCACCCTCAATTCGGGCGAGCGGGTGGCCAATCTGTCGCTGGCCACCTCGGAGCAGTGGCGCGACAAGGCCACCGGCGAGCGCAAGGAAAAGACCGAATGGCACCGGGTGGTCATCTTCAACGAGAACATCGTCAAGGTGGCCGAGAACTATCTGAAGAAGGGTTCGACCGTTTATGTCGAGGGCTCGCTGCAGACCCGCAAATACGAGCAGAACGGGGTCGAGAAATACTCCACCGAGATCGTGCTGCAGAAATTCCGCGGCGAACTGACCATGCTCGGCGGGCGCGGCGATGGCGGCGGCGCCTCGCGGGGCGGCGATGACGACTATGCGTCCGGCTTCTCGACCGGCGGCGCCAACAAGCCGAGCGGCCCCAAGGAAAGCTACGACCTGAACGACGACATCCCGTTCTGATCGCGAGTCGGGGTGACGACCGTGCGCCGCGAAAGGCGAAATCCTCCGTTACCGACCTTGACGGGCGGATCGTCCCGGCCCCTGCCATAGGCGGCCTGTGATCATCCCCGCCAAGCCGCACAGCCCGCTCTCCGTGGTCGAGGTCGCCGCCATCGTCGCGGTGGTGGTGATCTGGGGGGTCAACAACGCCGCCGCCAAACTGGCCACCGAGACCCTGCCGCCGCTTCTGGTCGCCGCCCTGCGCTTCGGCCTCGCGGCGGCCTGCCTGGTTCCGTTCGTGCGCCCGCCCTTTCCGAACTGGAAGAGTCTGCTGATCATCACCGGCGTGGGCGGGCCGATCCACTACGGCCTGATCTATCTCGCCTTCTGGCTGGCGCAGGATGTCAGCCCGGTCGCGGTGGCGACCCAGCTGTGGGTGCCGTTCACGGCCCTGTTCGCCTTCCTGCTGCTGCGGGAGAGGATCTCGCGCTACGCCCTGGTCGGCATGGGGGTGGCGTTCGCCGGGGTGGCGTGGATGACGCTGGACGCGCACGCGATCGCCGACTGGAAGGCGATCCTGGTCGGCGCGGCCGCCAGCGCCGCCTGGGCCGTGACGACGGTGGTCGCGCGTCGGACCACCTCGATTCCGCCGCTCAAGATGCAGGGGGTGCTGGCGCTGACCGCCCTGCCCAGCCTGGGCCTGGCCTCGGCCGTGTTCGAGCGGGGCCAGGTCGAGGCCATGCGGGCGGCGACGCCCCTGATCTGGGCCTGTGTCGTCTGGGCCGGTCTGGTCTCGTCGGTGCTGGCGACCACGCTGGTGTTCTGGCTGGTCCAGCGGCGCGAGGCGGGCCGGGTGACGCCCTATCTGCTGGCCACGCCGGTGGTCTCCATCCTGATCGGATGGGCGTGGATGGGCGACGTGCTGACCCCGCAAATCCTCACCGGCGCCGCCCTGAGCATCGTCGGGGTGGGGCTGGTGGCGCTGGCCGAGCGCGGGCTCAGGGCCGGGGCGGCGAAGGCCTGACCGGGGCCTGGAGAGAAATCGGTTTGGACGCGATCGCGTCCAAACCCAGATCTTCGCTCTAGAGGCCCGGGAGCTTGAAGCCGGCGTCGCGGCGCGGCGCGATCACGATGCCGGCGCGGCCGCCGGTCAGGGCCTGGAGCCGGGCGTGTTCGGTGGCGGCGTCGATGGTCACCGCCCCGTCGGCGGTCTGGCTGGCGGTCGGCGCCTGGGAGGCGGCGTCGTCGCGGCGCCAGAACAGGATGCGGTTGGCGAAGCCCTCTTCCTTGTGGGCCAGATCGCCGAACTCGTCGTCGACCACATAGCGGGCCAGGGGGTCGGCGCGGTCGCCCCCGGCCTGGGCGACCAGGATCTGTTCCCCGGGCGAGCGGGTCACGGCCTGGCGCTGGCCCAGCAGGATCTGGCGGGCGGCGGACTCCGGGGCCAGCTCCTGCGGCCTCGGCTGGCCGGGCGACGGCGGGCGCAGGCCGTATTCGGGCGGCACGGTCAGGGGCGCGGTCGAGACGGTCAGAAACTCGTCGGGGGTGACCTTGGCCAGGCCGATGCTGTTGCGCATGGAGTTGCATCCCCCGAGCACGAGAGCCGAAGCGGCGAGAGTCAGGACGGCGGTGCGGGTGAGGCGCATGGTCAATCTCGGCTGGGCGCGCCGGACCGGCGCGCGCGTAAACCTTGGAAGGAAGCGGCTGATTACGACTTTTCGGCGGCGACGCCAACCTTGGCGGCGCGCTCGGACAGCAGGCTGTCGAGGATCAGCAGGATCACCCCGATGGTGATCGCGCTGTCGGCGACGTTGAACACCCAGGGGAAAACGCCCGTGCCGGAAAAGTCGAGGAAATCGACGACGAAGCCGAAGCGAATCCGGTCGATCACATTCCCGACCGCGCCGCCCATGATCAGGCCGATGGCGGTGATCAGCAGCCGGCGATCCGCCCTCAGCGCCCACCAGCCGAGGACGACGGCGACGGCGGCCGAGAACACGCTCAGCAGCCATCGAGCCGAACCGTCGCCGAACAGGCCGAAGCTGACCCCCTGATTGTGGACCAGGGTGATGTTGAGGACCGGATCGAGTATCGGATGCGACTGGCCTTCAAAACGCAGGCCGAGCCCTTCCAGAACCCAGGCCTTGGTCAGCTGGTCGACGATGACGATGAGAATGGCGAAGCCGTAGGCGGCCAGGGCGATGCGTGGGATTTTCATTCGGGTCGCTGAAAGTTGGGCCAACCCGGTTAGCAGCCCCCGCGCCGGGCGCGAAGGGGCAATCGTCGCGCCGCCGGGCGGCGCCGGACCGTCGATCCCGAACCGGCGGCGGTCGTCGCGGGCGCGCCGCGACGACCTGATCCCCCCGGACGTCAGAGCACCCCGATCATGCTCGCCACCAGCGGATGGCGGACGATGTCCTGCTCGGCCAGGCGCACCACGGCGATGTTCGGCACCGGGGCGAGACGTTCGGCGATGTCGGACAGGCCGGAGATGCCGGGCAGCAGGTCCGACTGCTGGGGGTCGCCGGTGACCACCATGGTCGAATGCCAGCCCAGCCGGGTCAGCAGCATCTTGAGCTGGACGTAGGTGCAGTTCTGGGCCTCGTCGACGACGATGAAGGCGTTGTTCAGGGTGCGGCCGCGCATATAGCCGATCGGGGCGATCTCGATCAGCCCCTCGGCCATCAGCGCCTTGACCCGCTTCATCGACAGCCGGTCCGACAGGGCGTCGTAGAGCGGGCGCAGATAGGGGGCCAGCTTGTCCTCCATGTCGCCGGGCAGGAAGCCGATCGACTCCCCGGCCTCGACGGCCGGACGCGACAGCACGATCCGCCCGATCTTGCCGGCCTCGAGCGCCTCGACCGCCTTGGCCACGGCCAGATAGGTCTTGCCGGTGCCTGCGGGCCCGAGCGCCAGCACCATGTTGTGGTGGTCGATGGCCGTCATCAGCTCGGCCTGGCCTTCGGATTTCGGCTTCAGCGTCTTCAGGTAAGCCTGATCGCGGTCGTCGTTTGAAGGATAGGGCGACCAGCCGGCGTGGGTGGGAAGGCGCCGCACCTTGGCGTCCTCCATGAACTGTCGCGAATCCAGAACCCCGTGTTCACGGGATGTCTCGCGGGTCTGACGCTTGATTGCCGCACGCTTGGTCATCGACGCCTCCAGGGCATGAAAAAAGGCGATGCCGACAAAGCATCGCCTCGAACGAACAGGGGGAGGTGGGGGACGGAGGATGCGACGCACCCGCCCGGGTCGGAGGAAGGGCCAACTTCCAGCGGGAACGCCCGCCGACCGGAACGCGTCACGCGCGATCTCCTGGTCTGGCCGGACCGGGGTTGATCCGGCTTCGGATCCGGGGCCGAAATGGCGGCCTCGAATCGCATCTACACTATGATGCTAGCGTGGTTTACGAGAGCTTAAACCCCTCGATTTGTTCAGAAATGGCGGCATCCTGATGAATGTTTACAGTCTTGACGACAAGAAACCGCAGCTTCCACCGGAGGGCGAATACTGGATTGCACCGACGGCCACCGTCGTAGGAGACGTGATTCTCGGGCCGGGGGCCAGCATCTGGTTCGGGGCGGTGGTGCGCGGCGACAATGATCCGATCACGATCGGGCGAGACACCAACATCCAGGACGGCAGCGTGCTGCATTCCGACCCGGGCGCGCCGCTGACCATCGGCGACGGGGTCACCGTCGGCCATATGGTCATGCTCCACAGCTGCGAGATCGGCGACAACAGCCTGATCGGCATCGGGGCCGTGGTGCTGGGCCGGGCCAGGATAGGGAGGAATTGCCTGATCGGCGCCAACACCCTGATCACCGAGGGCAAGGAGATCCCCGACGGCTCCCTGGTGATGGGCCAGCCGGGCAGGGTGGTGCGACAGCTGGAGCCGGCACAGATCGAGGCCCTGAAGATGTCGGCGGCCCACTATGTGCAGAACTGGAAGCGCTACGCGGCCGGCTTCCGGCCCGCCTGATCCGCCCGGTCAGGCGATCCGTCGCCCATGCACCGCCGCGAGGCTGAGCGGGGCGCGGGTGGCGGGGCCCACGCCGACCGACACCCGGGCGGTGAGCTGCCGGGGTTCGTCGGTCGCCAGCGTCAGGGTGGCGGCGGGCGCATAGAGGCCCAGCAGCCGGTCCGGTTCGCCGGAGGGGCCGCGCAGGGGCAGCAGGGCGACCTCGATCTGGGCCGCGCCGCCGCCGGCCGTGGCGACGATGACGACCGGGCGGCCTTCGCGGACGGTCTGGATCAGGGCGGTGGAGACCAGCGGACGCGAGGCCGGGCGCCACAGCGACAGCAGCGTGCGCTCGGCGAGGCGGCGGCCGTGGAAGGCCTCGATCCAGCCGCCGGCCAGGCGGATGACGGCGTCGTCGCCGGCGCGTCGGGCCATGAAGGCGCGCGGCAGGCGCAGGCCAAGCAGGTCGGGCTCGACGGCGGCGCGGGCGGGAATGCCGCCGCGCGACGCCGGCCGGCGCGCCAGCGAGGTCCAGTGGTCGATCAGGAACTGCGTGTCAGGGTGAAACATCGTCTCGGCCTCTGGGCCGGCCGGCGCAAGGAGCGGGCCGGACAAAACGCAACGGAAACGAAAGGCTTTTGCGGTTCAGATGCAGGCTGGAACGGGCCCGCGTCCTGCGCGGGTCGTGAAGAATTGACCGGGAGGTCGGCCCATGCGGGTGCGGATCATGAATTGGACGCCGGGCGTGGCGACCTTCGTCGTCGTGACGGCGGTCGCCGGGGCCGCCGCGGCGCAATGCGGGCCGGTCTGCCCGCCGCCGCCGCCGCCATGCTGCGAGCCGCCGCCGCCGCCGCCTCCGCCGCCGCCGCCGCCGCCGTGCTGCGAACAGCCGCCTCCGCCACCCTGCTGCGGCGGCGGGGGCGGCGGCGACGTCAACGTCAATGTGAACATCAACGCCAACGCCAGCGCCGAGGCGGCCGCGCGCGGCCGGGTCGGCCTGAACGCGCGCGCGGGGGGCGGCGTCTTCGTCTCGGGCGGCGGCTCGGCCTATGTGACCGTCGACCAGCCCTATCCGACCACGATCAACGGCCTGACCGTCGAGGGCGCCCGCGTGCACCAGGTCATCCGCGTGCCCTATGAGGCGCGCCGCCGGTGGGAGAAGCGGGTGGTCATCCGCGCCTTCTGCATCGACGACCGGAACGTGCCCCACCCGGCCTCGCAGGTGCGCCCCGACCGGGAGGTCCACGCCGACTACGAAGGGGAACTGTACCGCTGCCTGGCCGGCGCCTGGCTGCAGTACACCTGGGCCGAATACGCGGGCGACGTCGACTTCGAGCGCGGCGAGACGGTGAACTGCCGCAAGGGCGAGGCCCTGTGGCACGGCCGCGGCGGTCAGGTCGAGTGCCGGCCGCAGAGGGCCGAACGCGAGTGCAACGAGCGCTCCCTGCTGCGCCGCTACGGGGCCGGGGTGAAGATCCTGACCATGGTCCGGGAAGAGACCTACACGGAATACCGCGAAGAGGTGGTCGAGCAGGCCGGGGTGGCCGTGTCGGGGGCCAGCCTCACGCTCGACGGCGGCGTCGGCGGACGGGTTTTCTGAGAGGGGCCGGACACCGCGTTCAGCCTGGCGTCATCCGGCCGACGATACCGTGCGCGGGTCGGCCCGTGTCGACGTCCTGAGAAGCGACTGGCCCCGATCCGCTACGGACCGGGGCCTTTTTTCGTGCCGCGTCCGCGCGCCAAGGTCGTCAACGCGGCCGCGAAACGTAGAAGGTCGCCGAATTGCCGACCGCGTGGGCGCCGGTGATCACCGCCCGGGTCGAGCCCGCGACGGTGGTGTCGGCCGTGGCCGAGACGTCCGCGGCGTTGGTCTGGCTGTTGCGGGCCTCGAGGTAGCCTTGGCAGTCCGAGCAGGCGTAGCCGGTGACGCTGTTGCCGACCGCGTCGGCGCCGACATAGACGTCATAGCCGTTCGTGCCCGAGAAGGTGGCCGTCACTTCGACCCCGCCCGAGTTGAACTGGCTGTTGTCGATCTCGACATAGATGTCGTTGTCGCCGACCGACAGCTCGTTGGCCGCGCCGCGGGCATGGGCCTCGGCCCGGCCGTAGTCGTAGGCGGTGGTGGTCGCCGCGGCGCGGACGAAGGCGGTGTTATCCTGGGTCGAATCCGCGACGACCGACCCGCCCTCGTTATAGAGCACCGCCTGGTTGGCCGTGGCGCGGGCGCGGCCGGCCAGATCCCAGGCGTTGCCCGAGTTGGCGCTCGATTCGGCCTCGACGAAATCGCCGGTCGAGGTCTGGACGATGGCCAGGTTCTGGCCCGAGGTCTGGCCGCTGGTCACCTGCACCGCGTTGACGATGGCCTGGCTGTCGATGACCGCCTCGGCGGGGATGTATTGCGTCTCGATGCGGTTGTAGGCGCGCACCGTCGCCGAGGACGACTGGTCGATGGTCCCGCCGACCGATGAGCCTTCGCCATACATGGCGACCGTGTTCGAGATGGCCGAGGCGTTGATATAGGCGCCGCCGAGCAGGCGGGCGTCGTCGTCGCCCAGTCGCGAGGTCGCGCTGACCAGGCCGCCGGTGTTGGACTGGGTGGCGTCGACGGTCAGATCGGCGTCATAGGCGCTGACCGCCAGATAGTTGCCGCCGGCCTGGGTGGTGGCGCTGACGACGCCCCAGGTGTCGCCGCCGAGGGTCATATCGGTGGTCGCGACCGCGTCGCCGCGCATGTCCTGATCGGACTGGACGGTGATGGAGTCGTTCTCGACCGCGCCCGAGGCGCTGTTGCCCTGGGCCGAGGTGCTGACGGTGACCTGTTCCTGGGCGTCGACGACGTTCAGCGTCTGGTGCGAGAAGACATCGCCCAGCTGAAGCTGTTCGTTGAGGACGACGGCTCCGCCCCCGGGCGGAGTCTGTGCGGCGAGCTCAGTAGCGGCTGCGACGCACAGCGCCGTCGCGGCGATCGTGCCAGCGAGACGGGTCCGCGCGGGTTTCGCCATTGTTCGTTCCCGTGTTGGCGTAGGCTGGATAGTAGCCGCCGGTGGGGCCGGTGGCGCCGCCCAGCGGATCGGGGCCCGCGGACAGGCAGACATCCGGGCCGGGCGCGCCGTACAGGTTGGCCATGAATTCGACGGTGGCCCGCTCGATCAGGGCGCGCACCGCCAGCTGCACCGGCTCGAGCCCGCCTTCGCCGGCCGAAATGTCGAACACATTGCCGTTCAGGAAGTCGAACACCCCGGCGGAGATCTCCCGCCCGATGATCTGCTTCTGGTAGGAGACCACGTCGACGACCTCGAGCGTGGTGGTCTGTACCAGGCGCAGGTCGATGGCGATGTTCATCACGAAGGCCTTGCCGGCGAAGGCGGTCGACAGCGGGGTGTCGGTCGAGGCCTGGCCCGCGGCCATGTCGAACCCGCCGGAGCGGATATTGTAGTTCACCTCGGTGACGCCGCCGATGAGATAGAAGTCGGTGCCGGGCACCGATCCGGCGAGGATGCGCCGGTACTGGACGTCGTCGACCCCGCCCGGGCCCTGATCGCCGATCAGCCGGTTGTTGGCGTAGCGCAGCTCCATCTCGGAGACCGAGGTGTCGTAGCGCTCGACGATCCGCGCGCCCGACTTGGCCAGGGCGGTCATGGCCATCAGCGAGGCCCCGCCGGTGACCTGGCGGCCGCCGTCGGCCGACACCGTGCCGGTGTAGTCGGCGATCCGGCCCACGGCGATGCGCGGCGACGGCAGGCTGTAGCGGCGGGCGTAGTCGGCCATGCAGTAGAGCGCGGCGGAGTAGGGGGTCGGATTGGCCGTCACCGGCGCGTCGCCGATGGGCGTGGCGTACAGGCCCTGGGGCCCGGCCGAGGCGGAGATGCACCCCCCGAGGAGGGCGGCGATCGCGGCGGCGGCGGCGGCCGTTCTCAGCCGGCGGGCGAGCGGGCCGCGCATCATGGAACCCCCGGCCTGCCGTTCAGGCTGGTTCCGGCGCTGACCGCGCCGGTGTTGGTCTGGGTGGAATTGACGATGACGGTGTTGTGGTCGCCCTGGACCACCACATTGAGGCTGTTGCCGATGGCGGTCGAACCGGCGATGGCCGAGCCGTCGGCGCCGCCCACGCCGGAGAAGCTGGACGAGACGCCGCCGGTGGTGCTGGAATAGCTGCTCGCCCCGGCCTGGATGATGCCGTTTATGATCAGGCGGTTGCCGTTCTGGTCGCGGGTCGAGCCGGTCTGGGGGCGGGCCGTGGTGTAGCGGGCCCCGCCGTAGCCGGCCTGATAGGCGCCCAGCCCGGACGAGCCCGCGGACTGGGCCGCGGCGGCCGCCGGCAGGGCGAGGCCCGCCATGCAGGCGAGGACGGGAATGGCCTTGGGCCGGATGGTCACGAGGAACCTCCACAGGCGGCATGGTCGACGGGCGGTTACCCGACCCGTGTGCCAATGTGGATCATGGTTATTAAGAACCGCTTGCCATCCTCCACGCTAAGGCGTGGAACCCTTGTTTGACCCGGAGCCGATCCTGACCAATCAGTCGTCCCCCGAACCGATCTTCACCGCCCCGCCGGTGGCGGTGCTGCTGGCGGCCTCCCTTCCGGTTCTGTTCTGGCTGCAGACCGGCCTGGCCGATGGCGGCCTGTCGCTGGCGTTCCGGCCGGCCTGGCTCTGGCGGGGCGACGGTTGGCCCGGCCTGTTCACCTCCATGTTCATCCACGCGGGGCTCGGACATGTGGCCATGAACGCCACGGCGGCGCTGGCCTTCGGGCCGCCCGTCGCGCGCCTGATGCCGGGCGCGCGCGGAGTCCCGGGTTTCCTGGCCTTCTATATATTGACCGGCCTGGCGGGGGCCGTCGGCTACGCCCTGGTTCATCCCGACAGCGCCGATCCGCTGGGCGGGGCCTCGGCGGCGGTGTTCGGCCTGATGGGCGCCGCCTTCCGGCTGCTGGGACGGCGGAACGGCGTGTTGCGGCCGCTGACGGACCGGCGCTTTCTGGTGATGGCCGCCGTCATCATGACGGTGAACGCGGCTCTCGGCGCGATCGGCCTGGTCCCCGGAGCGGTCGGCGCGCGGGTGGCGTGGGAGGCCCACGCCTTCGGCTTCGTCGCCGGCGCCCTGCTGATCGGCCCGTGGGCGCGACGGCTCGGGTCCCGGGGCCGGTCATTTGATTCCCCGGCCGATCTGCGCGACCCTCCCGTCTGACAGCGGCCCGTCCGCGGCCGCGCTCTATGGTTGGAGAGGGAGGAGCCGCGATGCTGGTCGCCGAAATTCTCAAGGACAAGGGCGACGCCGTCTTTTCCATCGCGCCGGATCTCACCCTCGCCGCGGCCTGCGCCGAGCTGGACCGGCGGCGGGTCGGGGCCCTGATCGTCTGCGACGCCGACCGCGTGGTGGGGGTGCTCTCCGAAAGGGACGTGGTCCGGGCGGTCGCACAGGCCGGGCAGTCGGCGCTCGACCGTCCCGTTTCGGACTATATGACGGCGGAGGTGGTTTTCGCCGCGCCGGCCGAGAGCGTCGCCGTGCTGATGAACCGGATGACCGATCGGCGGATCCGTCACCTGCCGGTGCTTCGCGAGGGACGGCTGGCGGGGGTGATCTCGATCGGCGACGTGGTGAAATGCCAGATCGCCGAGGCCACCCAGGAAGCGGAATCGTTGCGCACCTATATAGCGGCCGGCTGATCCGCCCGGCGGCGAACGCGGCCCGGCGACCGCGAGTCGGCGAGAAAGTTCGCGAATCCGCGGGAATCGGGTTGCGATCCAAAAGGCCGCTGGGTATATCGCCGCCTCGCTCGGAAACGGGCCGGCCGCCGGGGCCGCGGAGACGAAATCCTCCAGGGCTCCCGGGAAGAAGGTCGCGAAAGCGGGTTGCTTCCTCAAGGCGTTTCGGTTAGGTTCCGCGCTCCAATCGAATCGTCGGGCGAAACAGAGGCGAGCCTCTCGGGCTTTCCGGACGGTTTTTTGCGGCCTGAAGGCTTCGGCCTTCGATCCGCGGGATGGCTGAAAAGCCCGGTTGACGCGGAGATGCGGCCTCCTGGAGAGCCGCCTCCGCCGCCCCCTCGGGGGTGGTTTGCAGGGAGAGGTTCTTCTTTA
>NZ_CALMZS010000213.1 GCF_937870815.1 uncultured Brevundimonas sp.
GACGCTGACGGCGGCCGGGGCCGAGGCGGCGCGCCCGGACCGCGCCGGCCCGGCCGGGGCGATCGCGCTCGGCCGCCACGGCGGCGGCGGGCCGCTGAGCCAGGATCGCCGACGCGCCCGGAGCCCCAGGCGGCCCGGTCAGGGGGTCTCCGCCGCGAGGTCGCCGGACCGATGGGTCTCCGGGCCGGCGTATCCGCCGCCCAGCGCCCGGATCAGGGCCACCGCGGCCTGCATCCGGGACGTCTCCACGGCGAGGGCCGCGCGCTCGCTCTCGAGCGCCGCCGTCTGCGCCGTCACGACATCGAGGAAGTCGCTCGCGCCTTCCTCGTAGAGCACCAGCGCCAGCGCCTCGGTTCGCCGGGCCGCGTCCGCGGCGCGATGTTGCTGGACGGCTTGCTCCGCCAGATCCCGCGCCGCCGTCATGGCGTCCTCGACCTCGCGAAACGCCTCGAGGACCGTGCCGCGATAGGCCGCCGAAAGTTCCGCGTGACCGGCCCGGCTGGCCGCGACCTCGGCCTTTCGGGCGCCGCCGTCCCACAGCGGGATCGTCGCTGAAAGAGGGCCCAGGCTCCAGAAGCCGGCGGGCGCCGAAAACAGTGCGCCCCGGGTTGTTTGACGTCCCCCGGCCGCACCGATGTTGAGGACCGGGAAATAGGCGGCGCGCGCCACACCTATCCGGGCGTTGGCGGCCGCCATGCGCCGTTCGGCGGCGGCGATGTCGGGCCGCCGTTGCAACAGCTCCGAAGGAACGCCGCTGGGGATATGGGGCGGCGGCGGTCGGCTGTTCGACGGGGGCAGGGTGAAGTCCGAAGCAACCTCGCCCACCAGCGCCGCGATCTGGTTTTCGATCCCGGCGCGACGGCGACGGACGTCGACGCGGCGCGCCTGCGCGCCGGCGAGTTGAGTCTCGGCCCGCCCCGCGTCCAGGCCGGAAGCCAGCCCGACCTCATGCCGCGTCTGTGTGAGCGCCTGCGCCCGGCGGTAGGCCGTCACCGTCTGATCCAGCAGCGCCAATTCCGAGTCCAGCCCGCGAAGCCGGAAATAGGCGTCGGCCAGGGCGGTCTGCAGGCTCAGCCGGACATTGACCATATCCGCCTGGCTGGCCTCTGCGTCGGCGTGGCGGGCTTCCACGGCGTTGCGGACCCGGCCCCAGAGGTCGAGCTCATAGCCGAGCGCGGCGCCCAGGAAGAATCGATCCTCGGGGTCTGTCGACGTCTGAGCGCCTGCGCTGGTCTGCGACGACTGGTGGCGTTCGGCCCTGCCGGTGAGGGTGAGACGCGGGTGCAGACCAGCGGACTCGAGACCTGCGACCGCCCGGGCCTGATCATATCTGGCCAGGGCCGCCGCCAGCGTCGGGCTCGCGTGATCCAGTTCGGCCAGCAGCGCATCGAGCGCCGGGTCCTGAAACACGCTCCACCAGCCGTCTCGCCGGACGGCGTCGCCGGGTGTCGCCACGGTCCAGGCAGGCCCGGGGGCCTGTCCGTCCGGCCCGTCCGGCGAAGCCTTGTAGGCGGCGGGCGTCCGGATGACCGGCCGTTCAAACGGCGGGGCCAGGGCGCATCCCGAAAGCGCCGCGAACAGGAGCGGCCACGCCGGCCTAATCCTGCGCATGGGTGCGGCCTTGGGGCGGTTGTTGCTGGATCCTCACCGGATCGCCCTCGGCGAGGGCGTCGGGCGGGGCGTTGATGAGCCGGGTTCCCGGTCGCACTCCGTCGAGGATCTCGACCGTGCGACCATGGTCGCGACCCAGCCGGACCGGGGTGAGAGACGCCCGGCCGCTGGAATCGACCGAAGCGACGCGCGGGCCGTCGCGGCCCAGGATCAAGGCGCTCGCCGGGATGACGACGCCGCCGCCGCCGGTCACGGGGAAGGCCACCTCGGCGTAGCTTCCGGGTTTCAGTCGCCGCTGCGGGTTATCGGCCTGGAGTTCCACCAGCATCGTGCCCGAGCGTCCGTCGACCGCCTGGGCGCTGCGGGTCACCCGCGCCGAAAAGGTCTCGCCGGGCGCCTCGGGCAGCCGCAGCTCGGCCTGCATGCCGGGCCGGATGTCGGCCGACGCCGATTGCGGCACGCGGACCTGGACGCGCATCCGGCGCGTGTCGGCTATCGTGAACAGCGGCGTCGTGGCCACGCCCGCCGTCACCAGGGCCCCGACTTCAGCCGAACGGCTGGTCACGACCCCATCGAACGGGGCGGCCAGCCGCGTGAAACCTCGCAGCGCGGCCAGTCGTTGGACATTGGCCCGGGCGGCGTCGGCGACGGCCGCGCTGGCGGCCAGGGCCCCGGCCTTCTCTTCTGCGGCCTGACGCGAGACGGCGTCTCGCTCCAGCAGGGCGCTCCAGCGGTCGGCGGTGGCGCGGGCGAGGGCCAGGTCGGCCAGGGCCGTCTGGTGCTGGGCGCGCGCCTGTGCGAGCTGGAGGTCGAGTTCCGGCGCGTCCAGCACGGCCAGGATTTGCCCCTCCCGCACCGCGTCGCCGATATCGACCAGCCAGCGATCGACATAGCCGTTGGTGCGCGCGTGGATGTCAGCGGTGTTCCAGGCCTGGATCTCCGCGGACAGGACCAGCTTGCCCCCGGCCTCGGCGGGGGCCGCCCGGATCAGCCGGACGGTGGGAATCGCCGCCTCGCGTGAGACATCGGCCAGCGCGTCGTCGTTCGCCTCGCGCGCCCACGTCCCCCAGGCGATGATCGCGACCGCGCCAAGGGCGCCGACCGTGAGCGCGGGCTTCAGCCCGGCCCCGCGAACTTTACTGAACATGGGCGACATCTGCCTTCCCTGCTGAGGAGCGCTGACCGGCGCCACGGTGGACGAAGCTGAAGATGGCCGGCACCAGGAACAGCGTGGCGGCGGTGGCCAGGATCAGCCCGCCGATGACCGCCCGTCCGAGCGGCGCATTCTGTTCGCCGCCCTCGCCGATTCCGAGGGCCATCGGCGCCATGCCGATGATCATGGCCAGGGCGGTCATGAGCACCGGCCGGAACCGGACCAGCCCGGCCTCCAGCGCGGCTTGGCTGGCGTCGCCGAGGACGGCCAGGCGTTCGCGGGCGAAGCTGACGATCAGGATCGAATTGGCCGTCGAGACGCCCAGGCACATGATCGCGCCGGTCAGGGCGGGCACCGAGAGGGTCGTGCCGGTGACGAACAGGATCCAGACGATGCCGGCCAGGGCGCCGGGCAGGGCCGAGACGATCACAAGGGGATCGGCCCAACTCTGGAAATTGACCACCAGCACCAGATAGATCAGCAGAACCGCGCCGATCATCCCCAGCGTCAGGCCCGCGAACGCCGCATTCATCGTGGCGTACTGGCCGCGCACGGTGACCTTCGCGCCTTTCGGCTGGTTCGGCTCGAGGTCCTTGATCGCGGCCGTCACGTCCTGGGCCACCGCGCCCAGGTCCCGCCCGTGGGCGGCGGCGAAAATATTGATCGTCGGCTGGATGTCGTAATGGCTGATCACCGAGGCCGTGCCGGTTCGCCGCAGGTCGCTCAATCCGCCCAACGTCTGCGCGGCCGCTCCGCCCGCGCCGGTCACCGGGAGGGATTGCAGGTCCTCTACCGAGCCGATCCGGTGCTCGGGCACCTGGGCCACGACCGGGTAGGAGACTCCGTTTTCCGGATTGAGGAAAAACACCGGGGCCGTCTGCGAGGTGCCGGCGAGGGCGTTGCCGAGACTGACGGTGACGTCGCGTTCGGTAAGTCCGTATTGGGCGATGCGGGCGCGATCGACGTCGATGTTCAACTGTGGATAGCGGGCGGACTGCTGGATGCGGGCGTCGGCCAGACCGGGAACGGTGCGGAGCCGACGGAGCAGCGTCTCCGCATAGGCGGCGTTGCCCGCCAGATCGCGTCCGCTGATCTGGATGTCGATCGGCGCCGGAGAGCCGAAATTCAGGATCTGGGAGGTGATGTCGGCCGGCAGAAAGGCGAAGCCAAGGCCTGGAAAACTCTTGGGCAAGGCCTCCCGGAGCCGCTCGACGTGGCGCTCGGTCGGACTGTGCTTTTCTTCCAGGGCGATGAGAATGTCGCCTTCGCTCGGGCCGACCGTGCCGCTGTTGTTGTAGACCGTGTTCAACGGCGCGCCGGACAGGCCGATATTGTCCACGATGGAGCTGAGTTCGGCATCGGGAATAAGCTGGCGAATGCGCTGCTGGACGCGGTCCATCACGACCGCTGTCTCCTCGATCCGGGTGCCTGCGGGCGCGCGGACGTGGAGTGCGATCTGCCCGGAATCGACGCTCGGGAAGAAGTCGCGCCCAAGCCATGGCGTAAGGGCGAATGACGCCAGCACCAGGGCGAGGAACACCGGAATGAAAACCCGTCGGCCCGCGAGGGTCCGGCCGAGGAGCCGGCCATAGGCCATCCGCGTCCGCTCGAACCGGGCTTCGAACGCGCGCTGGAGGCGCACGAGGGGGTTGGCGGACTGCGGTCCGCCGGCGGCGTGGATGTCCTGGCCGGGCCGGTGGGGCCGAAGCAGATACATGGCCAGGGTCGGCACCAGGGTTCGGGACAACACGAAGGAAGCGATCAGGGCGAACACCACCGCCAGCGCCATCGGCACGAACAGGTAGCCCGACACCCCAGGCAGCAGAAGCATGGGGACGAAGACGATGCAGATGCACAGCAGGGAGACGAAGGCGGGCGTCACGATCTGGGCCGCGCCGTCGAGGATGGCGTCGCGGACGCTCTTGCCTCGCTCCAGATGCCAGTTGATGTTCTCGATGGTGACTGTGGCGTCGTCGACCAGAATGCCGATGGCCAGGGCCAGTCCGCCCAGGGTCATGATGTTCAGCGTCTGTCCGCTGGCGGACAGGGCGGCGATGGCGGCCAGCACGGCAAGTGGTATCGACAGCGCGATGATCGCCGTCGATCTCCAGGATCCGAGGAAGAGAAGGATCATCAGCGAGGTCAGCGCCGCGGCGATCACCCCTTCGATGACCACGGCTTCGAGCGCCCCCCGGACAAAGACGGACTGGTCGCCGATCGCCTCTATGGTGAGGGCGGCGGGGAGCCCCGCCGCGATCTGGGGAATCTTCGCCTTGATCCCTTCGATGATGGACAGGGTCGAGGCGGACCCGCCGCGCAGGACCGTCATCAGGGCCGAGCGCTGACCGTTGACGTGAACGACGTTGGTCTGGGGCGCGCTTCCGTCGCGGACGTTGGCGACGTCGCGGATATAGATGGTCGCCCCGTCGACCACTTTCACGGGCAGATCGTTCAGCGCCTCGATCGAACCGGGCGCGTTGTTGAGCTTGATGTTGTACTGGAACTCGCCGATCTTGGCGAAACCCGCCGGATTGATCTGGTTCTGGGCCGCGATCGCCAGCGAGACATCCTGGGCGGACAGGCCACGGGCGCGCAAGGCCTGGGGATCGAGGTCGATCTGCACCTGCCGCTGCCGTCCGCCGGAGGGAAAGGGCACGGCCGCGCCGGGGACGGTGATCAGCTGCGGTCGAACCTGGTTGAGGCCGAGGTCGTAGAGCTGTTGTTCGGTGAGTCCCTCGCCCGAAAGGGCGAGCTGCACGATCGGGACGGTCGAGGCGTCGTAGTTGACGATGAAGGGCGGACTGGTGCCGGGCGGCAGCTGACGAAGCATGGTCTGGGAAATGGAGGTCAGCTGCGCGGTGGCGGTGCGGATGTCGACCCCGGGCTGGAAGTAGACTTTCACGACGCCCACGCCGGGCATCGACTGGCTCTCGATGTGTTCGACGTCGCTGACCGTGGCCGACAGGGCCCGCTCGAACGGCGTGATGATCCGGCCGGCCATTTCCTGCGGCGGCAGGCCTGCATAGGTCCAGGCCACGGCGATGACCGGCGCCCGGATGTCGGGGAAGATGTCGACCGGCGTACGAACGGCCGCCAGGATTCCGCCGAGCGCGATGAGAATCGCCATGACGACAAAGGTGAGCGGACGCGACAGGGCGATCCGGATGACCGCCATCATGACGGCGTCCGACCCGGGACGGTCGCGTGCGGCGCTGCAAAGTTCATCAGGGTTCCCCGCTCGTTCGGGGGCTGAAGACGAGGCCCAGCTTAAGTCGGTCTTAAGGGGCGGCCGATCGCGACGGTCGGGTGGGCCCCGGGCGGCCCGGTCAGGAGGGGGGGCGGCCGCCCGCCTCCTCGCCCTCGATGCGCCGGATCCGTCGCCGCAGA
>NZ_CALMZS010000214.1 GCF_937870815.1 uncultured Brevundimonas sp.
GACGGCCTGGCCCGCATGCGCAGCCGGCTCGACAACCGGGTCTCAGCCCGCAGGGGGTGACACGCAGCTGAAGGACAGAGTCGGTCGGGGCCTCAGGAGCCTCGACCGATTGCGCCCTCGCGCGCCCGTCGAATACGGCCGACGGGAGACGGAACCGGACCCTACGACCGATTCTGACGCACCGCAGTGTTCCACTTCCGCCCATGTCCGAGGCCCCGCCCGACATCGACGATGTGGACGCGCTCCTGAGGGAGGTGCTGGCGGCCGACATGGCGGCGCTGCGGCAGGAACGCGAGCGCGAGATCGCCCGCCTCCAGGTTCTCCTGGCGTCCCGGGCGCTCGAGGCCCGGCGCATCGCCCAGGAGACCCTGCCCCAGGCGGAGCGCGCCGTGGAACTCGTTCGCGAAGGCTTCGCGCGCGGGGGCTTCACCTACAATGATGTCATCGCGGCCCAGACGGCGCTTCTCGCCACCAGGGCCCGACGCGTCGCCGTACTCAGACAGTTTCACATCGACCGCGCCCGCCTTGACCGGCTGACCGGCGCGCACGCCGCCCTGCTCGGACTGGAGACCCGCTCATGATCCGTCACATCCCGTTGCGGCGTTTCATCGCCGCGTCCTTCCTGACCCTCGCGGTGGGCCTTTCCGCCTGTGGCCAGGGCGGGGCCGGAAAGGAAGAAGGCGCCGAGGCCGCCGCGGCCGCGGACTTTGAGCGCGGCCCGCACAACGGTCGCCTGCTCCGGGACGGCGATTTTGCGCTGGAGATCACCCTCTATGAAGAGGGGCCCGAGCCGCTGTTCCGCCTCTATCCGTATCTGAAGGACAAGCCGCTGGACCCGCGCCAGGTCCAGGCGACCATAGCCCTGACCCGCCTGGGGCCCAGGGTCGACCGCTTCGCCTTCGCGGCGGAAGGCGACTATCTGACCAGCCCGGCCGTGGTGTTCGAACCGCATTCGTTCGACGTGGCGGTCAACGCCTCCCGCGCCGGGAAACGGTCGGCCTGGACCTATCAGTCCTATGAGGGCCGCACAGTGATCACCGCCGACGCCGCCCGGGCGGGCGGGGTCACGACCCAGAGAGCCGGCGGGGCGGTGCTGGGGGAAAGCCTGCCGCTCAGCGGCCGGGTCGAGATCACGCCGGAGGGACAGAGCGAGGTCCACGCCCGCTATCCGGGACGGGTGGTGGCGATGAACGTCCAGCTGGGCCAACGGGTCTCTCGCGGTCAGGTGCTGGCGCGCGTCGAGTCCAGCGACAGCCTGCAGACCTATCCCGTCACGGCCCCCATCTCGGGGATGATCACGGCCAAGAACGTCAACCCGGGCGCCATCACCGGCAATGGCGAGCCGATGCTGACCATCGGCGACCCGACCCGGCTGCACGCCGAGTTCTTCCTCTATCCCCGCGACGCCGAACGGGTCCGGGTCGGTCAGCGCGTCGAG
Organism: uncultured Brevundimonas sp.; assembly: GCF_937870815.1. Taxonomy (GTDB): domain Bacteria; phylum Pseudomonadota; class Alphaproteobacteria; order Caulobacterales; family Caulobacteraceae; genus Brevundimonas. The sequence continues at coordinate 1,439 of NZ_CALMZS010000214.1, forward strand.
GTCACCAGCCTGGCGGGCGAGCATCGCGCGCTCGGCGTCATCGAGGCGGTCCTGCCGTCCAGCGACCCCATGAGCCAGACCCTGGTCGCCCACGTCGCGCTGCCCTACCAGGGCGGCGTCTGGCGGCCGGGACTGGGGGTCCGGGGCGCGGTCCAGGTCGGTCAGGGCGAGGTGCCGTTGGCCGTCCAGACCAAGGCCATCCAGCCGTTCCGCGATTTCCAGGTCGTCTACGCCAAGGTCGGCAACACCTATGAGGTGCGGATGCTGGAGCTCGGCCGCCGCACGCCGGAGTGGACCGAGGTGCTGGGCGGTCTCGAACCCGGAACAGAATACGTCGTCGACGGCGCCTTCCTCATTCGCGCGGACATCGACAAGTCCGGCGCGAGCCATGACCACTAGGGGGCGCGCAGACCATGCTTGAACGCATCATCGCGCTGTCGATCCGCTTCCGCTGGGGCGTCATGGCGCTCGTCCTTCTGGCCTGCGCGGTCGGCGTCTGGAGTTTCCAGCGCCTGCCGATCGACGCCACGCCGGACATCACCAACGTCCAGATCCAGATCAACACCGAGGCTCCCGGCTACTCGCCGCTGGAGGCCGAACAACGCATCACGTTCCCCGTCGAGACCGCCGTGGCGGGCGTGCCGGGCCTGCAATACACCCGCTCGGTCTCGCGCTACGGGCTGAGCCAGGTCACCGTCATCTTCGAGGACGGCACCGACATCTATTTCGCGCGCCAACTGGTCAACGAGCGGCTGCAGAATGCGCTCGGCCAGCTCCCCCCTGGCGTCACGCCCGAGCTCGGCCCGATCGCCACGGGCCTGGGCGAGATCTTCATGTATACGATCGACGCCGCGCCGAACGCCCGTCGCCCGGATGGCCAGCCCTATACGACCGAGGATCTGAGAACCCTGCAGGACTGGGTGATCAGGCCCCAGTTGCGAAACACCAAGGGCGTCACCGAGGTCAACACCATCGGCGGCTATGAGCGTCAGTACCACGTCACGCCCCAGCCCGATCGTCTCTCCGCTTACGGCGTGACCATGGCCGAGGTGGTCGACGCGCTGGACAACAACAACGCCAACGTCGGCGCCGGCTATGTCGAACGCTACGGCGAACAGTATCTGATCCGCGTGCCGGGTCAGGCTTCGACCACCGAGGATCTGGGCAATGTCGTTATCGCCACGCGGGGCGGGGTTCCGATCCGGATCGCCGATGTCGCCGACGTGGGCATGGGCGAAGAACTTCGCACCGGAGCCGCGACCGAAAACGGCAAGGAGACCGTGCTCGCCACGGTCCTGATGCTGGCCGGCGAGAACAGCCGCGTGGTGGCCCGGGCCGCCGCCGTCAGCCTGGAGGAGGCCGCGCGCGCGCTGCCCGAGGGGGTGACGGCATCGCCGGTCTATGACCGGACGGACCTGGTCGAGCGCGCCATCCACACGGTCGAGAAGAACCTGCTGGAAGGCGCCCTGCTGGTCGTCGTCGTGCTGTTCCTGCTGCTGGGCAACATCCGGGCGGCTTTGATCACGGCGGCGGTCATTCCGGTCACCATGCTCATGACCATCACCGGCATGGTGCGGACCGGCACCTCGGGCAATCTGATGAGCCTCGGCGCGCTCGACTTCGGTCTGATCGTGGATGGGGCCGTCATCATCGTCGAAAACTGTCTGCGGCGGTTCGGCGAGGCCCAGCATCGCCTCGGTCGCATCCTGACCAGGGAAGAACGCTTCGATCTGGCGGCCTCGGCCTCCAGCGAGGTGATCCGGCCGTCGCTGTTCGGGGTGATGATCATCACCCTGGTCTATGTGCCCATCTTCGGCCTGACCGGCGTCGAGGGGAAGATGTTCCACCCGATGGCGATCACCGTGGTCATCGCCCTGACGGCCGCCCTGGTCCTGTCGCTGACCTTCGTGCCCGCCGCGGTCGCCATGTTCGTCACCGGCAAGGTCGAGGAAAAGGACAGCTTCGTGATGCGCTGGGCCCGGGTCGGCTATCAGCCGGCGCTGGACTTCGCGCTGAAGACCCG
>NZ_CALMZS010000215.1 GCF_937870815.1 uncultured Brevundimonas sp.
CGCTAATATGTTGCCCCCCGGCGGCTGGCATTTCGTCGGCGACGCCACCGCCACCTCCGTCGGTATGGTGCCGCTGTGCGTCCTGACCACGGGGGACAGCGGGTCGAGAATCCTCAACATCAAGGATTCAGGGCGGCTGGCTGCGCCGGCCTGTATGGTGCACTCGAACCGGGACATTGATGTCGAGGGCGGATCGATCAAGGGGGCGGCGGTCCAGGCCGTGACCTCGGCCCGCGGGTCGATCAGCCCTAGCCCCGGCACGGGCGCCGCCGCCATCGCCGACCCCTTCGCGAACCTGGACCTAAGCCGTGATCCGGCCCTGGGCTGCGCCTCCCGCGCCCTTCTGGAGCCCCTCAAGCTGAGAGCGGGCTTGCGTCGCATTTCGCCCGGCGTTCACTGCGGCGGTCTGGAAGCATACGGCCGGGCCACCGTCGTTCTGGAGCCCGGTGAACACTGGTTTCTTGGCGGCCATCTCATCGTCAAGGAGCACGCCCGTCTGGAAGGAGACGACGTCGTCCTGTTCTTCGACAAGGGTTCCAAATTCGAGTTCAAGGACAGCGCCATGGTCCGACTGAGCGGTCGCAGGACAGGCGACTACACCGGCATCGTCATGGGGGCGACCCGGGACAATACCCAGGATTTCATCATCTCCAGCGACCATGTCGAAAGCCTGCTGGGCGTCATCTATGTGCCGAATGCCCAGTTGCTCGTCGAGGGTCGGGCCGAGGTAGCCCGCGAGAGCGCCTGGACGGTCATCGTCGCCCAGAGCCTGCAGCTGAAGGGTTCGCCCTCGCTGTTCATCAACGCCAACTACAATGCCTCAAGGGTGCCCGTTCCGGCCGGCGTCGGACCGCGTACAGGCAGTTCGAGGTTGATCCGATGATCCCCCGTGGAGGGTCCCATGTCCGTCGAGGCTGACAGTATCGCCCGCACCCTCGACGGACCCGCCGGGCCGTCCGACCGTCGCGCCAGCAGCGAACGGCGCATCCGGGACCGCCGCAAGCCCGGTGCCCGTGTCAACCCGGAGGCACCACGCCGTTCGCTGTTGAAGACGCTGGGCGCTTCCGGCCTGGCTTTCAGCGTCGCGGCGCTCGCCCTGACGCTCGTCGCCGGCGAGATGCCGGGACAGGGCTCCTTGGGTCCGGTCGTTGCCCTCGCGGCGGCGGCGCTGGGTCTCTCCGTCCTGCTGCTGGCGATCGGATCGATCGAACTGCGGCTGATCGAGATCCGGCTCGAACTGATGATGATGAACGGCGGCGCGCGCCAGAAGGAACGGCGTCGAGCGGATCGTCGCGCGGGTGAAAATGGTGGATGCGACAGGGATTGAACCTGTGACCCCCTCGGTGTGAATCGCCTCAAGAGCCATTTCAGGGTGTTTCACTACATTCCAAAACTCGTGTAATATTTTGAAAACGTTGATTGTCGGATTTTTTGGCATTTCAGCGGTTTTCAACGAGTGCTGCATAAAATGCCCCACTGGCGCCCCACGAAAGGCTAGTCTGGCCAGCCTGTCCCATGATTTGCGAACAGGCGGAGGGTGTCTTGGGAACGTCCATTCAGCTTGCCACAGACCGGCAGATAGCGGCGCTCAAGCCGGCGGCCAAGGCTTATGAGAAGAAGGTCAGCGGAACTCGTGGTCTCGGGGTTCGGGTCTTCCCGTCGTCATCCAAACAATTCGAGCTTCGCTACCTCACCGAGAGCGGCAAGCGCAGACGTCTGGTGCTTGGTCTCTATCCCGGTCTCTCGCTCGCCGAGGCCAAGGCAAAGGCGGCAACAATGCGCGTCGCGGTGCATGAGGGACTGGACCCGGTCGGCGAGAGGACTGCAGCGCGAGACCGGGCGCGCGAGGAGGCGAAGGCCGGAGACACGCTCGACCAGCTCGCCGAAGCCTACTGGAGTGCCGCGGAGGTCGGATTGCACGGCGGCCGGCGAAAGCCGAAGCGGGCGGTGACCATCCAGAACGAGCGCAGCATCTGGAAAAACCATATCCAGGGTCCGCTGGGCGGTCGTGACTTCACCGAGATCCGGCGCGCCGACGTGAAGGCATTCATGCGAAACCTGATCACCGAAAAGGGTTTGTCGGCGGCGAGCGTGGCCTCGATCGGAGGTGTCCTGCACGCCGTGCTCGGGTTCGGCGTTCTTGAGGAAAGGCTCGAATCAAACGTCGCCGCCGGTCTGGCCCGGCCGCTCGCCCTGACATCCCGCGAACGCATGTTTGACGATGCCGCACTCCGGGTGCTCTGGCAGGCGGCCTTGGAGGCCAGCACGCCGAGAACTCCGGGCGAGAAGACCGCCGGGGTCCACGCCCGCCTTGAACCGGTGATGGGGCTGGCGATCCAGCTCCTGATGCTGACCCTGACCCGCCGCAACGAGGTCGCCGGCGCCCTCAAGACAGAGTTTGATCTCGCGGCCAAGGTCTGGATCATCCCGTCGGCGCGCGCCAAGGCGAAGCATCAGCACGTCGTGCCCCTCGGTCCGGATTGCCTGACCGTTCTCGAGGAGGCTTTCGCGCTCGATCCGAAAAGTCCGTTTGTATTTCCGTCCGGACGGGCGCCTGACCAGCATCTGGATCCCCACGCCATCACGCGGGCCTTTGCGCGCACCTGCGCCCGCCGAAAGATCGCGGTCGGCTCTCCGCATGACGTACGGCGTTCGGGAGCGACCACCTTGACCGGCCGGTATGGCGTCACCCGGTTCGTCGTCGGTCTGGTCTTGGGACATACACCCAGCGAGGGGGCCGCCGTCACCGGCGTCTACGACCGTCACACCTATCTGCCGGAAAAGCGATCGGCCTTGGCGGCGTGGGCCGGACATCTGACTGGATCAACAAAGCCCGTAGCCGAAAACGCGGGCGGATCCCTCGACACGCGAGCGGTTGGACCGGCATCGGAGATAGAGGCGGCCAAGGCCCGGGCTCTTCAACTGGTTGCGGCCGGCGACCTGGACCAGGCTGTCTTCTTGATCTGCATGACCATGGCCCGCCGGTCCGAGATCGCGGCGTCGCACATGGACATTCTGGCGAAAGCGGGTCTCGATCTGGCGCGGAGCGGGCAGAAGGTCGAGATCGAGCGCTGGATTAGAGGGTTCCGCTGACAATGCTTTGGCGTCTGGTTGATCGTGAATAGCCGCTCCTGACTCATTGGACATCAAGGACGTCTGCTCCGCAGAACCAAAGTTTATTCAGAGCGCATGGGAAGAGGCCTGTGACACTCGGCCCGCTTGTTCGGACATGACCATCTATCCGTACGACCCGAACCGGTATCGAAGTGTCCTAGGAGATCGTCGGCCACTCAGGCATTCAGCCCTTGGACTTCGGATCCTTAGCGGGCCTGATCGTCCGCTCTTCTTGGATGGTGTTGTCGACCTTGCGGATCCGGACGGAGCCGCCGGCTTTGCCGATGGCCGCCGACAGGGCTCCGCCTTTGGTGGCGTCGGCCTTGGTGTGGAACAGTTTGACGGCCCGGTCCGAGCCTTCTTTTTCCAGACGCCACCGCTTTGACGCCGAGTCCTTGTGTAGGGTGAATTTGTCCATCGCCATCGTCGTGTTCCTTCTTCGACCTAGAGAACCAAGGACGAATAGTTGGACTCGAAGATCCGCTGATCGCTCTCGATCGCGAGCCGCATGTGACAGTAGAGGGCCCAGTATTTGCGCCAGGTCGGATCGGACATCGGCCGGTAGTCGATCTCCAGACCCATGTCGCGGGCCGCTTCCCATCCGATCATCTGTCCGTGGGACGGGTATCGGGTGATGTCCATCAGTTCACTGGCGATCTTCGAAAAATTGGCGCCTTGGCGCTTCAGCAGGTTCTCGGCGAATTTCTGGGCCCGGTTCCGGACCGAGGTGAACTTGCGCACTACGGTCGGATCGAATTTCTCGAAGGTGATGCGCGCCGCGACGTCGTCGGGATTGGCGCGTACCGCATCCTCCGCGTCCTTGTAGGCCATCAGGTAGTTGAGCGCCGATTGAGAGTGTTCATTACCGTTGCCGTCGCGCAGGGTGACCTGGGGATCGATCGGACCGAGTTCGGAGGAATCGCTCATGATGATCTTGTTCGCGCCGAGCGACATGAGGGTGCCGGCGCTCTTGGCATAGTCCGGAACGATGACCCGGAACTCGCTGTCGTCGCCGACGGCGGCGCGGACCAGGGTGATGAGTTTCTCCGCGGCATCGACATCCCCGCCCGGCGTATGCAGCAAGAGATCGACCGGCTGACCGGGCGTCACATTGTGCAGCATGTCGACGAAACCGAGCGTATCGGCGCGTTCGACAGGGGCCTTGGGCCCCGCCACGTAGCAAAGCAGGTTGGGGTTATCGGTCTCGATCTCCCGGATCAGCGCCTGGCGCTGGTAGCGTGCCGCGTTCATCGCCGTGAACATCGGCGTCTTTTCGATGATCGGCGCGGCACCCGCTGCAGATGGAGACTGTTTGGCGTTCGTCATCAGAGACTGTCTCCCACCCACTCAATCCGACCGTCGTGAACGAAATAATGGCAACGGCGATTGCCACCCACGTAATCTATACTCGGTGAGATTGTGATTGTGCCGCCGCTTTTCAATGTCCAGTAAGGACGACGCGCGCTGTCCGCATTGAGCATGATGCGATGACCGCGCCGGCACGGGCAGTCGAAGACGATCCATTTGAGCCGGTCCTCGCCGATCAGCACCACGCCATTGCGGGGCAGCCGCTCGGGCACGTCGCCGGCATAGTCGGTCTCGCCGATCACGCGCCAGCGCCAGAACGGCAGCCAAGTCCACCAAGAAAATCTCATGCGTCAGGCCACAATTGTCCGAGGAAGGGATCTTCGCCGCCCGCGCCCCAGTGAGCTTGGGACGGATGACAGTAATGATGCGGTCGGGGGTCGGCTCGGTTGGTCGAGATCTCGCGTTCATGAAGTCGGAGCAGGGTTTCGCTCGGCCGCTCCGGCGGACCATAGCCGATCAACCGGTCCAGCAGTTCGTTGACCGCCGCGGCGGCCACGGCGGTCGTGAAGGCGACGACGGCGGGTTCGGTCTGGCCGAGGGCGGGGGCGTAGCCCTCGTCCGCGAGCCGCTTTCGTTCGTCGGGGGTTTGCAGTTCCGCCGCGGCCCGCGCGAGGTCGATGCGATCGCGGCATACGAGACAGGCGTGGCCCGGCGCCAGGGTGGTGACGCGACCGTCGATGCCGGTCAGGCCGCCATCAGCGGTGCTGCTGAGCAGGACGCCGATGTCGATCACCGGCGTGAGGAACCAGGTCGATAGACGCGACAGGACGAGACGCCCGGCGTTGTCGTCGGTGCAACCAAACACAACGTCGGCCCCCGTCAGGCGCCGTGCCGTCGCCTTCAGCGTGCCCATACCCTGCACGGTCGAGACCACGGCGTCCGGAGCGATGTCCATAAGGTGGTCGCGCAGGACCTCGACCTTGGGTCGGCTGACGTCTGCTGGGGTGGAGCCGTAGACCCGGGTGACATTGCTGTCCGAGAGCATGTCCGGGTCGACGAGCGTGAAACGCCGGACACCAAGCCGGACCAATTGCTCGGCGACTGCAGAGCCCGTGCCGCCAGAACCGACGATCGCGACATCGAGTTGGCCGAGAACGGACTGAATAGTAGGGCCGAAAGCCCGCACGTTGCGGTCGAAGATGTCTGGAAGGACCGCCTCGGCGGCGTCCGCCGCGCGGGTCAGCCGCCACGGGTCGCCGACCGACCAGATGCGGTCAATCGCAAGGCGCTTCCCCGTCTCCGGGTGCACGGCGCCGGTGAAGCTGTAATGCGCACCGTGGGGCGACAGGATAAGGGTGGCATAGTCCGGCGAACCGGAGCGGAGCCGGAACAGGTCGGCGATGTCGCGGTCCACCTTGCGATCCCAACGGCTCGGTCTGGGCGAGGCGCCCTCGCCCGGATGAGTGTGGAACCAGATGGGCACGCAGTCGTCGAGCTCTGCTGCCCCGAGGGCCGGAACATAGCCTTGCGACGCGATTACCATATGGGTCTCGCTGCGTTCCAGATAGGCGGCCTCGTCAACCCAGATCATGCGGCGCGCAAGTAGGCGCACGCCGGTGGGCGTGTCCACCCGACGGGCGAGCAGCACGCCGGCGGTCTCCAGCAGTGCGCGGGTGCTGGCCAGCAGCTCCTGCTCGATCGGACCCGGGAGGACGAGGGTGAGGGTCATGCGGCTCGCGCCATGGCCGCGACCCGCAGCTCCTTGTCGACGAGTGAGAAATAGCTCTCCAGCGAATCGACGCCCGAGCGCCACTGCCCCGGATTGAGATGCCGGGACCAGCGCTGCCAGATGCGGCCGAGATGGCTTTCCCGACATTCCGTGGCGACGATCACCTGGCCGTCAGTCCGCTGGACCGGCGGATCGAACCACCACATGTCGGGCGGCACGTCGGGATAGCCGGGCGACAGCCGGAGCAGCAGGTCGGACGCTGCCGTGGTGAAGCCGGGCGGCAGGGGATACGCGGGCAGCAGGACGCAGATCATGCCCCCCTCGACGGAGACCGTCCGGGCAGGGGCGCGTTCGTCGAGGTAGGCCTGCTCATTCGGGGGAAGCATGGTCGTTACTCCTGGATTCGGCCGGGGTTGATCTGGGCCGGCGCGGTGAAGAACCGCATGCCGTCACGCAGGCGGACTTGGGCGTCGAGCTCGACCTTCACGTCGGAGCCGCCGGGCACGACCTCGAACAGATCCCGATCAGGACCGATATCGGGCTCCGGTAGCTTGCGCAGGTCGGCGCCGGTTAGGACCGCCTCCTTGACCTTGTAGTGGGTCCGATCGATCCGGATTTGGGACGTGTCGCCCTTGCCCGGGCCATTCTCCTTGCGGTCGTCCGCGATGTCGTTCTTGCCGTTCATTGATACCTCCTAAACTTGATACCAAGATACCACATCACCGATCGTATTGACAAGCACTCGTTTTCGGTGCACTGGTGCGGCGATGAAATCTCCTAAAGCCATGACCGTCCGCCTGTCCGAAGAGCAGGCCCAGGCTCTCGAGACCGTCGCCAGCGTCGAGAACCTGCCAGTATCGGATGTGATCAGGGCCGCGATCGCGACCCATATTGATACGCGACGCCGCGATCCCGACTTCCAAGCCGGCTTGAAGGACAGAATCAGCCAGGCGAGACGGCTGCTTGACCGCTAGGGGAGCGAGTTGAGGTCGTGCGCGGCCTTGCCACTCCCGCGCGCGGTCGTGCTAGGATCGATTCATGAAGAAGCCCGTCAAAGCTCGTATCGCATCGCCGGACGCCCGCGTCTTGGGTGACCGGACCTTCGCCGCCATCTCGGCGGTCGAGGGCATCAGTCTGAGCAAGGCCAGCCTCGACCGAATCGCCTCGATGCGGCGCAGGAAGCTGTCGCCCGTCGAGCAACGCGCCGAGGTCGTCCGCGCCTATTCCGGCAACAAGTCGCACTGATGGACGACGGAGGCTATGACGCCTTCGACGACCCCTACGCCTACAAGAACTCCCGAACACTCAAGAACCTCCTGGGCATCCGCGATTTCGAAACGCTGGAGGCGTTCGAGCTCGAGATGACGACGCTGCGCGCCAACGAGCCGCTCCCGATCGGCAATTTCAGCGTGGCTCACTATCGGGCGATCCACCGATTCCTGTTCCAGGATGTCTATAGGTGGGCCGGCGAGTACCGCACGGTGCGGACCTCGAAGGGGGCAACCCGTTCTGCTTTCCGGAGCACATCGCTTCGACGATGACGAAACTCTTTCGCGGTCTCGAAGGCGGTCCTGACTTCGGGGCGACCTCCGCAGAAGACTTTGTGGCGGCCGCTGCGGTGTTTCTCGCCGAGCTCAATGCAATCCACCCATTCCGCGAAGGCAATGGTCGCTCGCAGCTCGCGTTCTTGCACCTGCTCGGTGACGCGGCAGGCTATCCCTTCGACCTGACTCGGCTGGATCGCGACACTTTTCTGCCAGCCATGATCGCAAGCTACGACTTGAACACGGTTCCCCTGATAGAGGAATTGAGGCGTCTCCTCGCGCCAGCAAAGGCGGGGTAGGCTCCCCGTACACATTCTTTAGTTCCGGCGCGTTTCTCCTAGGGGCTGCACCTCTCGATCCGGCGTTCGACGGCCATCATGTTGGGGATCAGACAGTCGGCAGAGAGGCTGCGATCTGGCTAAGTTCCGGGAAATCCGACAGACGGACGCGTGCGCTCGCAGTCAGTCTGTCCTCGGGCGTGCCGTGGGGGGCCAGGAACAGATATCGATTTCCGCCGCGCGTGCGGGCGAAGATGAGGTGCTCACCGGTAGCCGTCGGAGACGGCCAGCATCTGGACGCCCCGGTCGATGGGGCCGCCGCATGACCAAATCGTCGCTAGGGGCCGACATCGTTCGCATCGGCGCGCCGTTCGTCTGGTCGCGGCAGGCGCAGGGCGATGCCCAGAGCCCCGGCCAGACGGGCGTCGCGTCGATAAATGTCCTCACGAAAGGCGACACGGCCCTGTCCGTCGAGGAAGGCGGTCCAGTACAGCAAGCGCACGTCGATCGGTCGCCCGGTCGCCACACGGACGGTTCGGCCGCTGTCCAGCGCCTCATCGAAGCGGGCGAGCCGATCGGGGTCGGGCGCCAGCAGCAGGCGGGCGAAGCCCACGGCGTCCTGCACCCGCACGCATCCGTGGCTGAGATGGCGGAAGCTCTGGTCGAACGCCCCGCGCGAGGGGGTATCGTGCAGGAAAATGGCGTAGCTGTCCTGGAGCTCGAACTTGACCTGACCCAGGGCGGCGTTGGGGCCCGCGCGCTGGACTACCATGCCGTTCTGGATCGTCATGTTGTTCGCCCGCATATAGGCTGGGCCGCGCGGCAGGATTTCCCGCTGGGCGATGGAGGTGGGCACCGTCCAGGGCGGATTGGCGACGACCGAGGCGAACGGCCGCTCAAGGCTGGGCGTCGGATTATCGGCGTCGCCCGTTACGACCCGCATGGAATGCACCGGCCGCCCGTCCTTCCAGTAGACCATGATGGAGGCGGCGGTGTTGACCTCGATCCGCTCCGGCGCCACGTCCCGCTTGAGCCAGCGGCGGCGTTCCAGGTTCAACGCGATCTGGCGGGCCCGGTCCTCGGCGGAGATCGACAGGGCCCGCTGTGTCGCCGGGCCGATGCGGGCGTCCGCCTCCAGGCCATGGCGGACCTGAAAGGCCCGAACAGCCTCCTGCAGCACCGACCCGTATTCGACGGCTGAAGGGTACAGCATCGAGGCCGCCGCATCGCCCAGGTCGCCCTCCACCCGCAGGCGCGGCAGGATGGCGGGGATGCGCGGGTCGGAAGCGAAGGGTTCGATCGTCGCGCCCAGGGCGAAGGCGGGCCAGCCGCCGCGATCGGCGATGCCTCGGTAGCGGAGGAAGCCGTCGCACAGGCCCTGGTAGCCGCGATCCTGGGGCGCGAGGCCGGCCATGGTCTCAATCAGCGTCCCGTCTTCGACGGCCTTCGCCAGAAGCGGCGGCGTATCGATGTGGTTTCGACCCATCTCCCACAAGGTCTCGACCGTCGCCGGGTCGACCCGCCCGTGCGCCAGCGCCTCGGCCAGGGTGAGGATGGCCCGGGTGAGTTCGGCTTCGTCCAGAGCCAGACCGTCCGGCGCCGGAAGGCCGTGCCGGTCGGCCAGGGCCAGAGCCCGGATCGCCTCCTGGCGCGCCGGGCCGGACCAGGCGGAGCGGCGGCCGCCGCGTGCGGCGTAGAAATCTGTCGCCAGTCGTTGGACTGATGAGCCGGCCGGCATCCCGGTCTGGGCCCATGACGGGCCGGGCGCCAGCAGCGAGGCCAGCAGGATTCTGCGGTTCAGGAGGGGGGAGCGGTGTGCGGCCATGCGACCGACACCGCGTCGCCAACCTTATGGCAGCCTTAAGGTTGGCGGGTCCGTCAGCCCCAGCGCGCAAAGATGGCTGCGCCGTCTTCGGACTTCAGGAAGTCAAGGAAGGGCTGGGCGTCCGGATCCTGGTGGCCGCCTGCGGTCACGACCGCGCCCGCGTCCCGATAGATCCGATAGGGCTCCGCAACCTCGACGCGTCGGCCAGGTCTCGGCGCGGATGCGACCGTCCAAGGCGGTGACGATATCCGTCATCATCATCTCCGAGCCGAAGAAGATCAGGTCGCCGTCTGTCCTGGCCTGGTCCAGCCATTGCGGGCCCCGCGGGCCCGTCGCCCGTCCGCGCGGCTGCCAATCGTGACGCGCGTTCACGTCCGGGCGCTGACGAGCCAGACCTTGGCCGGCATCATGACTCCGTTCGGGGTGTGGCGATCATCGTATAGGTCCATGAGGTCGCGAGAAAGTCGCGTGACCGAGTCTGGTTCGATCGTTGCGATCCGGTTCCGGAATGCCATGCCGTCAAGGGCGAAGGCGACGGCCTGATCCGGCGTGGCGCCTGGGCCGCCAAACGGCAGATCGCCACTCCAGGTCTCGAATTCGATCTCGGAGAACCCATTCGTCGCGAGGACGTCGCCCAGATATTCGGTGTCCTCGAAGGCGAAGGGGCCGGGGGTCCGCGGTTCCGGGCGTGGCAGATCGATATAGCGGCGCATGATCGCGACCATGGCGGCCATCCAGAGATTATCGCGGGGCGCGGCCCAGACGGCCAGATCCAGCCGGCCACCGGGCCGGATCATGCCGCGTAGATTGGCGAAGGCCGGATAGGGCTCCGGGAAGAACATGCTGCCAAAACGCGAGATCATCCGGTCGAAGGGGGCCGCGTCCAGCTGGACCGCCGCGGCATCGGCACAGACGAAGTCTACATCGATCTCGCTGGCTCCTGCCGCCCGCTCGCGGGCCCGACGTAGCAGAACCGGCGAGATGTCCAGCCCCAGAGCGATTCCGTCCGGCGCGACCGCGCGGGCGGCCGCGAGTGTCGTGGCGCCGCCTCCGCACCCGATGTCGACGACCCGTTCGCCCGGTGCGAGGGCGGCTCGGGCGAGCAGGGCCTCGCCGATCGGGGCGATCATCCCCTCGAATGTGTCGAGATGGGTGAGCCAGCGCGCGCCCATTTCGCCCGCCCAGTCCTCACCAGGCTCGGGGGCGTGAGCGGTGCGGGTCAGGCCCGTGGCCGTATCCGACATGTTGGTCTTCCTGTGAAGAGGCTGCGGGGCGCGGTCAGACCCCGTGACGCGCCGAATGGCGGCCGCTGACCGGTCCGCCCCGCGGCGGACCGGTCAGGCGCAGATCTAACATGCCGGCCGACAGGGGCTCCAGGCCCAGGATCACCCAAGTGAGCCCCATGACCGTTTCCCTCTTCCTAAAAACCCCATTCGACCAAGGTCAGGCCGGAACGATGATACCGAACCGGCGGTCCGGGCCGCTGGCGATGAACGGCGCGAGACCCGATTGAGCGAACGACATGGTCGTGATCCTCCCTGATCGCCCGCTCTGCTTCTGCCTGCGGCCGTCTGGCCTTATACCGGTCGCGTCAGTCCCCGGCGAGTTCGAGTACGCGCCGAACGCATAGGCGACCACGGCGATTCAGATCTCCGGCCCGGTGTTTTCATAATCGCGGACGCCGATCCTTCCGCTACGCGGCACCACCGGATCATCAGATCCACCCGTCGGCACCTTGCGGGCCCGATCACGGCGTCTCCATCGCCACGGGGGCCGAGAGATCGGTCTGTGGACCGGAATATCCACCACCCAGGGCCCGGACAAGGGCGACGGCGGCCTGCATCCGCGACGTCTCGACCGAGAGGGCCGCACGCTCGCTCTCGAGCGCCGCCGTTTGCGCCGTCACGACCTCGAGAAAGTCGCTCGCGCCTTCCTCATAGAGTATGAGGGCCAGCGCCTCGGTCCGTTTCGCGGCGTCCGCGGCCCGACGTTGCTGCGTGGCTTGCTCCGCCAGATCCCGGGCCGCCGCCAAGGCGTCCTCCACCTCGCGAAACGCCTCAAGGACGGTTCCCCGATAGGCGGCCGACAACTCCGCGTGACGGGCCCGGCTCGCCGCGACCTCCGCCTTTCGCGCGCCGCCGTCCCACAGCGGGATCGTCGCCGAAAGGGGACCCAGGCTCCAGAAACTGGCGGGCGCCGCGAGCAGCGCGCCCTGGGCCGCCTGATATCCTCCTCCCAGACCGATGTTGAGGACCGGGAAATAGGCGGCCCGCGCGACGCCGATCCGGGCATTGGCCGCCGCCATGCGACGCTCGGCGGCGGCGATGTCGGGCCGCCGTTGCAATAGCTCCGAAGGAACGCCGCCTGGAATATGGGGCGGCAAAGGCCGGCTGCCGGACCGGGGGACGGTGAACTCCGAAGCGGCGTCTCCTGTGAGCGCCGCGATCTGGTTCTCGACCTGGACGCGACGGCGGTGGACGTCGACGCGGCGCGCTCGCGCGCCGGCGAGTTGCGCTTCTGCCCGGCCCACATCCACCCCCGACGCGACCCCGACCTCGTGACGGGTCGCGGTGAGCGCATGGGCGTGGCTGTAGGCCGTCACGGTCTGATCCAGGAGCGCCATTTCCGAGTCCAGCCCACGAAGCCGGAAATAGGCGTCGGCCAGGGTGGCCTGCAGGCTCAGCCGGACATTGACCAGATCCGCCCCGCTGGCGTCCGCCTCGGCGCGGCTGGCCTCCACGGCGTCGCGGACCCGGCCCCAGAGGTCGAGCTCATAGCCGAGCGCCGCGCCGAGGAAGGATTGATCATAGGCGTCTGTCGGCGTCTGGCCGCCCGCGCGGGTCTGTGACTGCTGTTGGCGTTCGACCCTGCCGCTGACGGTCAGTCGGGGATGAAGACCTGCGGAGTCGAGGCCTGCGGTCGCGCGGGCCTGATCGTATCGGGCGAGCGCCGCCGCGAGAGTTGGGCTCGCGCGATCCAGCTTGAGAATGAGCGCGTCGAGCACGGGGTCCTGAAACACGCTCCACCAGCCACCTCGAGGGACGGCCTCGCCGGGCGTCGCCGAGGCCCAGGCCGCGCCGGCGCCTTGCCCCTCCGGCCCCGTCGCCAAGGCCTTGTAGACGGAAGGGGTCGGGGTGACCGGAAGTTCAAGCGGCGGAGCCAGGGCGCATCCCGAAAGCGCGGCGAAGGCGAGAGGCCAGGCCAGCCTAGTCCTGAGCATTGGCGCGGCCCCGCGGTGGTTGTTGTCGGACACTCACCTGATCGCCGTCGGCCAGGGCGTCGGGTGGCGCATTGATGAGGCGCGTTCCCGGTCGCACGCCGTCGAGGATCTCGACGGTGCGACCCTGGTCGCGACCCAGGCGCACCGGGGTGAGGGACACCCTGCCTTTGGAATCGACTGATGCGACGGAAGGCCCGTTGCGGCCGAGGATCAAGGCGCTCGCCGGGATGATGACGCCGCCGCCGCCGGTAACGGGGAAGGTGACTTCAGCGTAGCTTCCGGGCTTCAGCCGCCGCAGCGGGTTGTCCGCCTGGAGTTCCACCAGCATCGTGCCGGAGCGCCCATCCACGGCCTGGGCGCTCCGGGTCACCACCGCCGGAAAGGGCTCGCCGGGCGCCTCGGGCAGCCGCAGCTCGGCGCGCATGCCGGGCCGGATATCGGCAGACGCCGATTGCGGCACGCGGACCTGGACGCGCATTCGACGCGTGTCGGCGATCGTGAACAGCGGCGCTGCAGCCACGCCCGCCGTCACCAGGGCCCCGACTTCCGCCGAACGGCTGGTCACGATTCCATCGAACGGCGCGGCAAGCCGTGTGAAGCCCCGGAGCGCGGCGAGCCGCTGGACGTTAGCTCGGGCGGCGTCGGCGACCGCCGCGCTGGCGGCCAGGGCGCCGGTCTTCTCGTCCGCGGCCTGGCGCGATACGGCATCCCGCTCCAGCAGCGCGCCCCAGCGGTCGGCGGTGGCCCGCGCGAGCGACAGATCGGCCAGGGCCATCTGATGCTGGGCGCGCGCCTGGGCCAGTTGAAGGTCGAGTTCCGGCGCTTCGAGCACGGCGAGGATCTGGCCGTCGCGCACGGGGTCGCCGATATCGACCAGCCAGCGTTCGACATAGCCGTTGGTGCGCGCGTGGATGTCAGCGGTGTTCCACGCCTGGATCTCCGCGGCCAGGACCAGCTTGCCGTCCGTGTC
Organism: uncultured Brevundimonas sp.; assembly: GCF_937870815.1. Taxonomy (GTDB): domain Bacteria; phylum Pseudomonadota; class Alphaproteobacteria; order Caulobacterales; family Caulobacteraceae; genus Brevundimonas. The sequence continues at coordinate 13,989 of NZ_CALMZS010000215.1, forward strand.
CGCGGCGGTCGCCTGGATCAGGCTGACGGTCGGGATCGCCGCCTCGCGGGAGACTTCGGCGAGCGCGTCGTCGTTCGCATCGCGCGCCCACGCGCCCCAGGCGATGATCGCGACCGCGCCAAGGGCGCCGGCCGCGAGGGCGGGTTTCAGCCCGACCGCGCGAACCTTACTGAACATGGGCGACATCGAGTTTTCCTGTTGCGGAGCGTTGACCCGCGCGACGGTGAACGAAGCTGAAGATGGCGGGCACCAAAAACAGCGTGGCGGCGGTCGCCAGGATCAGCCCGCCGATGACGGCGCGCCCGAGCGGCGCATTCTGTTCGCCGCCCTCGCCGATCCCGAGCGCCATGGGCGACATGCCGATGATCATGGCCAGGGCGGTCATGAGAACGGGCCTGAAACGGACGAGCCCGGCTTCCAGCGCGGCCTGGGTGGCGTCTCCGAGGACGGCGAGCCGCTCGCGGGCGAAACTGACGATCAGGATCGAATTGGCCGTCGAGACGCCCAGGCACATGATCGCGCCGGTCAGGGCGGGCACCGAGAGCGTCGTGCCGGTGACGAACAGGATCCAGACGATTCCGGCCAGGGCGCCGGGCAAGGCCGAGATGATGACCAGCGGATCGGCCCAGCTCTGGAAATTGACCACCAGCACCAGATAGATCAGCAGCACCGCGCCGATCATCCCCAGCGTCAGGCCCGCGAACGCCGCGTTCATCGTGGCGTACTGGCCGCGGACCGTGACCTTGGCGCCCTTCGGCTGGCCCTGCTCGAGATCCTTGATCACGGCCTTCACGTCACCGGCCACGGCGCCGAGGTCGCGGCCATGGGCGGTGGCGAAGATATTGATCGTCGGCTGGATGTCGTAATGGCTGATCACCGAGGCGACGCCAGTTCGGCGCAAATCGCTCAACCCGCCCAGAGTTTGCGCGGCCGAACCGCCCGCGCCGGTCACCGGAAGCGATTGCAGGTCCTCGATGGAGCCGACCCGATGCTCCGGCACCTGGGCCACGACGGGGTAGGAGACTCCGTTTTCCGGGTTGAGGAAAAACACGGGGGCCGTCTGCGAGGTGCCGGCGAGGGCGTTGCCGACACTGACGGTGACGTCGCGTTCGGTCAGGCCGTATTGCGCGATGCGGGCGCGGTCGACATCGATGTTCAGCTGCGGATAACGGGCGGACTGCTGGATGCGCGCGTCAGCGAGTCCGGGAACGGCGCGCAGGCGGCGGAGCAGCGTTTCCGCATAGGCCGCGTTGGCCGCGAGATCACGTCCGCTGATCTGGATGTCGATCGGCGCCGGAGAGCCGAAGTTCAGAATCTGGGACGTGATGTCGGCGGGCAGGAAGGCGAAGCTCAGTCCCGGAAAGCTCTTGGGGAGTTCCTCCCGGAGCCGCTCCACATGGCGTTCGGTCGGGCGATGCCCTTCTTCCAGGGCGATCAGAATGTCGCCTTCGCTCGAACCGACCGTGCCGCTGTTGTTGTAGACCGTGTTCAGCGGGGCGCTGGACAGGCCGATATTGTCGACGATGGAGCGCAACTCGCCGTCGGGGATCAACTGGCGGACGCGCTGCTGGACGCGGTCCATGACGACCGCCGTCTCTTCGATCCGGGTGCCGGCGGGGGCGCGGACGTGAAGCGAGATCTGCCCGGAATCGACGCTGGGGAAGAAGTCGCGGCCAAGCCAGGGCGTCAGGGCGAACGACGCCAGCACCACGGCCAGAAACACGGGGATGAACACGCGCCGGCCCCCGAGGGCCCGGCCCAGCAGCCGACCATAGGCGATCCGCGTCCGCTCGAATCGCGCTTCGAACGCGCGCTGGAAGCGCACCAGGGGGTTGCGGGAGCCCGGTCTGCCGGCGGCATGGAGATCCAGGCCGGGCACATGCGGCCGAAGCAGATACTTGGCCAGGGTCGGGACCAGGGTTCGCGACAGCACGAAGGAGGCGATCAGGGCGAACACCACCGCCAGCGCCATCGGCACGAAGAGGTAGCCGGCGACCCCTGGCAACAGGAGCATCGGGACGAAGACGATGCAGATGCACAGGAGGGAGACGAAGGCGGGCGTCACGATCTGGGCCGCGCCGTCCATGATGGCGTCGCGCACGCCCTTGCCCTGCTCAAGATGCCAGTTGATGTTTTCGATGGTCACCGTGGCGTCGTCGACGAGGATGCCGATGGCCAGGGCCAGTCCGCCCAGGGTCATGACGTTCAGCGTCTGTCCGCTGGCCGAGAGGGCGGCGATCGCGGCCAGGACGGCCAGGGGTATGGAGAGGGCGATGATCACCGTCGATCGCCAGGATCCGAGGAAAAGAAGGATCATGAGCGAGGTGAGCGCCGCGGCGATCACGCCTTCGACGACCACGGCTTCGAGCGCCCCTCGGACGAAGACGGACTGATCGCCGATGGTTTGAATGGTGAGGGCGTCGGGGAGCCCCGCCGCGATTTCAGGGATCTTCGCCTTGATGCCCTCGACGATCGACAGGGTCGAGGCGGACCCGCCCCGCAGGACCGTCATCAGCGCCGAGCGCTGACCGTTGACGTGAACGACGTTGGTCTGGGGCGCGCTTCCGTCGCGGACATTGGCGACGTCGCGGATATAGATGGTGGCCCCGTCGACCACTTTCACCGGCAGATCGTTCAGCGCCTCGATCGATCCCGGGGCGTTGTTGAGCTTTATGTTGTACTGGAACTCGCCGATCTTGGCGAAGCCCGCCGGATTGATCTGGTTCTGGGCCGCGATCGCCAGCGAGACGTCCTGGGCCGACAGACCGCGGGCGCGCAACGCCTGGGGGTCGAGGTCGATCTGCACCTGCCGCTGTCGTCCGCCGGCGGGGAAGGGCACGGCCGCGCCGGGGACGGTGATCAGCTGCGGTCGAACCTGATTGAGACCGAGATCGTAGAGCTGCTGTTCAGTGAGCCCTTCCCCCGAAAGGGCCAGCTGCACGATCGGGACGGTCGAGGCGTCATAGTTGACGATGAAGGGCGGGCTTGTGCCAGGGGGCAGCTGGCGAAGCATGGTCTGGGAAATCGAGGTCAGCTGCGCCGTCGCTGTGCGGATGTCGACGCCGGGCTGAAAATAGATCTTCACGATCCCCACGCCGGGCATCGACTGGCTCTCGATATGTTCGACATCGCTGACCGTGGCCGACAGGGCCCGCTCGAACGGCGTGATGATCCGCCCGGCCATTTCCTGCGGTGGCAGGCCCGCATAGGTCCAGGCCACGGCGATGACCGGCACCCGGATGTCGGGGAAGATGTCGATGGGCGTGCGAACGGCCGCCACGGCTCCGCCCAGCGCGATGAGGATGGCCATGACGATGAAGGTGAGCGGACGCGTCAACGCGATCCGGACGATCCCCATCATGACGCTGTCCGACCCAAGGCCGTCGTATGCGACGCTGCAACGCTCATCATGGTCCCTCAAGTCGTTCGGGAAGCCGAAGACGCGGCTCAGCTTAAGTCGATCTTAAGAGGCGTCGCGCCGTGACGACTGATCCGATGCGGGGGACGTTTGAGTGAGAACGCTTCATTGCCCCGGGGTCCGGCGGGCGAAGCGCCGAACCGGAGACCCGGCATGGGCGCCGCCTGACGCTGAGGTTTCCCGGGGCCGTCTCCGACGGGATCAGGACGGCGGGTGGCCGCGAGCTTCATCGCCCTCAAGCCGACGGACCCGACGTCGCAGATAGTACCAGACCAACAGGATGGTCACCGGCGCCGCGAGCGCCGCCAGCGCTTCCGGCGAGACGCCGTAGCTATGCGCCAACGGCTTGAGCCCATACCCCAGGAGGCCCAGCGCATAATAGCTGACGGCCACGACCGACAGACCCTCGACCAGATGCTGGAGCTTCAATTGGCGCGCGCTGGTCCGCTCGACCGAATGCAGCAAGGCGGTGTTCTGGGCCTGGACACGCATCTCGATCCGCGTCCTGAGCAGGGCCGTCGCGCGTTCCAGCCGCGTGGCCAGGGCGTCCAGGCGTCCCGAGAACGCCTGGCATGTCCGGGTCGCGGGGGTCAGGCGGCGGTCGATGAAGTCGTCGAGGCGCTGGAAGCCCTCGATGCGGACGCAGTCCAGATCTCGCAACCGGTCAGCCACGATGCCGGAATAGGCCGCCATCGCACCCAGTCGGAAGGCGGTGGTCGCCGTCAGGCTGGCGACCTCGGCTGACAGCCGGCTGATCTCGTCGAGCAGCGTCTGATCGTTCCGGTCCTGGGTCAGTCGCTCCGAGACGGCGACCAAGGCGGCCTCCAGTCGGTCGAGGTCGGCGGCTCGCTCCTGAACCATCGGCAAGGCCAGCAGCGCCAGGTTCCGGTAGTTGCCGAGCTCCTGGACCCGCTGCGCCAGCCGTCCCAGATCGGCCGGATGCATGCCGCCCGCGGCCAGCACCAGACGCCCCCAGCCGTCATCATGGACCTTGAAGTCGGACCACAGGCGCGCCTCGTCCTTTCGACAGCTGATCAGGTCTTCGGGATCAAGCTCGGCGACGGCCGGGACGGCCCGGCGCTCGTCGGCCTCGACCACGACCCGGACCGCCCGGATCACCAGGCCCGGGGCGGTTTCCAGCCAATCCAGCAGAACGGGCGGATGAGGCTCCAGGGAGAAGGGCTCGCCCGCCGCGTAGGAGATGACCGTATAGGTCGAGGCCTCGCTGTGCCGTTCCCAGAGCCACACCGGACCGCCGGCGATCATGCCGCGTCCATGGCGCGGGAACACCTGATCCTGATCGCCCGATCGTTCGGCCAGGGCGAGGAGCGACGCATATTCCCGTTCCCGGTCCGCGCCTTCGACAAGACGCAGGACCTGGAGGATCCGGCACGGCGTCGTCAGGGGCGGCATTCGGCGTAGATGCATTTCCGATACGATTCGGTCCCGCATCGGATGGCTCTTCAGTTCCATCGCGACGCCCCCTGGTCGGCGATCATCAGGCGCATCGCATTGGCCGTGACCGCCAGGGAACTGGCGATCATGGCGACGGCGGCCCAGGCGGGACTGAGCAGGCCCAGAGCCGCCGCCGGCAAGGCGAAGAGGTTGTAGGCGAGGGCGAGCACGATGTTCTGTCGCAACCGGCGTCGCGCCGCCGCGGCGAGGTCCAAGACGTCGACCACCCGGCCCAGCCCGCCCCGGGTGATGACGACGGCGGCGGTCGCCGACGCCGCGGCGTGCGCTCGCGCGACCGATATCCCGCAGTCCGCGGCGGCCAGCGCCGGCCCGTCGTTCACGCCGTCGCCCACGAACAGCACCGGCCCCCGTGCGCGCCGGACCAGTTCGCCCTTGGACAGGGGGGTGCAGCCGGCGAAAACGCTGGACGGGCTGAGGCCCACCGCGCGGGCGACGGCGTGGGCCGGACCTTCGGCGTCGCCGGTGGCCAACAGGACGTCGATGCCGCGCCGCCGCAGCTCCAGAATGGTGTCTCCGGCCTCGGGATCGATCGCGTCCCCGATCAGCAGGTCCCCTACCGGGACGTCGTCCAGCCAGACCCGCAGGCGCGTGGCGCCCTCCGACGCGCCGCCTGGCGCGCCGCCGACCCGGATCCGGCGACCGGCGGGGTCGAACCCCCGGGCGTCGCGGGAGCCACGCGATCCTCCAGCCCCGAGGGGACCGCCATGATGCGCCGTCACGGCCCGGGCGAGTGGATGGTCGAGACCCGTCTCGGCCCGAGCGGCGAGCGCCACGACCTCCGCGTCGGTCCAGCCGGCCCGGGACTCGACCGACAGGACCCGGGGCTGACCGGCCGTCAGGGTGCCGGTCTTGTCGAAGATTGCCGTACGGGCCCCGGTCAGGCGTTCGACCACGGCGGCGTCCACCAGACGAAAGCCGCGTCCGGCGGCAATCACGCTGGCCCGCAAGTGGACGAGGGGCGCCGCGAGACTCAGGGCGCAGGGGCAGGCCGCCAACATGACGACCAGGCCCCGGACCAGTCCGGTTTCGATCGAACGCGTCAGGATCGCGGTGACCAGAACGACGAGCAGCGAAACGACGGGAATGGCGGTCGTCAGGGCGCCGGCCGCGTGGCTCGCGCTGTCGATCGGTTCACCCCGCGCCGCGAGTTCTATCGCGATGCGGCCGCCCATGCGGTCCACGTCGCGGTCGCCTGATACACGATCGACACGCACCTCGACAGCCCGGACGAGATTGACCGTGCCGGCGGCGATGCGGTCGCCGACCCCAACAGCGCTCGCGCCGCTTTCGCCCGTCAGCATGGCGGTATCGACGGCGCTTCGCCCGCTCACGACGACGCCGTCGACCGTCGAGACGCCGCCCGCGCGGACCTGGACGACATCGCCGATCGCGAGCTGGTCGCAGGCCACCGTCTCCCAGTTCCCGGCGCCGTCGCGCCGCTCGGCCGTGTCGTCGAACAGCCGGCCGAGGGCGAGCGTGGCGTCCGTGGCGTTTCTGCGGACGCGGGTCTCGATCAAACGGGCCAGCACAAGCAGGGTGACCAGCATGGTGGCGGTGTCGAAATAGACCTGCGCCTCCCCCCTCGCGAGGGCGAGCGCCGAGGCGGCGACCGAGCCGGCCACGCCGATGCTGATCAATAGGTCGAGACCGGGCGCGCGAAGACGGATCGACCGCGCCGCCATCCGTCCGATTCCTGCGCCGCTGAACAGGATAACGGGCCCGGCCAGGACGCCGCTGGCCAGGGCGATCCACCACGCTGCGGCGGGCGACAATCCCGGGTCCAGATACAGCACCACCGCGCAGGCCATGGACCACATGCCGAAGGCGATCGCCACGACCAGGCGCAGGGTGAGCGAACGGACCTCCCGGTCCAGTCGCAGGCGAATGGTCTGGGGGTCGCTGCGCTCCAGAAGGCGGTAGCCCGCCTCGTGCACGCAGGCACGGACGGCCTCCGCGTCGCACCGGTCCGGGTCCCACTGCACCAGGGCCGAGGCGGTGACATAGTGGACGCCGGCGCCGATCACGCCGTCGATCGCGCGGAGGCGGCTTTCCAGGCCTCGCGCGCAGCCGCCGCACCACAGGCCGTCCACGGCGAACAGCTGCCGCGTGACGGCGGCGGCGGGCACCGGCCTAACGTCCCCCGGCCGGCGCCGCTGGCTGGGCGCCGGCGCCCAGCAGCCGGCCCTGATAGATCCGCCCGTAGAAAGTCTCCGCGCCGGTGTGGTTGCGCGCGGCGTTCTCGGCGACCGTACCGGTCTGGCGGGGGTCCCTGGGGCGTTCCTGGCTGTTGATGTAGGCCGCCACGTCCCACGCCTGCTGATCGGTCAGCCGGTTGGTCTGGCCGAGGGGCATATTGGCCTTGATGAAGCCCGCGGCGGTGTTCACGCGCGCCATTCCGGCGCCCCAGTTGTAGGACTGCGGACCCCAAAGGGGCGGAAAGACCGTGCGCCCGTTGGCGTCGGCCTGGCCCTGGCCGTCGGCGGAATGGCAGACCGCGCAGTTGGCGGCGAAGACCTGCTGCCCGCGGACGGGGTCATATCCGAGGGCGGTCTTCTGCAGCTCCGGATAGCCCGAGCCCTCCATATCGACGCCCGTGGGGGCCCCGGTGGCGAGGAAATGCATATAGGTCTGCAGATCCTTGTAGACGTCGTGGCCAGCGGGCGGTGGGCCGCCGCTCGGCGAGGCCTGGGCGTTCATCGAATAGGTGAAACAGCCCTTGATCCGATCCTCCATCGTATTGATCTGCTTGTTCTTGGAGCGATATTTCGGATAGGCGACCCAGGCGGCCCACATCGGCGCCGAGTCCGGCCGTCGTCCGCCGTCCAGATGGCAGGCCGCGCACGACAGGCTGTTGCCCACGAAGTCCGAGGCATTCGCCGGGGTGTTCATGAAGATCGCCTCGCCGCGCCGAATGGCGTCGCCGGAGGGACCGTCCGGTATGGCCGAGGACATCGGCGGCTGGAAATAGGCGGCCGGCTCGAGACCCGGTCCATCGCCGCCTTCGCTGCCCTTGCGATCGCGAATCCAGCCTGCGTCGACGGCCAGGGTGCCGATCACGAAGAGGGCCAGTCCGCCGGCGACGGCGAAGATGGCGTCGCGGGCGAGGCCGCCCTTGCGCGGCTTGTCGGGGCCGGTGGCGGGGGGCGGGGATTTGGGGTCATCGGACATGGTCTAGCGCCTGTCGTCAGGAGGTGAAGCGGGATTGGGCGGCAAGGTGGCGAGATAGTCCGCCACGGCGCGGCGATCGGCGTCCGACAGGTTGCGGGAGACGGCGTTCATCAGATCGACGGAGGAATTGTCGCGCTGTCCTCCGGCCCAGGCGGAGAGTTGAGAGGCGGTATAGGCGGGATGCTGGGCGGCCAGAGACGGGAACTGCGGCGCGACCCCGAAGCCCGAGGGGCCGTGGCAGGAGAAGCAGGCCGGGACATTCTTGGACCAGTCGCCATAGAGCGCCAAGCGTTCGCCCCGCGCGATGTCTCCGCCGAGCGACGGCCTGGCCGTGGAGGGGGCCCGCAATCGCGCATAATAGTCCCCAAGCGCGCGGCGCTCGTCCGGCGACAGGGCGGAGGCCACAATGGCCATCGACTCGTTTTCGCGGGCGCCCGCGATATAGTCGTTCAGCTGTTTGACGATATAGGCCGAGGGCAGGCCGGCCAGTCGGGGCACGGTCTCGCTGCCCTGGCCCCGGGTCCCATGACAGGACGAACAGGACCAGGCGTCGCCTCGCCCCTCGTTGATCAGTCGGATCACCCCGGCGTCAATCGCGGCCGGGGGCGGCGCGACGAACACGGGTTGCGGCGCCAGGTCCGGCGCCATGCGGGAGACGATCTCGACGCCGCCCCGCCAGGGCCCCCGGTCAGGGAACCGGCGACGCTGTGCCGCGACGAAGGCGGGGGTGACCGGGGCCTCGGCTCCGCCCCAGGTTTGGCGGACGTACGAGGCGACGCGGGCCAGTTCTTCGTCGGACAGAACGCTGGAGAAGTTCGGCATATGGCCGTTGAAGGTCCGACCGCTGACGGCGATGGGGCCGTCGATCCCGTGCAGCAGTATCTGGACCACGACCTGGGGATCGGCCGAGACGAAGGCTGAGCCTTCCAGGGGCGGCACGGCGCCGCGAACCCCCACGGCGTTGGGCTGATGGCAGGAGGAGCAGCGGGCCTCGAAGATCTGCGCCCCGGAATTGACCGCATGACGGGGCAATTCGGCCATCTGGGCGGCGCGTTCGGACCGGCCGATCGCGACGGCCTGGCTGTTGTCCCACAGGGTGATGCCGCCCCAGAGGGCCAGGGCGACGGCGATCCAGAGAACCGGGAGCGGGATGCGCCGGAACTCCTCATAGGGTTCGTAGGCCTCGTCCGTCTCGCGTCGTTCGACCGGGTCGGGGGTTCGCCGTGTCCAGGGAAGGCGGATCATCGCGGCTCGCCCCTCTCGCTGTAGCCGTCATCGCGAACGCCGGCGCGGGGCGCCGGGAAAGTCCTGTCCAAACTCTTGAGATAGGCCACCAGATCCAGGGCCTGGGAGCGGGCCACGACGACCTTGCCCGCGGGCGCATAGCCCCCGGGCATGGCCACGACGACATCGCCCCTGGCCGCCTTGTCCTTGATCTCGAACAGATAGGGATAGGCGGGCATGATGCTCCAGTCGAACACGGCCCGGGGCTGGTAGAGATGGGTGAGATGCCAGTCCCGGCTGGGAAGCCGTGCGCCGACGTTCTGAAGATCCGGCCCGGTCCGCATGGTGCCCAGCTGGTGGGGCTGATCGTAGAAATAGTCCGAGGCCACCGAGGCGCGCCCCCAACCACGTTCGGCGTCGGGGGCCTGGTCCAGCGACCGGGGCTGCTGGCTGTGACAGGACACGCAGCCCTGCGAGACATAGATGTCGCGGCCGCGCGATTCCGCCGCAGTATAGGCCTCGAGACCCGGTGTGGGGGGCTCGGTCCGTATCTGGATGCCTGGGAGGATCACGAGAAGGAGGGTGGCGAAGGCCAGGATGGCGAGGGCGAGGACGCCGAGGGGAATGACGCGGTTCATGCGGCGGTCGCCGGAACGGTGTCGGGCGGCGAGTCAGTGGCGTCCGACGCGGACGACGGGGCCCGTCCGCGCACGATCACGGCCATGAAATGGATCGCGAAGATCAGATGGCCCACGGTCATCAGGATACCGCCCACGGACCGGGCCTCGAGATATGGCTTGAGCAGCGTCACGCTGTCGGCGAAAGGACGGGTCACATCCAGCATCGCCAGGCCCTGGAGGACGCCGCCCACCGTCAATGACACGAAATAGACGGCGAAGCCGGCGACCACGAGCCAGAAATGGGCCGCGATCAACCTGGGCCAGGGCCAGGCGCGACCGGTCAGCCGCGGCAGGGTGTGGTAGACGGCGCCGAACAGAACGAAGGACACGAAGCCATAGGCGCCGAGATGGGCGTGGCCGACCGTGTATTGTGTGAAGTGGGTCACGGTGTTGACGCTGCGCAGCGCCTCGATCGACCCCTGGAAGGAGGCCGCCGTGTACATGAGCGCGCCCAGGGAGATGAATCTGAGGGGGATGGAAGCCTTGAAGACCCAGAGGTTGCGCGCGACTGTGACGTGCTGATTGACGGCCACGGCGATCACCGGGACGAACATCATCACGCTGTGGACGATGGACAGGGTGACGACCCAGGTGGGGACCGGGCCGCCGATCAGATGGTGGATGCCGACCTGGCTGTAGAAGAGGGCCAGGGCCCAGAAGCCGAGCAGCGACATGCTGTAGGAATAGATCGGCTTGCCGATGATCTTGGGAATGAAATAATAGGCCGCGCCGACACCGAGGGGGGTGAGCCACAGACCCAGGACATTGTGGGCGAACCACCAGTTCACGGTGGCTTCCTGCACGCCCGAATGCAGGCCGGGCAGGTTGGCGATGAAGAACAGGATCGGAAACCAGCACAGGGCGCCAAGATAGTACCAGCCGGTCACATAGATGTGGCCGACGTTGCGATTCAGCGCTGTTCGCAGCAGGGGCAGGACGAAACAGGCCCCGGCGGCGGCCAGCAGGATGTCGATCTGCCAGGGAATCTCCAGCCATTCCTCGCCGTCGGTCCAGCCGGAAGCGATGGCCGCGGCCCCGGCGGCCAGGGCGATGTTCCAGAGCGCGGCGCCCAGGATCGGAAGGCGCGGATGACGCAGCGCGGTGTGGAAGATGCGCGGCGCGATCCATATCGCCACCCCGATGCCGGTCAGCGACAGCCAGCCGTAGGCCACCATGTTCAGATGCAGGGTCCGGACCCGCCCGAAGGTCAGGGGACCATAGGCCGAAAGCCAGTCCGGCCAGTGCAGTTTGAGCGAGGCCATGACCCCGAACACGGACCCCAGCACAAGCCAGAAGATGCCGCTCGCCAGCAGGACCAGAACGGGCCGTCGCGAGACAGCGTCGATCCCCGCCCGCGCGGTGTCATAGTGGTGCGGGCCGAGGGCCTGTGGGTCGTCGCCGGCCATGGTGGCGTCGTCGGCCTGCCCGGCCTCGCCGGGGACGAACACCGTATAGGCCTGACCCTGGTGCAGTTCCATCTGACGGTTGGTCACCGCCCAGATCAGGAAGGCCAGCGCCAGCAGGGAGACAAGGAAGCTGAGAGCCAGCAAAAGGCCGATCGTCACCGACACGCGCGTTCTCCCGGATCAGAATGCGACGGTGACATCTGCATATCCATAGACGGTATCGCCGGTATCGGGCGCGCCGGGCGCGTCGGTCAGAACCCGCCCCTTGAACAGCCGGGCCGCTCCGACTTCCAGCCAGGCGCCATCGGGTCGCAGCGCATATCGCGCCCGCGCTTCGATCTGCTGCCCGGCGAACCGCCCGGAGCGACCCGAAGGGTCGGCGACCAAGGTCAGGCCGAGGGCGTCGGTCGGGCTGTCCAGCCAGAGCCCCCTGTACATCGCCATCGCCTCGAACCGGGGGGAGGGCCTGACCTCGACCCGGACGCCGGGCGACCTCAGGTTCTGGCGCGAGACGGGCCCGTAGAGACCGGCGGGGCCGAACTCGAACCGACGGGCGCCGAACAGTGGATCAAACCGCGCGTAATGGTCTCCGCCTTCGTCGCCGCTGGCGTGGTCATACTGGACCGCCAGCCGGGGCTTCCAGACGCGATCGAAGGTTCGGCCCACTTCGGCGTGCATGAACCAGGCGCCGACGTCCAGATCGCGCGTGTCGGCCACGGCGGCCGTCCGTCGGGCCGTGCCGACCTGTCCCGCGGCCTCGAGCTCGAAATCCACCCGACCGGTCCCGGGCCCCCGACGCAAGCGAAAGCCGGGCGTGAACAGCCGCCTGTCCCGGGTCTGCAGGGCCGGGTCATCCTGTTCGTTCAGCCCATAGCCGTAGATTTCCAGGGTGGTGGCCCGATCATCGAGCGATCCCACCCATGACGCGCCAAAGAACTGCAGGTCGGTGCTTTCGCGGTCCCATTCGACGGCATGGCCTTCCACGCCGGCCCGGTCGTCGGGCAAGCGGTACTGGGGCATGACCCAAAACGCGGTCAGGTTCCCGCCCCCCAGCGGGGTCTGAAGCCGCGCGCCCGTATAGGCGTTGGTGGTGTTGCGGAAATTCTGTCGCGAGACCAGCCGCTTGGACCCGACGTCCATCGTCATCCGGCCCAGGCGGAGAACACTGTCGCCGTCGTCGCCGAGATCGATATCGGCAAAGGCTTGCACCAGTTCGAGTCCGTTGACCTCGCTGGTGCCCACGGAGGACAGGGGATCCTGTCCGAACGCCCGAGAATCGTACAATTCGGTCCCGAAGCGAACGCGACCGGCGTCGTAGCCCACGGCCAGGGTCGCGCGGGTGAACAGGACGTCGTCATGTTCGGCGAAACGCGGACGGAACTGGCCCGCCAGGGTTTCCGCGCGAACCCGCAGGCTGCCAGATACGGTCCAGCGCGAGGGTGTGGCGGGGGCCTCCGGAGCGATCACCGGCGCCGACTGCGCCGCGGCCGGATGGGATATCGCCAAGACCGCGAGGAGCGGTGCGATCATCGGGCGACGGGTCCAATACGACGAATCCTACCCATGGCAGGGGCGGTCAGGACGCCGCGGCGAACCATCCCCTCCTCGACGACCTGGGTGACGCTGACATCATGCACCTGGGTGTCCTGGCCCTGGGCGAAGGCGGCATAGCGATGCAGCCCTTCCAGCATGCCGACATTGGTGGCGGCGAGATACAGCCGGTCGGCTTCGATCGCGCGGCCATCGATCGTGACGTCGCTGACGCGCCGTCCAGCTGGACGGTTAAGGTCGAAGGTCCAGCCGATGCCGGAGGTCTGCACCAGGCCTCCGACGCGGTCGAAGACATCTTCGGGTCCGAGGTTGGTGGCGCTCTGTTCGAGGATCGACAGGACCTGGGCGCCCGTCAAACGCAGGGTCACCATCCTCGTCGGATGGGGCAGCAGGGTGACCAGGCGATCGCGCGTGACCGGTCCCGGGGTGATGGAAACGCCGTAACCGACGCCGGGCATGAAGGCGATGTCCGCGCCCGTGCGTTCGCGCATCAGGTCGCCGACCAGAACGTCGAAGGGGCTTTCAGATTTGTACTGGCGTCCGATCCGATCATAGGCCGTGGCCAGGACCTCATCGAGGCGGGCGCGATGGGGTCCGTCCAGATCGGACACCAGGGCGGCGATGCGGGGATCCGGGTCGATCCGGTCGTTCCAGAGGTCGGTCACCTTGCCCTCGACCGCCGACACCTCGCCGTCCGCGTCCACGGTGACGGTCAGCTCGCCAAGAGCGGCCGCATCGGACACGGCTTGGGCGATCCAGACCCCGTTCACCCGCTCGGGGGGATCGATCCGGTCGTGGGAATGAGCGGCCACGATCAGATCGATGTCGGGAATCTGTCGCGCCATCTCGCGATCTACGGCGGTGCCCTGGTGCGACAGGACCACAACCACTTCGGCGGCTTCGCGCATTTGCGGCAGAATGGCGCGCGCCGCGTCGATGCCGTTGGTGAAGGTCACGCCCCGGGTGTTGGCCTTGGATCCGGTCTCGCCGGTGTTGTGATAGCTGAGCGCCAGCACAGCGACCCGGACGCCGCCGACCTCGAACAACTCCCACGGCCGTCCGAATATGGGTTCGCCGTCCACCAGGGCGTTGGCCCCCCGCATCGGAAAGTCGGCGATGGCCTGAAGTTCCCGGGTCCGGTCCAGCCCGTAGTCGAAATCGTGATTGCCCAGGGCCATGAAGCGATAGCCGACCGCGTTCATCAGCCGGATCATCGCCTCGCCTCGCGTGGCGTTGCCGACCAGGTCGTCGCTGAAGGTGTCGCCCCCGTCCACGAGCAGCACAGAGTCGGGTCCGACTTTCCGGCGCACGTTTTCGATCGCGGAGGCGAGGTAGGCGAAGCCGCCGATCATGGCGGCCCGGTCGAACTGGGCCGGGTCGCGGCCGGGATCGCCCGTCTGGGCGGTGGCGTCGCCCGGCGCGACCGGGAAAGGCGTATGACGCCCGTGCATGTCGTTGGTGTGCAACAGGGTGAAGGCGCGATCCTGGGCCAGAGCCGGGCGCGGCGCGGCCGCGACCACCAGTCCAAGCGCGACCGCGATCATTCCGAGCTTCATGCGTTTTTCTCCCGACGTTTTGCCGCAGGAGCCACACGTCCTACCTTAAGGCAGTCTTAAGGCCGGATTCGGTCCACCATTTTTACGACTACCGGTCGCTCCGCGGCGAGAGCAAATCCGGCGTCAGGTCGGGGCGGACCGTGATTGGGGTCGGGACGGGGCGTTCGACGAACGTCGATGTTTCCGACGTTCTGGGGGCAAGGTCGTTTCAAACCTCGGCGCGCACGTCGGTTACGGGCATGATCAGGTCAACCCGCAGCCCCCCAAGCGCCGAGCGCGCATAGTCCATCCGCCAGCCTTGAGCGCGCGCGCAGGCCTGGGCGATTGACAGCCCCAAGCCGTTGCCGCCCGGACGGGCGTTGGCCGCCCGGAAGAAGCGATGGCCGAGGCTGGTCAGATCGGAGAAGCCGACGCCGGGGCCGTCGTCTTCGACGATCAGTCGGGTCAAATGTCCGTCGGCCTCCAGGCGGACCTCGACGCGGGATTCGGCATAGGTGGCGGCGTTGGACAACAGGTTGCCGAGGATGACGGAGAGCGGATGGGGTTGCGCGTGCAGGCTCAAGGGGCCGGGCCGATGGATCGCGATGCCGGGGTGGTCTCCCGCCCGCTTGATGAGATCCGGCCAGAGGTCGGCCAGCGGGATCCAGCGTCGCTCTTCCAGGGTCGATGAGAGGGCCTCGCTGCGCGACATTTCCAGCAACTGGCTGACCAGTCGCGCGGTGCGATCGACGGACTCGGTCATCTGCGCCAGGGCGCCGTCGCGCACGGTCTTGTCCTTGGCGGCGGCGGCGATCTGGGCCTGGACGCGCAGGCCGGCGAGGGGGGTGCGCAGTTCATGCGCCGCAGCGGAGATGAATTGCGACTCGCGCTGTCGCGCCGCGTCCAGACGCCCGATGAGGCCGTTCAGGGCGTCGGTGAACGGCTTGAGTTCGTCGGCGGCCTCGGGCGTCATGACCGGGGTCAGGTCATCGGCGTCGCGCGCGGCGATGGCGCGGGTGACCGACCGGATCGGGGCAAGGCCGCGACCCACCGACATCCAGATCAGGCCCGCCATCGCCAGCAGCCCCAGCCCGGCCGGGGCGATCAGGCCTGCGATCACGCTCTGAACCAGATGGTCGCGCATGCCGAGATTGTCGCCGACCAGGACGCGGACGCCGGCCCCGCGGTTCTCGACGGCATAGACGCGCCAGCGCTCCCCGTCGATCACCGTCTCGGAGAACCCCGTCGCAGCGGTCGTGAGACGCGAACCCGGAGCCCCGTCCGAACGACCGATGAGCGCGCCGTCAAGCGACCAGATCTGGCAGGACAGCTGGCGGGCGTAGGAGGTTCGGCTCGTGGCGGACGCCAGCGCCGCGGCGTCCGCCGGTACGCGGGCGACATCGCCGCTGGACAGCAGGGACGACACCATGCGCGAGGCCTCAATCAGGCGGGCGTCGAGGACGCGCTCGACCTCGTGCTGGGTGCGGACATAGACCCAGCCCGCCGCCAGGCTCCAGACGACCGTCGAGGCAAGGGCGAGGATGACGAACAGTCTGAGGCGAATCGAGCTCATCGCAAGGCGTATCCCAGGCCGCGCATCGTTCGGATCAGATCGGCGCCGAATTTGGCGCGCAGATGGTGGATGTGCACTTCCACGGCATTGCTGCCGATGTCTTCCTGCCATCCATAGAGCCTCTCTTCCAGTTGTCCGCGCGACAGCACCTGGCCCGGACGCTCGATAAGGGCCTCCAGGATCGCGAACTCGCGGCGCGAGAGGGGGACGTCCCGGTCGCCCAGCCAGGCGAGACGGGCCTTCGGATCGAGAACGAGATCGCCGTGTTTCAAGGGCGCGGACGCCCGCCCGAGGACCCTGCGACGGACCGCTCTCAGCCGCGCCGCGAGCTCCTCCAGATCGAAAGGCTTGCCGAGGTAGTCGTCGGCGCCCGCATCCAGGCCCTCGACGCGATCGGGTGCGGAGTCCCGGGCGGTCAGGAGCAGCACGGCCACCGCCATCTCGCGGCGTCGGACGAAGCGCAGCACCTCCAGACCGTCGCCGTCCGGCAGGCCGAGATCCAGCACGACGGCGTCGAAGCTGGAACAGTCCAGAGCGGCCAGGGCGTCCTGGACGGTGCCGGCGACATCGACGGTCCAGCCATAGGTGGTCAGACCGACCTGAAGGCCGTTGGCGAGAATGGGGTCGTCTTCTACGGCGAGGATGCGCATGGCGATCGGATCGGCCTCCAGGCTTAAGGCTGACTTAAGCTGCGATGACGATCGACGCCGCATGAAAAAGCGCTTCGCCTTCATTTCCGGCCTGAGACTGGCCCTCACCCTGGTGATCATGGCGCTGGCCGGAACCTTGCCCGCCGCAGCCCAGGCGCCCCTGTCTCCGCAGGACGCCTTCGACCTCTCGGTCACCCGCACCGAGGCCGGCGATGTGACCTTCGCGTGGCGCATCGCGCCCGGACACTATCTTTACCGGGGCCATACCGTGGCCACGGCGGCGGACGGCAAGACCGCGCTCGCCCTGGACCTGGCTCCGGGCCAACAAAAGGACGACCCCGGCTTCGGCGTCGTCGAAATCTGGCGCGACGCCGGCCAGGCGACCCTGACCCAGGCGACGCTCGAGGGCGCCGGCTCTTCCCAAACGGTCAACATCACCTATCAGGGCTGCGTCGAGGACTCGATCTGCTACCCGCCCGTCACCGAGACCGTGGCCCTGCCGGTTCTGCCGGAAGGCCGCGCGGCGCCCGCGCAAACCCTGGCGACCAGCGACCCTTCGGACGCGGTCGCGGCGAGCGCCAGCGCCCTGGCGATCGCCGCCGCCGAAGCGTCGTTCGCCGAAAGCCCCGGCGGCGGCGTCGCCCCGGGTCCCGTCGCCTCCGGAACCGGCGAGGTGCAACTCCAGTCGGGCGGCGGAATGGTGGAATCCCTGTCCCTGCACGGCGGCGCCCCTTGGGTGCTTCTGGCCTTTTTCGGTTTCGGAATTCTGCTGGCGTTCACGCCCTGCGTCTTCCCCATGTACCCCATCCTCGCCGGCGTGATTGGACGGGGCGTGGACGGGCGCGACCCCCGGCGGGGTTTCATCCTGTCCGGGTCCTATGTTCTGGGCCTGGCGTCCGCCTTCGCGCTTCTGGGCATGGCGGCCGCCTGGTCGGGGCAGAATCTGCAGATGGCGCTGCAATCCGTCTGGGCGGTCGGCGCGCTGTCGCTGGTCTTCGTGGTTCTGGCCGCGTCCATGTTCGGACTGTTCGAACTCCAACTGCCGTCCGCCTGGACGTCGCGGCTGTCGGTGGACCGGGGCACGGGCCGACGCTCGGCGCCCTCCGCGGCGGGCATGGGATTCGTATCCGCCTTGATCGTGGGGCCCTGCGTCACCGCGCCGCTCGCGGGAGCCCTGCTCTACATCGCCCAGACCGGCGATCTCGCGCTGGGGGCCGGCGCCCTGTTCGCCCTGGGTCTCGGCAAGGGCGTGCCGCTGATCATGTTCGGCACCATGGGCGCGCGCCTTCTGCCCAAAGCCGGCCCCTGGATGAACCGCGTCAAGGCCGTCTTCGGTTTCCTGTTCCTGGCGACCGCCTGGTGGCTGGGATCCCGCATCCTGCCGCCGGTCGTGCCCCTGGTGACTGGCGCCGCGCTCCTTCTGATGGCGGCCGCGGCGCTCGGGCTGTTCCAGCGTGATCCGGCGCACGGCCTCGGCGCGCGGATGGCGCGTGTCGCGGGGCTGGCGGCGACCGTCTGGGGCGTGATGCTGTTGGTGGGCGCGGGCGCGGGCGCGACCGATCCCCTGCAACCCCTCGAGCCCTTCGGCGGCGTCCGGGCGGCGGCGGCTCCCCCGGACTACACCGAAACCGTGGTGACCGACGAGGCCGGGCTGCGACAGGCGACCGCCCTGGCGAGCCAGTCCGGACGGCCGTCGCTGGTCTATTTCACGGCGGACTGGTGCGTGAGCTGCAAGGTCATCGAACGCGAGGTCTTCGAGGATCCTGAGGTCCAGGCCCGTCTGGGGGAGGTCTCGCTGATCAAGGTCGATGTCACAAAGACCGACGTCGAGGCGCGGTCCCTGATGGAAGCCTTCGCCGTGGTGGGGCCCCCGACGATGATCTTCCTGGATGCCGAAGCGCGCGAGCCCGCCGATACGCGGATCGTCGGCGAAACCGGAGCCAAGGGCGTTCTTGACGCCCTGACCCTGGCGCAGGGAGGCTGAGATGGGCGCGATCGTCATCGGGCCTCTGGTCCTGTCCGCCGAACGGTTCGCCATCATTCTCGGCGTGGCGGCCTTCCTGATCGTGTCAGGGATTCTCGCGAGCCGGGTGAGCGGACGGTTCAACCCCTGGAGCACGGTGGTGGCGCTGGGCGGCGTGGCCATAGCGCGCCTGGCTCATGTGATCGGTCACTGGTCCTATTTCGAAGGGGACCTGCTGCGAATTTTCGCCGTCTGGCAGGGCGGTTTCTCCTGGCCCTGGGCCCTGGTCGCGGTCGGCCTCGCCAGCCCTTTAATTCTCAAACAGCGCCGTCTGATGGCCTATGGGCTCGCTCCCGTGATCGCGGCGGTCTTCGTCTGGAACGTCGCCTACCAACTGACCGCCCAGACCGACGCCAAGCCGATGCCGGACCTTACCCTGGCTCAGATCGACGGCGCCCCGCTGAACCTCGCCGAGGGCGACGGCCGACCGACCGTGATCAATGTCTGGGCCACCTGGTGCCCGCCGTGTCGCCGGGAAATGCCGGTCCTGGCGGCCGCCGAGGCGGCCAATCCGGACGTCCGGTTCCTCTTCGTCAACCAGGGCGAAGGTGCTGAAACCATCAACCGCTTCCTCGACGGCCAGGGCCTGGAGCTGGACACCGTCCTGCTCGACGAGGCGATGGCCTTGCCGAGACACTATGGGACCCTCGGCATTCCGGTGACGCTGTTCATCGACGCCGACGGCGCCCTGCGAAAGTCGCACATGGGCGAGATTTCGCCCGAACAGATCGACGCCGAACTGCAGGCCATCGCCCGCTGACGGTTCCACATCATTCGAGACAGCACTGGAGAAGAGCATGCTCAACACACATCATATGGTCGCCACCGTCCTGGGCGCCCTGGCGCTCGCCGCCTGCAACCCCGCGGGAGCCGAGAATTCCACGACGGAATCCGCCGGCACGGCCACGCAGGACGGCGCCCTCGTCACCAGCGTCGGCTTCGCCGACCTGCTGCGGACGCCGGCCGCGCCGTTCATCGGGGCGGAGAAGGCCGACGTCACGATCATCGGCTTCATGGACTACAACTGCCCCTACTGCCGCCAGATGAACCCGGAACTGGCGGCCCTGCTCGAAGCCGACCCCAAGGTCCGCATTCTTTACAAGGACTGGCCAATCTTCGGCGAGCCGTCCACGGCCGCGGCGCGGACCGCGCTCGCGGCTGGCTATCAGGGCAAATACGAAGCCGTTCACAACGCCTTCATGCGCTCGGCCAATCGCATCGCCGGCGAGGACGACATTCGGACCCTGGCTGAATCCGCCGGCGTGGACATGACCCGGCTGGATCGTGACCTCCAGACCCACCGGGCCGAGATCGACGCCGTCCTGGACAGAAACAAACGCGAGGCCTCCGCGTTGGCCCTTCAGGGCACGCCGGCCTTTATCATCAACGGCAACCTGATCCCCGGGGGCATGCCCCTGGCGCAGCTACAGGCGGTGATCGCCCGCATCCGCGCGGGCGAACCGCTGCGCTGAACGGAGCACGACCGCCATGGCCCATCTGACCCTGCTTCAGCTCAACGATCTGCACGGCTATCTCGAGTCTCACCCCGAAATGGTGCGAACCGGAGCCGGCTGGCAGTTCGAGAGGCTGGGTGGGCTGGCGCGCATCGCCTCGATCTTCGCCGAGGCGCGGGTCGAGGCGGGGGGCGCCGCCCTGACCCTGGACAATGGCGACACCTTCCACGGCTCCTATGTCGCCCTGGAATCGAAGGGCGAAGCCCTGGTTCCCCTGATGAACGCCTTGAAGATCGACGCCATGACGGCGCACTGGGAGTTCGCCTATGGACCGGCCGGCTTCGCCACGCTCGCCGCGCAGCTGGACTATCCGGTGCTGGCCGCCAATGTCTTTCGCAAGGCGGACGGCGCTCCGGCCTTTGACGGGCGTCGCGTGTTCGACCGCGGCGGACTCAAGGTCGGGGTCGTCGGTCTGGCCTGTCCGATCGTCGACAAGACCATGCCCCCCAGTTTCAGCGAGGGACTGCGCTTCGAGATCGGCGTCGAGGAATGCCGGGATCATATCAAGGCGTTGCGCTCGGACGAGGGCGTCGATCTCGTCGTGGTCCTGTCGCACCTCGGTTTTCCGCAGGACGTCCAGCTCGCCAAGGACATCGATGGCGTTGATGTCATCCTCAGCGGCCACACCCACAACCGCATGCATGAGCCGGTGGTGGTGAACGGCGCGATCATCTTCCAGTCCGGGTGTCACGGCGCCTTCGTCGGGCGGCTCGACCTGGAGGTCGAGACGGGACGGATCGTGAGCTATCGACACCAGCTGATCCCCGTCGATGACGGTTGGCCCGAGGATCCGGAGATGGCGGCCCTGGTCGATAACGCCATGGCGCCGCACCGGGACAGGCTCTCCGAAGTGGTCGGTCGCACGACCCAGCCGTTGCACCGCTACGCCATGCCCAGCGCGCCGATGGACGACGTCCTTCTCGACGCGATCGCGGCAGCGGCAGAGGTCGAGATCGCCTTTTCGAACGGGTGGCGTTACGGCGCGCCGGTCGCGCCCGGGCCCGTGACCCTGAACGACCTCTACAACATCATTCCGATGAACCCGCCGGTCTCCCGCGTCGATCTGACCGGGGCGGAGATGCGCCAGCTCCTGGAAGCCAATCTGGAAAGCACCTTCGCCGCCGACGCCTATGCCCAGATGGGCGGTTACATAAAGCGCTGCCGCGGCCTGACGGTGTTCGTGAAACTCGAGAACCCGAAGGGCGAGCGCGTGGATCGCCTGTTTGTCGGCGATGAGCCGGTCGATCCGGAGCGCGTCTACCCTTGCGCCTTCGTCACCACCCAGGGCGTGCCCAGGCGATATGGAACCGGGCGGCGCGATCTGCAAATCGATGCGATCACGGCCCTGCGACGCTGGCTGTTAAGGAACGTCGTCGGCGACGGTCTGCGGCCCCCCAGCGTCATTGTCGTCTGAACCTCGCGCCGTTCATCCCGCATCCTTTCCGCAATCATGGAAGTTATTGCGCCTGACGGCATCCGTCACGCCGGAGGATCATCGATGCGATACATCAGCCATGGCGGCGCGCAGGTGGCGGCGCTGCATGACGAGAAGACCGGCAGCTGGCAGTATGTGGTCAGCGATCCGGACTCGGGCGTGGCGGCGATCATCGACCCCGTGTGGGATTTCGACGAGAAGGCCGCCGCCACCTCCACCCGCAACGCCGACGTGCTTCTGGACTACGTCCGCGAGGCCGGTCTGAAGGTGGAGTGGATCCTGGACACCCATCCGCATGCTGACCACTTCTCCGCCGCTCCCTATCTTCACGAGAAGCTCGGGGCGCCGACGGCCATCGGCGAAAAGGTTCAGGGCGTCCAGGCCTTGTGGAAGGACATCTACAGGCTCCCCGAGAGCTTCCCGACCGACGGACGTCAGTGGGACCGGTTGTTCACCGAAGGCGACACCTTCTCGGTCGGCGGGCTGGAAGGCCGGGTGATGTTCTCGCCGGGTCATACCCTGGCCTCCATCACCTATGTCATAGGCGGCTGCGCCTTCGTGCACGACACCCTGATGACGCCTTATGCGGGCACCTCCCGCGCGGATTTTCCCGGCGGCGATCCCCATGCCCTCTACAGGAGCATTCGGGACATCCTCGCCCTCCCGGAGGACACGGGGGTCTTCGTCGGCCACGACTATGGCCCGGATGATCGCGAACCCGCGTGTTTCAGCACTGTGGCCGAGCAGCGCCGGGACAACATCCACGTCGGCGCCGGACGCTCCGAAGCCGAGTTCGTCGCGCTCAGGGAGGCGAGGGACGCGACCCTGCCGCTGCCCAAACTGATGCTCTACGCCCTTCAGGTGAACATCCGCGGCGGCGTCCTGCCCGAGGCGGAGGCCGACGGTCGTGTGTTCTT
>NZ_CALMZS010000216.1 GCF_937870815.1 uncultured Brevundimonas sp.
GCCTCAAGCCGCGAGCCTCCGCGGGGCGAGCATGGGCCAAACAACAATGACGGCCCCCGGAGCCATCCGGGGGCCGTCTTGCCGTCCACGGCTTGACGGGAAGACGCTCTCGTTGTCCCTGTCGGAAGGGGGCTTCATGAACCACACTCGTATCCTGGTCGCCGTAGCCGTTGCGGCATTGCTGTTGTCGGGTTGCGCCTCGTCCATCGTCGGCAGGCCGGCCGCGCGCGGTGCGAGCGCGGCGCCCGATCTCGCCGCCATGAGCGCCGCCGAACTGACGGCCTTCACGCGGGCCATGCCGAAGGGCGGCGAGCTTCATATCCATCTGGCCGGGGCGGCCTTCCCCGAGCTCTATCTAACCTGGGCGGCCGAGGACGGTCTATGTATCGACACTCAGGCCCTGAGCCTGGCGCCGCCCTGCCAGCCCGGCGGGACCCTGGCGTCGGCGCGCGGCCTGGACGCCGGCCTGCGCTCGGCCATGATCGACAGCCTGACCACCCGCCGCCCCGATTTCGCCGGTCGCACCGGCCACGACCAGTTCTTCACCGCCTTCGACCGTTTCGGCGCCACGGCCGAGCACCGTCGCGGCGACATGCTGGCGGATGTGATGGCGACCCTGGCGGCCCAGAACACCTTCTACGTCGAGGTGATGTGGATGCCCCAGTCGCGGGCTTCGCGAGCGTTGGGCCGAACCGCCGGCTGGACGGAAGCCCATGCTGCCCTGGAGGGGCGGATCGCCCCGGGAATTCCCGCCCTGGTCCAGGCCTCGACCGAGGAGACCGACGCGGCCGAAGCCGACGCCCGTGAGTTGCTGAGATGCGCGACTCCCGCGGCCGATCCAGGCTGCGAGGTCACCGTCCGCTATCTGGTGCAGACCAATCGCCTCGTCGCGCTGGAGGAGACTTTCGCCCAACTTCAGCTGGGCGTGGCCCTAGTCGCCGCCGATCCGCGATGGGTGGGGTTGCAGCTGGTGGCGCCGGAGGATCACCCCAACGCCCTCATCAACTATCGCCGTCACATGGCGATGATCGGCTATCTGAGCGGGCGCGGGCGCGAGACGCCCGTCGCTCTCCACGCCGGAGAACTGACCCTGGCCTATGCGACGCCGCAGGACCTAGGTTTTCATGTGTCGGAGGCCGTGAGGACCGCCGGCGCCAGCCGCATCGGCCATGGCGTCGCCATCCCCAGCGAAGACGGCGCCGTCGAGCTGGTCGCGGAAATGGCCCGGAACGGCGTGCTGGTCGAGGTCAACCTGACCTCCAACGCCGTCATCCTGGAGGTAGCGGGGGCTGAGCATCCCGTCAGCTGGCTGAGGGCGAGCGGCGTGCCGGTCAGCCTCTCCACCGACGATCCCGGCATCGCCCGCATCGATCTCAGTCACGAATACGCGCGGGCCGTGCGTGAAACCGGCGCGACCTATGCGGATTTGGTCGCCTCGGCCCGGAACGCGATCCGGTACGGGTTCCTCAGTGCCGAAGACCAGCGGCGGGAGTTGGCCCGCTTCGAGCGGTTACTGGCCGAGTTCGAGGCGAGCCAAGGCCTCGTTTCCAGCGCCCCGGAGGGTGTTTTACGCCAGCGTTAGGGCCACGGTCAGCGCCGCCGCTTCGCCGGATCGAAAGGCGCCGCCGCAGGTCTGGATCAGGCCTCCGGCCAGTGCTTCGCCGGCGAAGAAGATGCGCTCGCCGACCGGCTGGGCCAGAACTTGCCGCGCGGCGTCTGACCGAGATCGGGGTGGAGCACAACACCACCATCGTGGTGGCCATGCCGACCGAACTGCTTTCCCTGGCCGCCCGCGCCGCCGCGCCGCCAGCACAGCCATTGCCGCTCCCCCAGCCCCCGAACCAGACCCCTCACCAGCCGCTGGCCGGGGTTCCGGCTGTCCGGATCGGCTGGACAGATCCCCTCAGGCGTTCGACTGTCCTGTCGCCGGATCGGTGGCGGTGTCGCCGGAGTTCGACGAGCCCTCGGCGCCCCGGGGTTCGGTCGCCGGTCGCGGCGGCTGCCCCTCGCGCGCGGGGGTGCGCTGGTTCTCGGTCTCGGTCTCGCGGGTTGGCGGGCGGCGGGGGTCGGTCATGGGGGCTCCATCGGGTCGCGGGTTGTGATTCGAACGCCCCGGAGCCGCCGAAGGGTCCGGACACGGTTCGTTCACCATGAACGCTCACCGGGCCGAAACGGGCCGCGGGCTATGGAGGACGCCGGAACGACGGTCAGGGCAGACCGGTTGAAAGGACGCCGCATGGCCGGGCTGAAGGTCGAGATCGTCGCGGTCGATGCGCTGGACGAGGGTCAGTGGGCCCTGTGGCGCGCCATGCTGGCCGCCAACCCCGCCCTGGCCAGTCCCTATTTCCGGCCGGAATTCACCCGGGTCGCGGGCCGGGTCAGCCCGCAGGCGGGCGTGGCGGTGTTCTCGCGCGGCGGCCGGACCGTCGGCTTCTTCCCGCATCAGCGGCGGGGCGGGGCGGTGCAGCCGC
>NZ_CALMZS010000217.1 GCF_937870815.1 uncultured Brevundimonas sp.
GAGTTCGAGCTGGACAAGGCGCTGATCGAGCGGCTGCCGAACCTGAGGCTGGTCGCCTGTTTCACCTCGGGCTACGACCGCATCGACACCGAATGGTGCCGGGCCCGGGGCCTGCCGGTGACGCACGCGCCGGCGGTCAACCACGAGGACGTGGCCGACCACGCCATCGGCCTGATCCTGGCGGCGCGGCGCCAGATCGCCGCCGGCGACCGGGCCCTGCGGGCCGGCCAGTGGACGGCCGAGTCCAAGACCATCACCCCGTCGCTGAACGGCCAGAGGCTGGGCGTCGTCGGCCTGGGCCATATCGGCGAGGCGGTGGCGCGCCGGGCCGGGGCGCTGCGCATGCCGGTCAGCTGGTGGGGGCCGCGCGACAAGGACGCCGCCTGGCCGCGGGCCGCCAGCCTGCTGGAGCTGGCCCGGGACAGCGACATCCTGGTGGTGGCCTGCCGCGCCGACGACGACAACGCCGGCCTGATCTCGCGCGAGGTGATCGAGGCGCTCGGCCCGGCCGGCCTGCTGGTCAATGTGGCGCGCGGCCAGCTGGTCGACGAGGACGCCCTGATCGCGGCGCTCCAGGACGGGCGGCTGGGCCAGGCGGCGCTGGACGTATTCGCGGACGAGCCGACCGAGGCGGGGCGCTGGGCCGAGGTGCCCAACACCGTGCTGACCCCGCACACCGGCGCGGCCACGACCGAGGCGCTCCAGGCCATGCTGAGGCTGCTGCTGGAGAACCTCGAGGCGGCCTTCGCCGGCGCGCCGCTGAAGACGCCGGTCCCCGGGGTCTGAGCCGGCCGGGCCGGGCGCACGGGGCCGGCCGGGCCCGGGGGCCACGGATTTTGCTTGCATAATCATATAAGGATATCTTTATATGATCTCATGACCCTGAGCGCCGACCATACCGTCGAAGCCTTGCGCGCCGCCGGCGAGCCGACCCGGCTGCGGGTGCTGTCGCTGCTGGCCGGCGAGGAGCTGTCGGTGATGGAGCTGTCGCGCATCCTCGACCAGAGCCAGCCGCGGGTGTCGCGCCACCTCAAGCTGATGACCGACGCCGGGCTGATCGAACGCTTTCCGGACGGGGCGCGGGTATTCTACCGCCTGACCTCGGACGCCCCGGCCCGGCGGCTGATCGACACCGTGCTGGACGTGCTGGACGGCGCCGCCGGCGAGGCCGACGACCGCCGGCTGGAGGAGGTGCGGCGCGACCGCGAGGTGGCCGCCGGGGCCTATTTCGAACGCATCGCCCCGCAGTGGGACCGCATCCGCTCGCTCTACGTCTGCGAGACCGCGGTCGAGGCGGCCATCCTCAGGGCGGCCGGCGACGGGCCGTTCGAGCGGGTCGTCGACCTGGGCACCGGCTCGGGGCGGATGCTGACCCTGCTGGGCCGGAAGGCGAAGATGTCGCTGGGCCTCGACCTCAGCCACAACATGCTCAACATCGCCCGCGCCAATGTGACGAAGGCGGGCCTCGACCGGGTGGAGCTGCGCCACGGCGACATCTTCTCGACCCGGCTGCCGGAGCGCAGCGCCGACCTGGTGCTGGTCCACCAGGTGCTGCACTACCTGGCCGATCCGGCCGCGGCGGTGGCCGAGGCGGCGCGGCTGGTGTCGCCGGGAGGCCGGCTGCTGATCGTCGACTTCGCCCCGCACGCGCTGGAGCATCTGCGCGAGGAGCACCAGCACCGCCGGCTCGGCTTCGCCGACGCGGAGATGCGGCGCTGGCTGGGCGAGGCCGGGCTGACGGCGTCGGCGCCGATCGCCCTGCCCCCGGACACCGACGGGCTGACGGTGGTGATCTGGACCGCCGAACGGGCGGCCGAGGCCGGGGCCCGGGTGGCGTGACCGCCGCCGCCCTCAGTCTCGCCGAGGCCCGGGCCCTGCTGCTGTCGCCGCTGGGGCCGGTGGCGCGGGCCGGCCGCGACGCCTCGCGCCCGCGGGTGTCGTTCGAATTCTTTCCGCCCAAGTCCGACGAGGCCGAGGCCAATCTGTGGAAGGCCGTGACCCGTCTGGCCCCGCTGGCGCCCGAGTTCGTCTCGGTGACCTACGGCGCCGGCGGCTCGACCCGCGAGCGCACCCACCGGACGGTCGAGCGGATCCTTGCGGAAACGTCCCTGACCCCGGCCGCCCACCTGACCTGCGTCGAGGCCAGCCGCGCCGAGGTGGACGCGGTGATCGACGGCTATCGCGACGCCGGGGTGCGCCATATCGTGGCCCTGCGCGGCGATCCGCCCGGCGGGGCCGGCCTCGGCGGGGCCTATGTCCCGCGCGCCGACGGCTACGCCAACGCCACCGAACTGACCGCCGCCGTGGCCCGGCGCGGCGGTTTCGAGATCAGCGTCGGCTGTTATCCCGAGGGTCATCCCGAGAGCCCGTCGATGGACCATGACATCGATGTGCTGAAGGCCAAGGTCGAGGCCGGGGCGACCCGGGCGATCAGCCAGTTCTTCTTCGACATCGACGCCTTCCTGCGCTTCCGCGACCGGGCGCGGGCCGCGGGGGTGGGCGTCCCGATCGTCCCGGGGATCATGCCGGTGACCAATTTCGCCGGGCTGAAGCGGATGTCGGCGGGCTGCGGCGCGGCCGTGCCGGACTGGCTGGCGGCCCATTTCGACGGCCTCGACGACGATCCGGAGACGCGCCGGCTGATCGCCGCCTCCGTCGCCGCCGAGATGTGCGCCCGGCTGCAGGAGGAGGGCTTCGCCGACTTCCACTTCTACACCCTGAACCGCGCCGACCTGGTCTATGCCATCTGCCGGGTGCTGGGCGTGCGGGAGACGGCTCGTGCGTGACCCAACCCAACATCTCCCCTTCCCCTCGAGGGGGAAGGGGTCGGGGGATGGGGCGGAGGCAGTGCGCCTCCCGATGAGGCGCGGGAGGCGTCGTCACCCCGACGTCAGCGCCTTTCGCACCCGCCTTTCATCAGCCTGCCTACACCCCCACCCAACCCTCCCCCCTCGAGGGGGAGGGCTTTGGAGTTGTTCATGACCCGCGCCGACCGTATCGCCGCCCTCCACGCCGCAGCGAAACAGCGCATCCTCGTGCTCGACGGCGCCTGGGGGGTGATGATCCAGCGCCGCGGCCTGTCCGAGGCCGATTTCCGCGGCGACCGCTTCGCCGCGCACGACGGCCAGATGAAGGGGAACAACGACATCCTGTGCCTGACCCGGCCGGATGTCGTCGCCGACCTGCACGACCAGTATTTCGCCGCCGGGGCCGACATCTCCGAGACCAACACCTTCTCGGCCACCACCATCGCCCAGGACGACTACAGGCTGGACGCCCAATCGGTCTGGGACATCAATCTGGAAGGCGCGAAACTGGCCCGCGCCGCCGCCGACCGCTGGACCGCGAAAGAGCCGCACAAACCCCGCTTCGCGGCCGGGTCGATCGGCCCGCTGAACAAGATGCTGTCGATGTCGTCGGACGTGAACGACCCCGGCGCGCGGCTGGTCACCTTCGATCAGGTCTATGACGCCTACCGTCATCAGGTACGGGCCCTGAACGAGGGCGGGGTCGACCTGTATCTGATCGAGACCATCACCGACACGCTCAACTGCAAGGCCGCGATCAAGGCCATCCTCGACCTCGCCGACGAGGGGTACGAGCCGCTGCCGATGTGGATCTCGGGCACCATCGTCGACCGCTCGGGCCGCACCCTGAGCGGCCAGACCGCCGAGGCCTTCTGGAACAGCGTGCGCCACGCCAGGCCGTTCGCCGTCGGCTTCAACTGCGCCCTGGGGGCCGATCTGATGCGGCCGTTCATCGCCGAGCTGAGCCGCGTGGCCGACACCCTGGTCGCCGCCTATCCCAACGCCGGCCTGCCCAACGCCATGGGCGAATACGACGAACAGCCGCACGAGACGGCCCATTTCATCGAGGAGTGGGCGGCCTCGGGCCTGGTCAACATCGTCGGCGGCTGCTGCGGCACGACGCCGGAGCATATCCGCCACGTCGCCGACGAGGTGGCGGGCCTGCCGCCGCGCCCGATCCCGGAGCGGCCGGTGGCGATGCGGTTGAGCGGGCTGGAACCGTTCGAGTTGGTGGCGTGATGGCTGTCCAAAACTGTTCCCTTCTCCCATTGGGAGAAGGTGGCCCGGAGGGCCGGATGAGGGTCGGCTGCATCAGTCGGCGTGAGCCGTCGCACCGGCCGCGAAACGGCTTGCGCCGACCGCCCCATACGCCCCTCACCCTTTCGCGCCAGAACGACGGCTTCGCCGCCGTGCGCTCAAGCCCTCTCCCAATGGGAGAGGGAGGAAAATCATGAGACCCACCTTCATCAACGTCGGCGAGCGGACCAATGTCACCGGCTCGGCCAGGTTCAAGAAGCTGATCATCGACGGCGACTATGCCGCCGCCCTGTCGGTGGCGCGCCAGCAGGTCGAGGCCGGGGCCCAGATCATCGACATCAACATGGACGAGGGCCTGCTGGATTCCAAACAGGCCATGGTCACCTTCCTCAACCTGATCGCGGCCGAGCCCGACATCGCCCGGGTGCCGGTGATGATCGACAGCTCCAAATGGGAGGTGATCGAGGCGGGGCTGAAATGCGTCCAGGGCAAGCCGATCGTCAATTCGATCTCGATGAAGGCCGGCGAGGCCGAGTTCCGTCAGCAAGCTGTCAGCTGCCTGCGCTACGGGGCCGCCGTGGTGGTCATGGCCTTCGACGAACAGGGCCAGGCCGACACCGCCGCGCGCAAGATCGAGATCTGCACCCGCGCCTGGCGCATCCTGACGGGCGAGGTCGGCTTCCCGCCCGAGGACATCATCTTCGACCCCAACATCTTCGCCGTGGCCACGGGGATCGAGGAGCACGACAACTACGCCGTCGACTTCATCGAGGCGACCAAGGTCATCAAGGCGACCCTGCCCCACGCCCGGGTCTCGGGCGGGGTGTCGAACGTCTCGTTCAGCTTCCGCGGCAATGAGCCGGTGCGCCGGGCGATCCACTCGGTGTTCCTGTACCACGCCATCCAGGCGGGCATGGACATGGGCATCGTCAACGCCGGCGACCTGCCGGTCTATGACGACATCGACCCGGCGCTGCGCGAGGCGGTCGAGGACGTGATCCTGAACCGCAAACAGCGGACCAATGTCTCCAACACCGAGCGGCTGGTCGACCTCGCGCCGAACTACAAGGGCGACAAGGGGGCGGCGCGGGTCGTCGACCTGACCTGGCGCGAGGCCCCGGTCGGCAAGCGCATCGAACACGCCCTGGTCCATGGCGTCACCGACTTCATCGAGGCCGACACCGAGGAGGCGCGGCTGTCGTTCGACCGGCCGCTGCACGTCATCGAGGGCCCGCTGATGGACGGGATGAACGTGGTCGGCGACCTGTTCGGCTCGGGCAAGATGTTCCTGCCCCAGGTGGTCAAGTCGGCCCGGGTGATGAAACAGGCGGTGGCCTGGCTGGAGCCGTTCATGGAGGCCGAGAAGGCCGGCCAGCCGCGCCGGCAGGCCGGGAAAATCCTGATGGCCACGGTCAAGGGCGACGTCCACGACATCGGCAAGAACATCGTCGGCGTGGTCCTCCAGTGCAACAATTACGAGGTCATCGACCTGGGCGTCATGGTCCCGGCCGACCGCATCCTCGACGCCGCCGTGGAGCACAAGGTCGACATCGTCGGCCTGTCGGGCCTGATCACCCCGTCGCTGGACGAGATGGTCTTCGTGGCCTCGGAGATGGAGCGGCGCGGCTTCGACATTCCCCTGCTGATCGGCGGGGCGACGACCAGCCGCACCCATACGGCGGTCAAGGTCGAACCGGCCTACCGGCGCGGCTCGACCACCTATGTCATCGACGCCAGCCGCGCGGTGAGCGTGGTCTCGGGCCTGCTGTCGCCGGACGCCCGGGCCCGCAACGAGGCGGCCACCCGCGACGAATACGTGCGTATCCGCGAGCAGTTCGCGCGCGGGCGGACGGCCCGGGCCCGGGCCCCCCTGCCGGCGGCGCGGGCCAACCGGTTCCGGCCGCGGGCGGAGACTCCCCCGCCCCCCAGGCCGTCCTTCCTCGGGGTGCGCGCCTTCGACGCCTGGGACCTCGGCGACCTGGTCTCCTACATCGACTGGACGCCCTTCTTCGCCAGCTGGGAGCTGATCGGCCGCTATCCGATGATCCTCGAGGACGAGACCGTCGGCGCGGCGGCGCGGGAGCTGTACCGGGACGCCCGGGCGATGCTGAAGCGGATCGTCGACGAGCGCTGGTACAGGGCGCGCGGCGTGGTCGGCTTCTGGCCCGCCAATGCGCGCGGCGACGACATCGTGGTCTGGGCCGACGAGGGCCGGGCCGCCGAACTGGCGCGGTTTCACGGCCTGCGCCAACAGATCGCCAAGACCGGCGGCCAGCCGAACCTGTGCCTGTCCGACTTCGTGGCCGCGGACGGCGAGGACTGGCTGGGGGCCTTCGCGGTCACCGCCGGCCATGGCGAACTCGAGAGGGCGGCGGCGTTCCGGGCCGCCGGCGACGACTATTCGGCCATCCTCGCCACCACCCTGGCCGACCGCCTCGCCGAGGCCTTCGCCGAGGCGCTGCACAGGAAGGTGCGGACCGAACTGTGGGGCTACGCCCCCGGCGAACAGAGCACGGTCGAGGAGCTGATCGCCGAGACCTATCAGGGCATCCGGCCCGCGCCGGGCTATCCGGCCCAGCCAGACCATACCGAAAAGGCCACGCTGTTCCGTCTGTTGCAGGCGGAAGCCAATGCGGGAATGCAGCTGACCGAAAGTTTCGCCATGGCCCCGCCGGCCTCGGTCTCGGGCCTCTATTTCGGCCATCCGGAGAGCCACTATTTCGGCGTCGGCAAGATCGACCGCGACCAGATCGAGGACTACGCCCGCCGCAAGGGCTGGGATCCGGCCACCGCCGAGCGCTGGCTGGGGCCGATCCTCAACTATGATCCGGGCGTCGCGGCCCAGGGGGCGGCGGCCTGAGCAGGGCGGCGCTTGGCCCGGCCGCGCCCCTGGCCTATCACGGCTCCATCGACGGGGACGGGCCGGGCGCCGGCCGATGGAGCCGCATGGGCAAGACACCGATGGAAAAGCGGCGCGGCTGGCACTGGACCGACTATTGGCGCAGCGGCCGCGAGGAGGTGATGACGGTCACCACGCCGTCGGGCGTCGCCGTCTTCGACACCGGACCGATCTGGCGGGCGTGGTTCGCGGGCTTCGAGGACGGCGCGCGCCTGCTCGATCTGGCCACCGGGAGCGGCCAGGTGGCGGGCCATGCCGCGGCCGCGGCGGCGGCGGCGGGCAGGACCTTCGACATCACCGGCGTCGACTACGCCGAGGTGCGGCCGGTCGAGGGGCTGCGCCTGCTGGGCGGGGTGGCGCTGGAGACCCTGCCGTTTGCGGCCGGACAGTTCGACGGGGCCTCGTCGCAATTCGGCATCGAATACGCCGACACCCGCCCGGCCCTGACCGAGCTGGCGCGGGTCCTCAAACCCGGCGGCCGGGTCCTGATGCTGCTGCATCACGCCGGCGGCGTCATCACCCGCCAGACCGCCGCCCAGATCGCGGCCTATGACAGGGTCATGGCCAACGGCGCCGCCGTCCGTCAGGCCCGGCGGGCCTTCCACGCCCATCACAAACGCCTGCCCCCGGCGACGATCCGGGCGGCCGAGGAGGCGCTGCGGGAGGCCGTCGGCCGCGCGAAGGACCGGCTGGACCCCGACCCGGCCTTCGATACGGCGCGCTATCTGGTGGGCTATCTGGCCGATCTGTCCGACCGGATCGCGGCCTATGACGCCGCCAGCGCCCTGGCGCGGCTCGAGGTCTTCGAGACGGGAAACGCGGCCTGGCGCCGGCGTCAGCAGGCTCAGACCCGGGCGGCTCTGGACGCGGCGGGCATGGACGCCTTCGTCGAGCGGGCGGCCCGGGCCGGGCTGGCGCTCGCGGACCGGGCCGAACATCGCGACGCCCGCGGCGCCCTGGTCGCCTGGCGGGTCGAATTCCGCAGGGAGGCGTAGGCCGACCCGGCCGGGCGCGGGCCGCACGGGTCGCCGCGCGCCGACGACGGCCCGGACCCTGCCTCCGCACGGCAAAAGGACGGCGGACCCGAAGATCCGCCGCCCCGATGGCCTTTCCGAAGTCAGGGCCTAGAAGTCGGCCGTGATCCCGAAGAAGAACTGACGGCCCAGCGCGTCATAGAGGGCCGGATAGGTGTTGCCGTTGCCGGAACCGGCCCCGACGCTGCGCGACACCGGCGGATCGTTGTCGAGGACGTTGTTCACGCCCGCGCGCAGCCGGACATCGTCGCGAATCTGCCACGCGGCCGCCAGGTCGAGGTAGTTCTCGGCCTCGAAATAGCGGTCGATGCGGGCGCCGCCGTTGTTGAGGCTGCCGTCGGCGCCGAGGATGCCGATCTCGACCTCGCTGTAGTGCCGCCAGGTGCCGGAGACGTCGACATCCCAGGGCGACTTCCAGGTGACCCGCATGCGGTGGCGGTATTCCGGGTTGGGCTGGCCGCAGGCGTCGGTGCCGAAGAAGCCGGCGCAGTCATAGACGCTGTTGGCGAAGCCGAGGCCGGTGTCGGTGACCAGTTCGTCCAGCAAGGTGCCGACGTAGCTGAAGGCCAGCGAGCCGGCGCCGCCCATGCCCCAGTCGGCCAGGTCGACGCCGTAGTTGGCCACCACGTCGACGCCGGTGGTCTCCAGACCGCCGATGTTGGTGGCCAGGTCGACGACGTGACCCTCGCCGATCCACAGCTGACCGCCAGCGTTACGGTTGATCAGGTTGCACAGCTCCGCCACGTTGTTGGTGTAGCAGCCGTCGATGACGTTGACCGCGCCGACGCTCGAGATCAGTTTCTCGATCTTGATGTTGAACCAGTCGACCGACAGGTTGAAGCCGGGCAGGAACGACGGCCGGAACACGGCCCCGAAGGTCAGGGTCTCCGACTCTTCCGGTTCGAGGTCCGGATTGCCGCCGCCGAGGAAGTTGTACTGGCCGGCCGGGCTGTCCAGGGCCCCCGAACCATACGCGCCGCTCGGCACGCCGGTGGCCTGGCACTCGGCCAGGGTCGCCGTCATGGCCGGACCGCAGGGGTCAGCGTCCATGTCGAACAGGCCGAAGCCCTGGGCCGTGAACAGTTCGATGACGTTCGGGGCCCGGACCGCGCGCTGGTAGCTGCCGCGGAAGCGGATGTCCTCGACCGGGGCCCAGTCGGCGCCGATCTTGTAGGTGTCGGTCTCGCCGCCCAGGTCATAGTC
>NZ_CALMZS010000218.1 GCF_937870815.1 uncultured Brevundimonas sp.
AAGATGCGGCTGGTGTTGGCGTTCTGCAGGCCGAAGCCGATCTGGATGCCGAAGAAGCCGACGCACATGTTCCAGATGGCCCAGCCGCTGAGGCGGGGGCGGACGGCGTTTACGGATTCGGACGTCGCGCCGGTCATGGGAGGGGCTCCTGCGCAAGGCCCTCCCCCTCGACGGGGGAGGGTTGGGTGGGGGTGGAGGCAGGGCCTGTCGAGGCGGGCGCGTGAGACGCGGCCGGCTGTTTCGACCAAGCCTCGCGCGCCGCCCCTGGAATCAGCCTGCCTCCACCCCCTTCCCCCTTCCTCCGTCGGGGGGGGAAGGGGGAAGGGGGGCGGTCCGCCAGAGCGAGATCGGTTTAGACGCGATCGCGTCCAAACCCGGATCTTCGCTCCAGCATTATACTGGAGCCCGATTCACGGCATCGGCGGAATCGCGAAGCGATTCCTCCTCAACCGATCAGGCTCTAGGACGGTCGTCAACGGCGGGTCCTTCCCAGCGGCGTGAAGCGGATGGCCTGGCCGCCGCCGGGGGCGAGGCGCAGGGTCAGGGTGTCGGCGGCGGTGACCTCGCGGGTTTCGATGACGATGTCGGTGCGGCTGCGGCCATCGCCCTCGCGCCAGTCGGCGTTCGGACCGTCGCGGTAGATCTGCGCGCGATAGCGGACCCCGGGCTCGAGGAAGCCCAGGGGCGCGGTCAGCACCCGGCCCTGTTCGTCGGAGATCGAGCCCAGGTACCAGTCCCGGCTGTTGCGGTCCCTGCGCGCGATGGTGACGAAGTCGCCGACCTCGCCGTTCAGCACCCGGGTGTCGGCCCAGTCGGTCGGCACGTCCTTGATGAACTGGAACGGTCCCGGGTTGGCCTCGTAGTTTTCCAGCAGGTCGGCCGCCATCTGGATCGGGCTGTAGATCGTCACATACAGCGCCAGCTGTTTGGCGATGGTCGACAGCACGCCGCTGTTGGGCTGGGTGCGCATGTCGAAGATGCCGGGGGTGAAGTCCATCGGCCCGGCCAGCAGGCGCGTGAAGGCCAGGGTCACCTCGTGCCCCGGCGGGTTCGGCGGCACGCCCCAGGCGGAATACTCCATGCCGCGGGCGCCCTCGCGGCTGATGATGTTCGGCCAGGTGCGGCGCAAGCCGGTGTCCTTGATCGGCTCGTGGGCGTTGACGGCGATGCGGTGCTCGGCCGCGGCCTCGATCACCCGTTGATGGTGCTGGGCCATCGCCTGGCTCTCGTGCCAGGCGTAGCGGATACGGCCTTCGGGATCGGCCAGCCGCGCCTGGCCGGCGTCGGCCACATAGCCGGTCTTGACCACGTCGACGCCCAGCCGCTCATAGAGGTCGAACCCGGCCTGCATCTGGCTTTCGTAATGGGCGACGTTGGCCGACATCTCATGGTGGCCGATCAGGTGGACGCCGCGCGCGCGGGCGTAGGCGGCCAGGCCCTCGAGGTCGAAATCGGGATAGGCCTGCGTATAGCTGAAGTC
The DNA here is from genome assembly GCF_937870815.1 of uncultured Brevundimonas sp. GTDB lineage: Bacteria > Pseudomonadota > Alphaproteobacteria > Caulobacterales > Caulobacteraceae > Brevundimonas. Next base: position 1,481 of record NZ_CALMZS010000218.1, read on the forward strand.
GCCGCCGTTGCCGAACCAGTCGCCGTCCCAGCCGAGGTTCCAGCCCTCGACCAGCACGCCGCGAAAGCCGTGCTCGGCGGCGAAGTCGATATAGCGGCGGGTGGTTTCGGTGGTCGCGCCGTGGGCGGCGCCGGAACTCCAGGTCGCCGTGCCCAGGTGCATCTGCCACCAGACGCCGATGTATTTGGCGGGCTCGAACCAGGAGACGTCGCCCAGCCGGTTGGGCTCGTTCAGGTTCAGGATCAGGTCGGACATGATCAGGCCGCCGGCGCTGTCGGCGATCTGCATCGTGCGCCACGGCGTCGGGAAGGGAGCGTCGCGGATCACCTTGGCGTCGCCGATGCCGGGGGTCAGGGCGGCGCGGAACCGGCCTTCGCCGGTGCGGGTCAGGTTCATGCCGGAATAGTCGACCAGCGCCGCCTCGTGAAAGGCGATGTGCAGGCCGTCGCCGGTGCGCACCGTCATCGGCGTCTGGGCCGAGGTGACCTGGTCGATCGGGGTGTGGCGATAGATCTGCTCTTCGCGGTTCCAGTCGAAGGCCGGAGCCCACCAGGCCTCGCCGGCGTCGGCGAGGGCGAACTCGGTCAGCTCGTCGGTGATCCGCAGCGTGCGCAGATTGGGCTGTTCGGGGAATTCGTAGCGGAAGCCCAGGCCGTCGTCATACAGCCGGAAGACCACGTCGAAACGGCGCTGCAGACCGCGCGGTTCGGCGAACGAGATCCGCACCTCGTTGAAGTGGTTCTTCATGAAGCGCCGCTCGCCCCAGGGCTGCTCCCAGGTCTCGTCGACGGTCCGGGTCGCCTGGCCGACGATGGTCAGGTTGCGTTCCAGCTTGGGCGCGTCGACCAGCAGGAAGCCCAGACGCGACGGCTCGATCACCGGCCGACCCAGACGGCTGACCGAATAGACGGCCCGGCCGTCGTTGTCGGTGGTCACCTCGACGCCGAGCACATCGCCGGGCGAGGCGAGGCGCACCACCGGTCTCTGGACCCCCGTCGGCGCGTTCTGGGCCACCACCGGGGCCGCGGGCGGCGGATCATCCTGGGCCAGGGCCGGGCTCGCCACCCCCCACGCCAGGACAAGGGCGGCAATCAGGATGCGGTGGACGGTCATGACGAAAACTCCCCCAAAGACAATGGTCCGGCGGAAGCGGGCGCGGCCCGGCCTCCCCGGCGCACCCGACACCGAGTGCAAGAGTCTTGCAATCCCCCACGGGGGGTGTGTTACAAAGCATGAAGCAATTTTTGCAGCAAACTTTGCGAGCCGGTGCGCGTGACCCGAAAGACCACCCGTCTGGAAGACCTCGCCAAGCTGGCCGGCGTGTCGATCTCGACGGTGTCGCGGGCGCTGAACGACAGTCCCGCGGTCAACGCCCGCACCAAGCAGCTGATCTGGAAACTGGCGCGCGAGCACGACTATCCGTTCCGACGCTACATGCCGGCCGGTCCGATCGGGGCCGACGGGGTGATCGCCCTGGTGACGCCGCGGCCGCAGGGACGCGAGGGGCGGCTGAGCGATCCCTTCTTCCTCGAACTGCTGGCCGGCGTCGGCGAGGCCGCGCGCGAGCGCGGCTGCGACGTGATCATGAGCCATTTCTCGCCGACCAGCTACGACGACCTGTCGGCGGCGATGAACACCAGCCGGGCCGACGGGGTGATCTTCCTCGGCCAGAGCTTTCTGCACCAGAGCCTCAACCGGCTGGCCGAGACCGAGGGCCGGTTCGTGGTCTGGGGCGCCCAGATGCCCGACCAGCAGTATTGCTCGGTCGGGTCGGACAACCTGGCCGGCGGGCGCCGGGCGACCCTGCACCTGGCGCGGCTGGGGCGCCGGCGCATCGTCTTTCTGGGCGACCTCGATCCGCCGGAGGCGATGCAGCGGCACCGGGGCTATCTGGAAGCCCTGGCCCGGGCCGGGCTGGAGGCGGACCCCGACCTGATCATGGAGGCCCATTTCGAGGTCGAGTCGGCCGAGGCCTCGGTCGACAGCCTGATCCGCCGCGGGGTCGGCTTCGACGGGGTGGTCTGCGCCTCGGACCAGATCGCCCTCGGCGCGGTGAGGGCCCTGCTGCACGCCGGCCGGCGGGTGCCCGAGGACGTCTCGGTGATCGGCTTCGACAATGTGCCGTTCAGCCGCTATGCGCGCCCGGCCCTCAGCACCATCGCCCAGGACACGATGAAGGCCGGACGGCTGCTGGTCTCCAAGCTGCTCGACAACCCCGGCGACTCGGTCGGCCGGTCGGAGCGTATCCCCACCGACCTGATCGTGCGCGAGAGCTGCGGCGGCTGAGCTCATCCGGCGGCTTCGGCCAGGACCAGCCCGGCCATCGGCGGCAGAACGCCGCCCGGGCCGGCCTCGAGGTTGATGGTCTCGACGATCCGCCATCCGGCCGGCGCGGTCCAGTCGACCGGCGCCTCGCCCAGGTTGAAGACGCACAGCAGGCGTTCGCCGCCCAGCGCGCGCTCGAAACAGAGCAGGTCCGGCGGCGCGTCCAGCAGCCGCATGTCGCCGCGGGTCAGGGCCGGATGGGCCTTGCGCAGGGCGACCAGCCGGCGGGTGAGGTTGAGCATCGACGCGGGGTCGTCCTCCTGCCGGTCGACCGCCAGGCCGACGTGGCGCGGGTCGACGGGCAGCCACGGCTCGGCGGTCGAGAAGCCGGCGTGGGGCCGGTCGGCCTTCCACGGCATCGGCGTGCGGGCCCCGTCGCGGCCCAGGGTCTGGGGCCAGTTGGCGATGGCCTCGGGATCGACCAGCCGCTCGAACGGCACCTCGGCCTGGGGCAGGGCCAGCTCCTCGCCCTGGTAGATGAAGACGTTGCCGCGCAGGCACATCAGCAGCAGCATGGCCATGCCGGCGAAGGCCGCCGGATCGCGGTCGCCGGCCCAGCGGGAGATGGCGCGCGGGGCGTCGTGATTGGAGAAGGTCCATGACGGCCAGCCCTGGCCGTCGCGGCCGTGCCAGACCTCGGCCCCCTGGCGCACCAGCTGGGCGTCCAGGGCCGGGGCGTACAGATAGAGGAAGCCGTAGGCGCTGTTCAGGTGGTCGTCGCCGGCGGTGAAGGCCTGCATCTCCCGCTCGGCGTGGTCGCCGCCGACCTCGGCCACGGTGAAGCGCCCGCCGTAGCTGTCGGTCAGGGCCCGGATCCGCTTGAGGAAGTCGGCGATCTGCGGCTGCGACTGGTTATGGACCTTGTCCTGGAAGTCGAACGGCCGGGTCCGCTTGCCGCCCGGCGGCAGGGGCGGATTGTCGCGCAGCAGCGGGTCGTGCATCGAGAAATTGATGGCGTCGAAGCGGAAGCCATCGACGCCGCGGTCGAGCCAGAAGCGGGCCACGTCCAGCAGGGCGTCCTGCACCGCCGGCACATGCAGGTTCAGCTGCGGCTGCTCGGGCAGGAAATTGTGCATGTAGTACTGGCCGCGCCGGGCGTCCCAGGTCCAGGCCGGCCCGCCGAACACCGACTGCCAGTTGGACGGCGGCGAGCCGTCCGCCTTCGCGTCGGCCCAGACATACCAGCCGGCCTTCGGATTGGTCCGCGACTGGCGGCTCTCGCGGAACCAGGCGTGCTGGTCCGAGGTGTGGGCGAAGACCAGGTCGGTGATGATGCGCAGGCCCAGCCGGTGCGCCCTGGCGATCAGGGCGTCGAAATCGTCCAGCGTCCCGAAGATCGGATCGACGTCGCGGTAGTCGGCCACGTCATAGCCGAAATCCTTCATCGGCGAGGTGAAGAAGGGCGACAGCCAGACCGCGTCGACACCGAGGGAGGCGATATGGTCGAGGTGGTCGGCGACGCCCTTCAGGTCGCCGACCCCGTCGCCGTTCGTGTCGGCGAAGCTGCGCGGATAGACCTGATAGACGACCGCGCCGCGCCACCATTCGGCGGCGTCGGTCCGGAGCTGTGGGGATTCGAGGATCTGGACGGTCACGCTCGGCCTTCGGATACGCAGACAATATAGCCCAGGGCGGGCAGGGAGACGGAAACCGCGCCGGGGGCCGCGGCCCGGGCGGGGCAGCGGCCGAGCAGGGCGCGCCAGCGGGCGGAGCCGGTCTCGACCGGGATGTTGACCTCGCGGGCCTCGGTCGAGGTGTTGAACACCACCAGGGTCTCGCCGTCGTCGTCGAGCCGGGAGACGGCGAGGACGCCGGGCTCCTGGTCGGCGACCCGCACCGCGACGCGACCGCGACGGAGCCGGACGTCGGCGGCGCGGACGCGGGTCATTTCGGCGATGCGGCGGTACATGTCGGCGTCGGTGTCGAACGGCCCGGCCGCCCGGCCGATGCGCCGGTCGTCGGCGTAGGATGGGACGCGGGTCTCGAACATGTCCTGGCGCGAGCGGCGGTCGTCGCCGTCGCCGGTGAAGCCCTGTTCGTCGCCGTAGTAGATCACCGGCACGCCGCGCCCGAGCAGCACCAGGGCGTGGGCCAGGGTAGACCGGTCCAGCAGTTCCGCGTCGGAGATGTCCGGCATCGCCTTGAGGATCAGATGGCCGATCCGGCCCATGTCGTGGTTGCCGGTGAAGGTCGGCAGGCGGCGCGCCGTCTCGGCGCCGCCGGCGTAGATGGCGTCCTCCATCAGCAGATAGCCCATGCTGTCCGGATGGCCCGCGCCCGTGACCATGTTCTGGACCACGCGCTGATAGGCGAAGTCCAGCACCGTCGGCAGGCCGTCGACCACAGTGTGCATCGCCGCCGTGCCGCTCTGGAAGTCGAAGGTCTCGCCGAAGATGTGGAAATTCGGGATGCCGCGGGCCCGGGCGCGCTCGAGGATGGCGGGGACGAAGGCCTGCCAGAACTCCGGGTTCACATGCCGCGCCGTGTCGATGCGGAAGCCGTCGACGCCGTAGTCGTCGATCCAGCCGCCGTAGATGTCGATGAAGCCCTGGACCACGCGCGGGTGTTCGGTGAACAGGTCGTCGAGGCCGGCGAAGTCGCCGTCCATGCGGGCCTCACTGTACCAGGCGCTGTTGCCCCGGTTGTGATAGAGGCCGACGTCGTTGAGCCAGGCGGGAACCTTGACCGTCTCCTCGCCGGGCGGGTTGTACGGCGTGTACGCATAGTCGGCGCGGGTCAGGGTGGAGAAGTCGCTGCCGGGCTCGCCGGTGAAGCCGGGGTTGATCGCCTCGCCGTCGAGGCCGCCGCGGCGCTGGTACGGATAGTCGCCCTTCCAGCGGTAGCCGCAGTCGTTGTCCGGGCACTCGCGATAGCGGATGACGTCGGCGGTGTGGTTGATGACGATGTCCAGATAGACCTTCATCCCCCGGGCGTGGGCGGCGTCGACCAGGGCGCGGAAGTCGTCATTGGTTCCGAAATGCGGATCGATGCGGGTGAAGTCGGTGATCCAGTAGCCGTGGTAGGCGGCGCTCTCCTGGCCGGGCGGGCCCTGCACCGGCTTGTTCACGAACGGCGGCGCGATCCACAGGGCCGTGGCCCCGAGGCCCTGCACATAGTCCAGCCGGGCGGTCAGGCCGCGCAGGTCGCCGCCGTGGAAGAAGCCGGGGTCGGCCGGATCATGGCCGGTGACGAGCCGGTCGCCGTCGAGGCCGCCGCGGTCGTTGGACGGATCGCCGTTGGCGAACCGGTCGGGCAGGAGAAAATAGATCACCTCGTCCTCGGCCGGACGGTCGCGCAGGCCGGCGGCCTCCTGCGGGGACGGCAGGGCGGACGCGATCGCCGGCGCGGCCGCGGCCATGGCGGCCAAACCCGCGCACACGGCCGTCACGCGCCGCCGCAGGGCCCCTCTCGAGCTTCCGGTCATGTCTCCGTCCCTTCGGAATGTCCGCGGACGGCATGGCCCCCCCCGGATCGCCTTTGCAAGATTTTGCAGCGGAGCCACCCGATGTCAACCGCCTCAACAGGGGAGTTGAAACCGCGGTCCCGCAAGCCATAGTCCTATGTGTAGGGCGAAAGCGCTGGCGGCGGGCGTCACATTTCGGCCACGTCCGGGCCACGATCGGAGAGAGGACACTTGCATCAGGTCCGCAAGTTTGCATTACTTTGCGGTATCGCCGGACGCTTCGATAGAAATGCGACGGCCCCAGGGAGAATGAGATGCGAACCCAAGTCACCCGCCGTACGCGCCTGCTCGGAGGCGCCGCCCTCGGCGCCGTCGCCGCCCTGGCCTTCGCCGGAGCCGCCTCGGCGCAGGATGCGCCGCAGGAGGAGGAGACGCAGGTCGAGGACGTGATCGCCACCGGCATCCGCTCGTCGATCGAAAGCTCGATCGCGACCAAGCGCGACAACACCTCGATCGTCGAGGTCGTCACCGCCGAGGACATCGGCAAGCTGCCGGACATGTCGATCGCCGAATCGCTGGCCCGCCTGCCGGGTCTGGCGGCCCAGCGTCAGGACGGGCGCGCGCAGGTGATCAGCATCCGCGGGCTCGGTCCCGACTTCACCACCGCCCTGCTCAATGGCCGCGAACAGGTGACCACGGGCGACAACCGCGGCGTCGAGTTCGACCAGTATCCCTCGGAAGCCCTGGCCAGCGTGCTGGTCTACAAGACCCCCGACGGTTCGCTGGTCGGGCAGGGTCTGGCCGGAACGGTCGACCTGCGCACCATCCGTCCGCTCTCCTATGGCCGGCGGGCGATCGCCCTGAACGCCCGCTATGAGGTCAACGACATCGGCGCCCTCAACGCGGGCACCGAGGACACCGGCCAGCGCTACAGCGTCAGCTACATCGACCAGTTCGCGGACGACACCATCGGCATCGCCCTCGGCTACGCCCACATGTCGTCGCCGTACCAGTCTGAGCGGTTCGAGGCCTGGGGCTACCCGACCGACGCCAACGGCGACCTGGTCATCGGCGGCGCCAAGGTCTTCGTGATGTCGTCGGAACTGAAGCGCGACGGCCTCTTCGGCACCCTCGAACTGCGCCCGAACGACCGCATCCATTCGACCTTCGACGCCTTCTATTCCGAGTTCGACAACACCCAGATCCTGCGCGGCATCGAGTTCCCGCTCCAATGGAGCAGCGCCTCGCTGTCGAACCAGCAGGTCGAGGATGGCATGGTCGTGGCCGGCACCTTCTCCGATGTGCGCGCCGTCGGCCGGGGCGACGTCACCGGCCGCGAAAGCAAGCTGCTCTCCCTCGGCTGGAACACCGGGATGGTGCTGAACGACCGCTGGTCCATGGACGCCGACCTGAGCTATTCGAAGGTCGATCGCACCGACACCATTCTCGAGACCTACTGGGGCACGGGCCGCAACGGCACGGGGCCGACGGATACGCTCGACTTCGCCATCGACCCGAGCGGCGTGCCGCAGTTCTCGGCCGATCTCGACTACGCCGATCCGAGCCTGATGCGCCTGACCAGCCCGCAGGGCTGGGGCGGCGACGTGATCCCGGGCGGCCAGGACGGCTATCTGAACATGCCGACCATCGAGGACGAGCTGAAGGCCGTGCGCCTGACTCTCAACGGCGACGTCGACCTGAGGGCTTTCGACTCGATCGAGACGGGCCTCTATTTCAGCACGCGTGAAAAGTCGCTGGTCGCCGACGAATGGTTCCTCGGCATCCCCGGTGGGGCGACCGTGCCCGTGCCCGGCGACTATCTGCTGGAGCCGACCTCGCTCGCCTATGGCGGCATTCCGGGCATCCTGAGCTATGACGCGATGGGCCTGGTCAACGACGGCTTCTACAACCTGGTGCGCAATCCGAACGGCGACGTGAAGTCGAAAAACTGGACGATCAACGAGGATATCGTGATCGGCTACGCCAAGCTGAACATGAACGCGAACATGGGGAGCATTCCGGCCACCGGGAATCTCGGTCTCCAGGTCGTGTACACCGATCAGCATTCGAACGGCTTCGCCGCCACCGGCTCCGGCGCCGGCATGATGTTCACCGCGATCGAGGGCGGAGACTCCTACGTCGAGGTTCTGCCCAGCATGAACCTGATCCTCGAGCTGAAGGACGACCTGTTCCTACGCACCGCCCTCGCCCGCACCATGGCCCGTCCGCGGATGGACCAGATGCGCGCCAGCCGCGGCTACGGCTTCAACCCGACCCTGAACATTCCAGGCGCTACGGTGAACAACTCGCCGTGGAGCGGCGGCGGCGGCAATCCGGAACTGAGGCCGTGGATCGCCAACGTCGCCGATGTCTCGCTGGAGCGCTACTTCGGCCGATCGGCCTATGTGTCGCTGTCCGCCTTCTATCGCCAGCTGGATACGTTCGTTTACGATGAGCAGCGTCCGGCTGACTTCACCGGCTTCCCCACCGGGGGCGTCGTTCCCGTGATCAACGAGGGCCTCTACAACTCGCCCCAGAACGGCGAAGGCGGCGGCATGTGGGGCGTGGAGTTCGCCGCCTCGGCCCCCTTCGACATGTTCCATCCGTCGCTCGAAGGCTTCGGCGCCTTCGTCAGCGTCTCGCGCAACGGAAGCGAGATCGAACAGCCCGGCGCCGGTGTGAAGACGGCCATCCCCGGCCTGTCCGAAACCGTCGCCAACGTTACGCTCTATTATGAGCGGTACGGCTTCCAGAGCCGGATCAGCGCGCGCCATCGGTCCGAGTTCCTCGGCGAGATGTCGGGCTTCGCCAATGGCCGCACGCTCCGCCAGGTCGGGGCCGAGACGGTCGTCGACGCCCAGATCGGCTACGAGTTCCAGTCCGGCCCGCTGGAAGGCCTCTCGCTGCTGGCTCAAGCCAACAACCTGACCGACGAGCCGTTCTACACCTACCAGAACGGTGACGAGCGCCAGGTCATCAACCATCAGTCCTACGGCCGCACCTTCCTGTTCGGCGTCAACTACCGCTACTGATCGGCCCGACCGATCCGCGCGACA
>NZ_CALMZS010000219.1 GCF_937870815.1 uncultured Brevundimonas sp.
GGCCGAGGCGCGGCTGCGCCCCCTGACCGATCCGATGAGGATGAACGGCTGCGCGGTGGTGGTGCTGAACCCGCCCGCGGGGGCCGAGGCGGCGGCGAACGAAGTCTGCGGCTGGGTTGCTTCGGCTCTGGGCGGCGGGGCGGCCCGGTCCGAGGTGTGGATGACGGGCTGAAGCCGACGGCATCCGCCGGCGTCCGGGACTGTCCCCCTCCACCGCTGCGCGGTCCCCCTCCCCCTGCGGGGGAGGAATGCTATTCGATGACCTCGCCCGCCTCATAGAGGTGGGGCTCGAAGGTGGCGATGGCCATGACCGGCTCCATGGCCGCATTGACGGCGGGACCGCGAGCCATGGCCTTCCAGTCCTCGCGCGAGCGCCAGACGGCGTGGACCGCCGCCACCCTGCCGTTGAGGCCGCGATGCAGGATGGCGGAAATGAAGCCCTCGGCTTCGCGCTGGGCCCGGACCATCACCGCCAGCAGTTCTATCAGCGTATCCAGCTGTTCGGGTTTGCAGGTGTAGACGTTGATCAGGACGACCGGATCGGAGGCGGCTTGGGTCATGGCGGGCTCATAGCGGATCGCCCTTCCGCCGTCTTGCACGAACGCCTATTGCGGTCGGATCGAGGAGCCCCTGAATGACCCGCATCGCGATTCTGGAGACCGGCGCGCCGCCCCCGGCGCTGGCCGCCGCGCACGGCGACTATCCGGCCATGTTCCGCGAGTTGCTGGGCGAGGGATTCGACTTCCAGACCTTTGACGTCCAGGCCGGGGAATGGCCGGACGCGGCAGCGTTCGACGCGGCGATCATCACCGGCTCTTCGGCGGGGGTCTATGAAACCGATGGCTGGATCGCCGATCTGCTGGACTGGATTCGCGCGGCCAAGGGGCGGACGAAACTGGTCGGCGTCTGTTTCGGCCACCAGGCCATGGCCCAGGCCCTGGGCGGGCGGGTCGAAAAGTCGGAGCGCGGCTGGGGCGTGGGGTTGCACCGCTATCAGGTCGTGTCGGCTGAACCGTGGATGACTCCGGCGGCGTCGGCGGTCGCCATTCCGGCCTCGCATCAGGATCAGGTGGTGGAGAAGCCGGCCGACGCCCGGGTGATCCTGCGGAGCGACTTCACCCCGTTCGCGGGGCTGGCCTGGGGCGAGGACGCCATCTCGATGCAGCCCCACCCGGAGTTCACCCCGGCCTTCGCGACCGCGCTGACGGCGGGGCGGCACGACCGGATCGATCCGGCGCTGGTGGCTCGGGCTGTGGACAGTCTGAAGGCGGCGGATGACCGGGCGACGGTCGGGGGATGGATCAGGGCGTTCGTTACAGCCCCGGCGTGAGCGGAACGGGAGTTATGGCCACTTCACCACGGGCGGCATCGAGCTGAGGATCGAGTCGACGTGGCCGCCGGTCTTCAGGCCGAACATGGTGCCGCGGTCGTAGAGCAGGTTGAACTCGACGTAGCGGCCGCGCCGGACCAGCTGCTCCTCGCGCTCCGCCGCCGTCCACGGCTCGCCCATCCGCCCGCGCACGAGCTGCGGATAGACCTTCAGGAAGGCCTCGCCGACGTCGCGGGTGAAGGCGAAGTCGCGGGCCCGGTCGCCGCTGTCCAGATGGTCGTAGAAGACGCCGCCGGTGCCGCGCGGCTCGTTGCGGTGGGGCAGGAAGAAATACTCGTCGCACCAGGCCTTGAACTTCGCGTGCCAGGCCGGATCGTGGGCGTCGCAGGCGGTTTTCAGGGCGGCGTGGAAGGCCACGGTGTCCGGATGGTCGTCGCGCCGGTCGACGCCCAGCACCGGGGTCAGGTCGGCCCCGCCGCCGAACCAGCCCCGGGTCGTGGCGATGAAGCGGGTGTTCATGTGCACGGCGGGCACGCGGGGGCTGACCGGATGGGCGATCAGGCTGATGCCGGTGGCGAAGAAGCGCGGGTCCTCCGCGGCGCCGGGCACGCCCTTCGCATAGTCGGCCGGGAAGCTCCCGTGCACGGTCGAGACATGCACCCCGACCTTCTCGAACAGCCGGCCGCGCATCATCCCCATGACCCCGCCGCCGCCTTCGGGCCGCTCCCACGGCGTGCGCGCGAAGCGGCCGGGCTCGCCGGGGAAGAGCTCGGCCGGGGCCTGGTCCTCCAGCGCCTCGAAGGCGGCGTGGATGCGGTCGCGCAGGGCCTCGAACCAGGCGCGGGCGTCAGTCTTCTGCTGGGCGAGGGGATCGGTCGGGGTCATGGGGGCGGCTTGTAGGGGGTTGGCCCGAGGCGGTGAAGGGCGGCGATCCTACTTTCGAGGGCGTTGCGACCCCTCTCCCGGCACATCCGACCGGACTCCGCCCGGCCACCTTCTCCCCTCGGGAGACGGAGACGCCCGCCGTGACGCTGTGCTGACAATCCGCGAAATTATGGTCTGGTTCAGCGAAAAACATCCCGTCGCATCAACCACATACACTTTTCTCGACGCGATCTTCCCGCTTGGGAATCAAAGGGGTCCATACTTCTCCCCGTCTCCGCCCGGCGGCCCGCCGGCCGTTCTTTGAAAACCGAATCCCCGACCGCCGCCGCAGGCGCGTCATATGGCCTTGCGGATGCCGACTCTGCCGACCCTGCCATAGCGAATTTTCTCTCGCGGCGGATGCCGACTCTGCCGACTCTGCCACAGCGTTTTTTCGAGTCGGTTGACGCTTCGCCCTCCTCTGCCACTGTCCCGCTCGCTTTCCGAGGAGTCCGTTCATGATCCGCGCCGTTCTGCTTTCCACCGCCGCCTTGCTCGCGGCCGCCGTCCCCGCCCGCGCCCAGGACGAGGCCGCCGCCCGGCGCATCCTCGAGCGGACGCCGCTGGTCGACGGACACAACGACCTGCCGTGGGCGCTGCGCCAGGGTTTCGGCAACGACCCGCACGCGGTCGACCTGACCGCCGACCTCGACGCCTCGACCGACCTGCACACCGACATTCCGCGCCTGCGCGCCGGCGGCGTCGGCGGCCAGTTCTGGTCGGTCTACGTCCCCGCCGGCCTGACCCCGGTCGAGGCGGCCAGGGCCACCTTCGAACAGATCGACACGGTCAAGCGGCTCGTCGCCGCCCACCCGGACGTGTTCGAACTGGCCACCACCGCCGACGACATCCAGCGCATCCATCGCCGCGGCAAGATCGCCTCCCTGATCGGCATGGAAGGCGGCTATTCGATCGCCGATTCGCTGGGCCTGTTGCGCGAGTTCCACGGCGCCGGGGCGCGCTACATGACGCTGACCCATTCGGCCACGACCAGCTGGGCCGACAGCGCCACCGACGCGCCGAAATGGGGCGGCCTCAACAGCTTCGGCGAGGAGGTGGTGCGCGAGATGAACCGCCTCGGCATGATGGTCGACCTCAGCCACGTCTCGGAGGAGACCATGCTGGACGCCATGCGGGTCAGCGAGGCCCCGGTGATCTTCTCCCACTCGTCGGCGCGCGCGGTCACGGCCCATCCGCGCAACGTGCCCGACAGCGTGCTGCGGCAGATGGCCGAGGACGGCGGGGTGGTCATGGTCACCTTCGTGCCGGGCTTCGTGTCCGAGACGGTGCGGGCCTGGTACGCGGGGCGCTCGGCCGAGGACGCGCGTCTGAAGTCGCTGCACCCCGGCGATCCGGCGGCCGTGACCGCCGGCCTGGCGGCCTGGCAGGCGGCGCATCCGATCCCGACGGCGACGATCGCCGATGTGGTCGCCCACATCCAGCACGTCCGCGACGTGGCGGGCATCGACCATGTCGGCCTCGGCGGCGACTATGACGGCGTCGACGCCCTGCCGGTCGGGCTGGAGGGGGTGGACGCCTATCCGCGCCTGCTGGCGGCGCTGATGGCCGGGGGCTGGAGCGCGGCCGACATCCGCAAGCTGGCCGGCGAGAACCTCCTGCGGGTCATGCGCCGCGTCGAGGCCGTGGCGGCGGCGAAACGCGGCGAGCGGCCGAGCCTGGCCAGGCTGCCCGAGGCCGGGGCGCCGGAGTAGGACTCCCTCTCCCGCAAGGGGAGAAGGATCAGGAACGAGTCTGCCTAAGCCCCTCCCACAGGGCGATCCCGGCGCTGACCGCCAGGTTCAGAGACCGGGCCCCGGGACGGATCGGGATGACCACCCGCGCGTCCGCCGCCGCGTGCACGAAGTCCGGCGCCCCGGCCGGCTCGCTGCCGAACAGCAGGACGTCGTCGGGCCGGAACACGAAGTCTCCGAGCGGCGTCGCGCCCCTGGTCGTGAACAGGATCAGCCGCCCCGGACCGCGATCGCGCTGGAATTCGTCCCAGCCGGCGTGCCGCGTCATGTGGCCCAGCGGGCCGTAGTCCAGGGCGGCGCGCTTCATCGCCCGGTCGTCGAAACGGAAGCCCGCGGGCTCGACGATGTGCAGCTCCACCCCGAAACAGGCGCCCAGCCTGATGCAGGCGCCGACGTTCTGCGGAATGGCCGGTTGAAAAAGGGCGAGACGCATTCTAAGGCCCTCATACGCGCGGCCCGGGGGCTTGTCGCGGCCTGTTGTGCGACCGTTTCGCAAGAAGCGTCAGCAAGTTGCGGCGATGCGCCGCAAAGCCGGGCCGGGCCAGCCATTGCGGCATTCGCTAAAGGAACGACAGCGTTGACACGGCGCGCCGCTCGGCGACGCCGCCAACGGCTCAGGAGACGAATCGGTGGCTGCAGACCAGGGCGATCCGAACCATCAGGATCCCAATCGTAGAGACTTCATCCACATCGCGGCCGGGGCGGCGGCGGCGGGGGCCGGGGCCATGGCCGTGTGGCCGCTGGTCAATTCGATGAACCCGGCCGCCGACACCCTGGCGCTGTCGACCATCGAATTCGACCTGACCAAGGTCCAGGAAGGCCAGCAGGTCGTCATCAAATGGCAGGGCAAGCCGGTGTTCGTGCGCTACCGCACCCCGGCCGAGATCGAGCGCGCCCGGGCCGACGACCGGGCCGGCCTCAAGGACCCGGAGATCGACGCCGACCGCGTCAAGCCCGGTCGCCAGCAGTATCTCGTGGTCATCGGCTCCTGCACCCACCTGGGCTGCGTGCCGACCTTCGGCTCCGGCGACTACGGCGGCTGGTTCTGCCCCTGCCACGGCTCGCACTACGACACCTCGGGCCGCATCCGTAAGGGTCCGGCGCCGAAGAACCTGGTCGTGCCGGCCTATGACTATGTGTCCGACACCCGCGTGAAAATCGGCTGAGGACGGGCGAGAGAACGATGAGCGATCACGAATCCACCTACGTCCCGAAGAGCGGCCTCGAGAAATGGTTTGACAGCCGGCTGCCGATCATCCGTTTCGGCGCCGACTATATGTCGCTGCCCACCCCGAAGAACCTCAACTACTGGTGGACCTTCGGCGGCATCCTGGCCCTCTGCCTGGTCGTCCAGATCGCCACCGGCGTGATCCTGGCCATGCACTATGTGCCGAACACCGAAATGGCCTTCGCCTCGGTCGAGCGCATCATGCGCGACGTCAACGGCGGCGACCTGATCCGCTACGCCCACGCCAACGGGGCCTCGATGTTCTTCATCGCGGTCTATCTGCACATGCTGCGCGGGCTCTACTACGGCTCCTACAAGGCCCCGCGCGAGATGATCTGGATCGTCGGCTGCGTGATCTTCTTCCTGATGATCGCCACCGCCTTCCTCGGCTATGTGCTGCCGTGGGGCCAGATGTCGTTCTGGGGCGCCGAGGTGATCACCAATCTGATCGGGGCCATCCCGGTCGTCGGCGAGCCGGTGCTGATCTGGCTGCGCGGCGGCCCGGCCATCGACAACGCCACCCTGAACCGCTTCTTCTCGCTGCACTATCTGCTGCCGTTCGTGATCGCCGGCTGCGTCGTTCTGCACCTGTGGGCGTTGCACGCGGCGGGCCAGAACAACCCGGTCGGCATCCTGATCCCCAAGGACCGCATGAAGAAGGACACGGTGCCGTTCCACCCGTATTTCACGGTCAAGGACGGCTTCGCCATCATCCTCTTCCTGATCCTGTTCGCGGTCTTCGTCTTCTACCTGCCGAACGCCCTGGGCCACGCCGACAACTACATCCCGGCCAACCCGCTGCAGACCCCGGCCCACATCGTGCCCGAATGGTACATGCTGCCGTTCTACGCCATCCTGCGGGCCATCCCGGACAAGCTCGGCGGCGTGATCGCCATGTTCGGCTCCATCGGCGTGCTGTTCGTCCTGCCGTGGCTGGACACGTCGAAGGTGCGCTCGATGCGCTACCGCCCGACGATGCGGACCTTCTTCATCATCTTCGTCATCGTGGGGATGGGGCTCGGCTGGTGCGGGGCGCAGCTGCCCGACGCGCCGGTGGTGCCGGGCATGCCCAGCTTCCAGCTCGGCGACGGCATGCTGAACAGCTACCTGTGGCTGACCCGCCTGCTCACGGCCTACTATTTCGCCTTCTTCGTGATCATCATGCCGGTCCTCGGCCTGCGCGAGACCCCGCGGCCGATCCCGGCGACCATCTCCGAGCCGGTGCTGCCGGGCGGGGACGCCATGACCGACGCCGCGCCGGCCTCGCCCGAGAAGAAGGGCTGAGACCGACCATGACCCTCGAGACCTCGATGCGTTCGATGAAAAAGACCCTGGCCCTGATCGCCGTGGCGGCCGGCCTCGCCGTCTCGGCCCAGCCCGCGCTGGCCTCCGGCGGGGCGGCGCACCCGCGCAGCGGCGGCTTCAGCTTCGAGGGCCCGTTCGGGACCTTCGACCAGGCCCAGCTGCAGCGCGGCTACAAGGTCTACCGCGAAGTCTGCGCCTCCTGCCACGGCATGGAGCTGATGTATTTCCGCACCCTGGCCGAGCCCGGCGGCCCCTTCTACGACGAGCATCAGGCCAGCCCGGCCGAGAACCGCTTCGTCAAGGTGCTGGCCGCCGAGGTCCAGACGCCGGACATCGACAGCGAGACCGGCGAACCGATCATGCGCGACGCGGCGCCGGCGGACCGCTTCCCCAATCCGTATCCGAACGCCACGGCCGCCGCGGCGGGCAACGGCGGGGCCGCGCCGCCGGACCTGTCGGTCATGGCCAAGGCCCGTCACGACGGCGCCAACTATATCTACTCGCTGCTGTCGGGCTACCGCGCCGCGCCGGCCGGCCTCGAGATCCGTCCGGGCCAGTACTACAACCCCTACATGGCCGGCGACCTGACGCCGTTCATGCCGGACGGCGCCCATGTGCCGGAGGGCGGCTTCATCGCCATGCCGCCGCCGCTGATGGACGGCCAGGTGACCTATGACGACGGCTCCGCCGAGACCGTCGACCAGTACGCCAAGGACGTCGCCGCCTTCATCGCCTGGGCCTCGGATCCGAAGCAGGTCCAGCGCAAGCAGACCGGCCTGGGGGTGCTGA
Source organism: uncultured Brevundimonas sp. (assembly GCF_937870815.1). Classification (GTDB taxonomy): domain Bacteria; phylum Pseudomonadota; class Alphaproteobacteria; order Caulobacterales; family Caulobacteraceae; genus Brevundimonas. The sequence goes on from NZ_CALMZS010000219.1 coordinate 7,328, forward strand.
TCTTCCTGTTCCTGTTCGCCGGCGTGACCTACGTCAGCTACCGCCGCATCTGGAAGGGCGTCGCCCACTAGGGAGCCGCTT
>NZ_CALMZS010000220.1 GCF_937870815.1 uncultured Brevundimonas sp.
TGCGTGCCGACCAGAATATCGACCTGCCCGCTGCGTAAATCCTCGCCGAGTTCCGCCCACGCGCGCGGCCGCATCGTGTCGCGGTCGATGCGGCGGATGCGTGCCTGCGGCAGCGCGGCGGTGAGCGTTTCTTCCAGCCGTTGCGTACCTTGGCCCAGCGCTTTCAAATCGGCGTTCCCGCAGCTCGGGCAGGCGGTTGGAATGCGCGCCTCGTGCCCGCAATGATGGCATTTAAGACGCTGCCCGCTGCGATGCAACACCAGCCGCGCCGAGCAGCGCGGGCACGGCGACACCCACGCGCAAACGGTGCAATACAAAGTCGGTGCGTAGCCGCGACGGTTCAAAAAAACCAGGCTTTGTTCGCCACGTGCGAGATTGGCGGTGAGCGCTTGCAGGATGAGGTCCTGGGTGTGACTGCGGGCGAGGTCGCCATTTGGGCGCATGCGCGCGAGGAGCATGGCGCGATAGCCGTTCAAGTGTTGGGGACCGGCGGGGAAGTAACGATTTGAGTCGGTGGAGTTGCGCACGCGCCCATCAATGACGGCAGGCAGGCTGATGTCTATGCCGCCGAGCGCATCCACGATTCTGACGAAGGTTTGCAGGTTGACTGCCGCGGAATGATCTATGCGCGCGCCGAAGTTATGCTCGAGGGTGAGGGCGAGCAGGCCAAGCCCTTCGCCGGGGCCATCGTAATATTTGAAGATGCTGTTTCCGTAAAGATAAGCCTGATTCAGCTTTCCATGGGTGATGCCGTAGTGATCGGAAATCTCCGGGATCTCGACGTACAGGTCGCCGGGCGGGCCGCCGCGGACGCCGGCCTCGCCTTCGTCCTCCTCTTTGCGTGGGTCGTGGTCGACGAGCCGTTCCGCGACAGCTTCTATCGGGCCATGGCGGTCCTGGTGGCGGCCAGCCCCTGCGCCCTCGCCATCGCCACGCCCAGCGCCGTTCTCTCGGGCGTCGCGCGGGCGGCCCGGGCCGGCGTGCTGATCAAGGGGGGCGCGCCCCTGGAGAACCTCGGATCGCTCCACGCCATCGCGTTCGACAAGACCGGCACCCTGACGGAAGGACGCCCCCGCATCACCGACATCGTTCCCGTGGGCGGCGCGAAGGACATCGACCTCCTGACGACCGCCGTCGCCGTCGAGCGACTGAGCGACCATCCCCTGGCGGAGGCGATCGCGCGCGACGGTCTGGAACGGCTCAACGGTGCGGCGATCGCCGCGGCGTCTGATCTGAAGAGCCTGACCGGGAAGGGCGTCACCGCTCGGCTCGAGCGCGCGACGATCATTATAGGCAAGCCCGAGATGTTCGGCGTCGACGGCGTGGCTCCCCTCGGCAAGGAGGCGGAGGCGGCCGTGACGCGGCTCCGGCTGGAGGGCCGCACGTTGATGGTCGTGCGCCGGGGCGAACGCGACCTTGGCGTGATCGGCCTGCTGGACACGCCGAGAGCGGCAGCGCGCGCCACGCTGGAGGCCCTGCGCGCTCTGGGCGTGTCGCGGATGATCATGATCTCCGGAGACCACCAGAAGGCGGCCCAGGCGATCGCCGGCCAAGTCGGCCTGTCCGAAGCCTGGGGCGACCTCATGCCTGAGGACAAGGTGGAGGCGATCAAGCGACTGCGCGCCGAGGGCAAGATCGCCATGGTCGGGGACGGCGTGAACGACGCCCCCGCCATGGCCACCGCAACCGTGGGCATCGCCATGGGCGCGGCCGGTTCCGATGTCGCCCTGGAGACCGCCGACGTCGCCCTGATGTCCGACGATCTGGCGCAGTTGCCGTTCGCTGTGGGTCTGAGCCGCAGGACTCGCGGCATCATCCTGCAGAACCTCGTCGTCAGCCTCGGGGTGGTGGCCTTCCTCGTGCCCGCCACCATCTTCGGACTTGGCATCGGACCCGCTGTGGCCATGCACGAGGGCTCGACCCTTCTGGTCGTATTCAATGCCCTCAGGCTCCTCGGCTACCGCGACCCGACCCGCCGAGCAGGCTCCCCGGACGGCGTGGCGGCCGCCGCAAATCCAGACCCGAACGGAAAAACGTCATGAAGCGGATCGGATGGGTTTCCGTCATCGCACTCTTCCTCGCACTGTCGGCCTTCGCCTTTGGCATGTTGTCGGGACGGTCACGGCCTGCGTCAGAGGCGGCGCCCCCGTCATCGGCCCGGGATGTCGCTGCTCATCAGCCCCAGGGCGCGACGCCGGGCGAGGCTCCCTCCACGCAGGCCTATCGGGCAGCGAGCGACCGGATGCACCAGGGCATGGCCATCGCCTATACGGGCGATGCCGACGTTGATTTCCTTCGCGGCATGATCGCGCACCATGAAGGCGCCATCGCCATGGCGAAGATCGCTGTCGAGCACGGCGAGGCCGCGGACGTCCAGAACCTCGCCCGCGAGATCATCGCCGCCCAGGAGGCCGAGATCATCCGGATGAAAATCCTGCTGGCCCGCCACGAGGACGCCGCGCAGACCGACGTCAGGTCCTGACGCCGGTGGTCGGCAAACGCTCGGGGTCCGCCGCCGAGGACGCATGGTGCGACGATGTGGCCTCCGGCGCTGCACCCGCAAGTGCTTGAATGACAAGCGGTCCGCGGCAATATTGTTTGGGCTGGCTCGGGTCAAAGCCGCGATGACGGTCTGCTGATCGCTCGCGCTGCGCCGCGGAGCCCCGGCCCTGCAAGTTTCCGGACGCGTCGCCGCGTCGCCGCCGCCCTGGACTCCATGTCTCCGTTCGATCCCCGCACCCGGCCAGCGCGCTTCGCGCCGCATGTCCTGACCGCCGCGGCCGCCATGACCGTGGCGCTGTTGGCGGGACGGGTCCAGCCGCCAGTGACGGCCGAGGCCGGGGTCCCGGTCACACTGTCGCCGGCACAGGCAAGGGTTCTCGAGGCCAAGGCCTTGGCGAGCGCGGGTGCGCCGGCCGGACTGACGATTCCGGAGTCGGTTCCCGTGGAGATCCGCAAGGGTGAGACGTTCGAACAGGCGGTGCAGCGCACAGGGATCGGGGCGGGAGAAACGCGAACGCTGATCGACACCCTTGGGCGCGCTCTGGACGTGCGCGACCTCCGGCCCGGTCAACGCTTCGAGACGG
>NZ_CALMZS010000221.1 GCF_937870815.1 uncultured Brevundimonas sp.
CGCGAGGTGCGCAAATACGGGGCCCAGGTGATCAAGATCTGCGCCACCGGCGGCGTCTTCTCGCGCAACACCGAGCCGGGCCAGCAGCAGATGACCCTGGCCGAACTGACCGCCGTCGCCGACGAGGCGCATATGTGGGGCCTCAAGGTCGCCGCCCACGCCCATGGCGCCTCGGGCATCGCCGACGCCATCCGCGCGGGCGTCGACACCATCGAACACGCCTCCCTGATCGACGCCGAGGGCATCCGGCTGGCGGTCCAGCGCGGGACCTGGCTGTCGATGGACATCTACAACACCGACTTCACCCAGGCGACGGGCACCGAGTTCGGCGTCACCGAGGACAATCTGCGCAAGGACCGCGAGATCGGCCAGCTGCAGCGCGATAATTTCCGCGCCGCCCACCGCGCCGGGGCCCGGATGGTGTTCGGCTCCGACGCCGCCATCTATCCGCACGGCCAGAATGCGAAACAGTTCGCCGTCATGGTCGAATACGGCATGACCCCCGCCGAGGCGATCCGCGCCGCCACCTGGAACGCCGCCCAGGCGCTGGGTCGGGAAGGGGATGTCGGCGCCATCGCGACGGGCCGCTACGGCGACCTGATCGCCGTGTCGGGCGACCCGCTGGCGGATGTGCGGATGCTGGAAACCGTGCCCGTGGTGATCAAGGGCGGGACGGTGGTCCGGGACGCGCGCTGAGCCTCAGACGTAGATGCGCGGAACCCGCGCCGTGACCGAGGTCAGCAGCTCATAGGCGATGGTCCCCGCCGCTGCGGCCGCGTCGTCCAGCATCCGGTGGGCGCCGAACAGCTCGACCCGGTCGCCCACGGCGACCTCCAGCCCGGTCACGTCGATGGCGCAGACATCCATCGACACCCGGCCCACGATTGGCCGCAGCTCACCCCCGACGGCGACCAGTCCCCTCGGACTGTAAGCCCGCAGCACGCCGTCGGCGTAGCCCGCAGCGCAGGTCGTGATCCGCCTCGGCCCATCCGCGACGAAACCGCGCGAATAGCCGACGCTCTCGCCGGCCGCCACGTCGCACACCTGCAGCACCTCCGCCGACAGGGTCGCCACCGGCCGGATGCGCGGGTCCGGCCGGCCTTCCGGGCCGCCGCCGTACAGGCAGACGCCGGGCCGCGTGGCGTCGAAGCCGTAGTCCCTTCCGAGAAAAATCCCGCCCGAATTGGCGAACGACCGCACCGCGCCCGGGTAGCGCGCCGCCGCCGCCGCGAAGGCGTCGCGCTGGCGCGCGTTCATCGGCTCGGCCGGATCGTCGGCGCAGGCCAGGTGGCTCAGCACCAGGTCCAGACCCGCGAACGGCTCCGGGGCCGCCTCCGGCCGGAAGCCGAGGCGGTTCATGCCCGTGTCGATCTGCAGGCCGCAGCGCCCGCCGCCGGCGGCCCGCCACTCGGCGATCTGGGCCTCGGTGTTCAGGATCGGGCGCAGGTCCGCGGCGCGCAGCCGCGCGGCCCGCCCCGTCAGGCACCCGTCGAGCACATAGATGGCTGGCGTGGCGCCGAGCGCCGCGCGCAGCTGCTCGCCCTCGCGGGTCCGGGCCACGAAGAAGGTCCGCGCCCCTTCGCGCATCAGCCGTTCGGCGCAGGCCGCGGCGCCGAGGCCGTAGGCGTCGGCCTTGACCACCGGATGCGCCGGCGCGCCGCCGATTCGCTCCAGCGTGCGGAAATTGCCGGCGAGGGCGTCCAGATCGACGGTCAGGGCGGCGGGGGCGGTCATGCCCCATCTAGGGCCAGCGCGTTGTGCGATGCAACAACCTGCCTACAGACGGGGGAAGGCCTCTCCGGCGGCGTCGAACAGATGCGCCTCGCCGGCCGGCACGCGCACGGTCAGGGCCTCGCCCACGGCCGGGCGCGCGTCGCCCGGCAGCAGCACCGTCAGCGGCGCCGCCGCCGCGCCCAGATGGGCGTAGGTGGCGTGGCCCAGCGTCTCGATGAAGGTCACTGTGGCGGCGACCGGATCGCCCTGGCCGGACGGGTCCAGATGCTCGGGACGTACGCCGAGGGTCACGGCCTCTCCCGGCCGGGCGCGGGCGGCGTCGACATCGACCCTGACGCAGTCTCCGGCCGCCGTGCGCACGGTCGCGCCGGCGGCCGAGGCGGCGACGATCTCCGCCGGCAGCAGGTTCATCTTCGGGCTGCCGATGAATCCGGCGACGAACAGGTTGCGCGGCCGGGCGTACAGCTCCATCGGCCGGCCGATCTGTTCCACGGCCCCCTCGTTCAGCACCACGATCCGGTCGGCCAGGGTCATGGCCTCGACCTGGTCGTGGGTGACATAGACCATGGTGGTCTTCAGCCGCTCGCGCAGGGCGGCGAATTCATAGCGCATCCGCACCCTCAGGGCGGCGTCGAGGTTGGACAGGGGCTCGTCGAACAGGAAGACCTTCGGCTCGCGCACGATGGCCCGGCCGATGGCGACCCGCTGGCGCTGCCCCCCGGACAGGGCCTTCGGCTTGCGGTCCAGATAGGCCTCGATGTTCAGCGTCTCGGCCGCGGCGCGGACCCGCCGGTCGATCCCGACCTTGTCCATTTTCGCAAGTTTTAGACCGAACGCCATGTTTTCATACACGGTCATATGCGGGTAGAGCGCATAGGACTGGAACACCATGGCGATCCCCCGCTCTGACGGGGACAGGTCGTCGACCGTCCGCCCGCCGATGGCGATCTCGCCTTCGTCCGCCGCCTCCAGCCCGGCGATGGTGCGCAGCAGGGTCGACTTGCCGCAGCCGGACGGGCCGACGAAGACCACGAACTCACCGTCCGCGATCTGGAGATCGATTCCCTTCAGCACCTCGACGGCGCCGAAGCGTTTGCTCACCCCGCTCAGCCGGACGTCCGCCATGTTTCCTGCCCGCCGCTTCTGGCCCGGGGCCTAGAGTGAAATCGGTTTGGACGCGATCGCGTCCAAACCCGGATATTCGCTCCAGGATTATGCTGAAGCCTGATTCACGGCATCGGCGGAATCGCGAAGCGATCCACCTCAACCGATCAGGCTCTAGCGTAAACGGTTACAGGCAAGGCGCAATCCTCATGCCGGGCCGGGCCGCAATGCGCCCAGAGCGAAATCGGTTTGGACGCGATCGCGTCCAAACCCGGATCTTCGCTCCGGGATCATGCTGGAGGCTGATTCACGGCATCGGCGGAATCGCGAAGCGATTCCTCCTCAACCGATCAGGCTCTAGCGGGGCCCGCGGGCCCTGGGGGGCTTGCCGGCCGGCGGCTTGCCGCGGGCGTCCCTGGGAGCCCACGGGCGATCGCCGCCCCTGGGCTTGCCCTTCCATGGCCTGTCGCCGGCCGCGACCGGAGCGGCCTCGGCGTCGGAGCGCGGCGCCCACGGCGTCCTGCCCTCGGCGGCCGGCTTCTTCACCCACGGCTTCTTGCCGGGAGGCGTCGGGGCGTCGGCGGTGCGCTTGACCCAGGGCTTCTTGCCCTCGGCGGGCGGCGCCGATTCCTCGCGCTTGACCCGCGGCTTCTTGCCGTCAGCGGCCGGCGCGTCGTCGCGTTTGACCCAGGGCTTCTTCTCGCCCTGCGGACGATCCTCGCGCGGCTTCCAGGCCGGTTTGTCGCCGCCGTCCTCGCGCGCCTTCCACGGCGTCTTCTCCGGACGATCGCCGCCCGCGCCGGGCTTCTTGTCCCAGCGGCCGGCCGGCTTCTCCGACGGGCCCGGCTTGACGGCCGGCTCGATCTTCACGCCGTCCTCGAGTCCCTGGCCGATGGCGGCCTCGAACTTCGCCTTCATCTCCTGGGTGATCTCGAACTTGGTCTCGCGCTCGAAGATCTTGATCGAACCGATGTCGCGCTTGGTCACGTGACCCAGGCGGCAGATGGTCGGCATCAGCCATTTCGGGTCGGCGTTCTTGTCGCGGCCGATGTTGATGCGGAACCAGGCCATGTCGCCGCCGCGGGCGAAGTCCGTATAGGGCACGTCTTCCTGGCCCTTGTCGTTCTTGCCGGTGGCCTGCTGACGCTTCATCCGCTCGTCGTCATAGACGTCTTCGGGCGCCGGCAGCTTTTGCTGGTAGAGGCGGATCAGGGCGGCGGCGATCTGCTCCGGCGTGCTCTTCTCCAGCAACTGCCGGCCGAGGCTCAGCGTGTCCTCGTCCTCGACCGGGGCGGTCAGCGCCGGATCGGCCAGCATCCGCTTGCGGTCGTTCTCGAGGATCATCTCGGCCGACGGCGGGCCCGACCATTCGGCCCTGATCGAGGCCGACTGAAGCATCAGCTCGACCTTGCGGCGGCGGGTGTAGCTGACCAGCAGGACCGAGACGCCCTTCCTGCCGGCCCGGCCGGTGCGGCCCGAGCGGTGCAGCAGGCCGGCCTTGTTGACCGGGATTTCGGCGTGGATGACCAGGCCCAGATCGGGCAGGTCCAGCCCGCGGGCGGCCACGTCGGTGGCCACGCAGACCCGCGCATGGCCGTCGCGCAGCGCCTGCAGCGCCTCGGACCGCTGGCTCTGGGTCAGTTCGCCCGACAGGCCGACGACCGAGAAGCCGCGCTCGCGCAGGGACGAGGTCAGGTGCTTGACCCGCTCGCGGGTGTTGGCGAACACCAGCGCGCCCGGGGCCTCGAAATAGCGCAGCACATTGACGACGGCGAGCTCGACCTCGTTCGGGGCGACGCGGATGGCCTTGTATTCGATGTCGGCGTGCGACCCGGCGCCGGCGACCGTGTCGATGCGCAGGGCGTCCTTCTGATAGGTCCTGGCCAGCTGCACGATATCGCGCGCCAGGGTGGCCGAGAACATCAGGGTGCGGCGCTCGGCCGGGGCGGCGTCGAGGATGAAGGTCAGGTCCTCGTGGAAACCCATGTCGAGCATCTCGTCGGCCTCGTCGAGCACCACCGCCTGCAGCGTCGACAGGTCCAGCGCGCCGCGCTCGAGGTGATCGCGCAGCCGGCCCGGCGTGCCGACGACGATATGGCAGCCGCGCTCCAGCGCCCGGCGCTCGACCTTGGGGTCCATGCCGCCGACGCAGGAGACGATGCGGGCCCCGGTCTGGGCGTACAGCCACTGCAACTCGTTCGACACCTGCAGGGCCAGCTCGCGGGTCGGCGCGATGACCAGGGCCGCCGGCGCCCCGAACTCGGCGAATTTCTCCGCCTCGCCCAGCAGGGTGGGGGCCAGGGCCAGGCCGAAGGCGACGGTCTTGCCCGAACCGGTCTGGGCCGAGACCAGCAGGTCGCGGCCCATTCCCGGCCGATCAGGGCCATCCTCGTTCAGCGCGGCGTCGAGCACGGCGGACTGAACCGGCGTCGGCTCGTCGTAGCCACGGGCGGAAAGCGCGCGGTCGAGCGCGGGATGACTGGCGGGGAAGGGCATGGATCGGTCCGTAAGGCGCCGGGCCGGCGCGCGCCAGCCCGGCGGGGCGGCGAGGGGGCGCCCCTATGCCCGCCGATCAAGGCGGAAGCGCGGCCCTTCCGTTCCTGACGGGTCCGGCGGCGACGGTGACAAACGACTCCCGTTCGGTAAAGCTGCGGCCCGAGGGAAGGGGATGTCCATGTTCAGAACGCTGCTCGTCGCCACCACGGCCCTGACCGTGCTGGCCCAGCCCGCCGCCGCCTGGACCGCGGCGCCCCAGGACGGGGCCCGCCCGATTCGCCCGGGCCAGACCGTGCAGGGCGACCTGCGGCGCGGCGACGACACCCTCGACAGCGGCGAATACAACGACACTTGGATCTTCCCGGTCCGCGCCGGCGAGCGCTATGAGGTCGTCCTCCCGGCCACCGCCTTCGACCCTTACCTGCTGGTGCGCGGCCCGGGCGGCCTCAGCGAGGACAATGACGACGATCCGGCCGCCCGCGGCGGGCGCGACAGCCGCATCCGCTTCACCGCCCCGGCCGCCGGCGAGGTCGAGATCGGGGCCACCAGCTACGAGCCCGGCGAAACCGGGGCCTATCAGCTGACGCTGACGGCGGCCGGGGCCGAGGCGGCGCGCCCGGACCGCGCCGGCCCGGCCGGGGCGATCGCGCTCGGCCGCC
>NZ_CALMZS010000222.1 GCF_937870815.1 uncultured Brevundimonas sp.
GGAGCGGGAGCCCTGGCCGGAGCGGGGATCGCCGGCGCCGGCGCCATGGCGGCCGGCGGCGCGGCCCGACTGGCCGGGCCGGCGCGAGCGGCGGCGGGCGCGAGTTCGGGACGACCGCCCATGCCGCCGAACCCGCCGGGACCCTCATCGACCGGGACGCCTTCGAACGACAATCCACCGCCGTCCGGGCCACGTCGTCCCTCGGGCGGAGCCACGACCCCGCCCGGGCCGTCAGGCGCCAGCGGCGTCAATGAGCCTGCCGCGGCCTGGCGGCAGCAGGCCGAGCCCACAAGCGGCGGGGCGGGTGAACCCGCGGCGGAGGCGACCCCGTGGTCCGGCGCGGAGGGACCATCCGGCGGCGGCGGGCGCTCGCACGGAGCGATCGCGGCGGAGGCCCGGACCGCCCGGGCGGACTTTCATCGCGCCGCGTCACGACCGGCCACTGCCGCTGGATCAAATCCGCGGGGACGGTCCGCGGCCCTGCAGGCCTTCTTTGTCGCCAACGCCGGCCGCGGGTTGCTCCCGTCCGGCGAAACCAGCGGCGTCCTGTCGCCCAATCTGAAGACCGAGGAGTCCTGAGATGCACCCCTTCTTCCGGCCCAGACGGGCCCTGGCCTCCGCGCCTGAGCAAACCCCTTACCAGAGGGCCGGCCAGGTCTGGGACGACCGCATGGGCCTGTCCCTGGCCCATGCCCGCAACTGGCGCCGCATCGCCCTGGCCAATCTGGTGCTGGCCGGATTTCTCGGCGCCGGGTGGTGGGTCCAGGCGGACCGGGCCGTGGTCAAGCCCTTCGTGGTCGAGGTCTCCGACTGGGGCGAGACCCAGCGCATCACAGCCATCGGCGGGCGCTACGAACCCAATGAGGCCCAGATCGGTCATGCCCTCGCGGGATGGGTCCGCGACGTCCGTTCCAAGTCGATCGATCCCATCGTCATCCGCCAGAACTGGCTGCGGGCCTATGACCTGATGACGCCGAAGGCGGCAGCCTTCCTGAACGCCTGGGCCCAGGCCCACGACCCGTTCGCCGAGGTCGGGCGCGAGGCGGTCAATGTCGAGATTCTGAACGTGGTGCGCCGCACGGACCGGACGTTCGACCTGCAATGGCGCGAAACCCGCTTCGTCAACGGCCAGTCGGCGGGGACCGAGCGCTGGCGGGCCCTGATCACCACGACCGTCCAGCCGCCCCGCACGGAGGCCGAGCTGATGAAGAACCCCCTTGGACTGAAAATCGAGGATGTATCATGGACCCCCGACGCCTCCTGATCCTGACCGCTCTGGGCCTGTCGATTTCAGGCTGTGCGGTTTTCCGCCACGACCCGGCGCCCGCGGCTCCCTGGGCGGGCCAAACGGCCGCCACTGTTCCCATGGAAGTGTCGACATCGATATCGACGTCGACATCGACCGACAGTGCCGAACCGGTCGTCGCGGGTCCGCATGCGCCCCCGCCGACGGAACAATCCGATGAGGCGGCGCCGGGTCGCGCGACGACCGTCACGTCGTCGGTGCCGCCGCGGGCCGGAGACACACCGACCGCGGACGCGCCGACCGGCGCAACCGGGCGGCGGGCTATCGCCGCGGCCAATGCGACGGCGCGGGCCCCGTCGCGGGAGGACGCCTTCGTCGGCGGGGTCCAGGTCTTCACCTGGTCGCCGGGCCGGGTGTTCGAGGTCTGGACCGCCCCGCTTCGGGTGACCACCCTGACCCTGGCCCCGGGCGAGACCCTGGTGGCCAAGGCGGCGGGCGACACTGTGCGCTGGCAGATCGGCGAGGCGGTGTCCGGCGAAGGCGCGGGCCAGAGGACCCATGTACTGCTCAAACCCCTCGAGCGAGGCCTGGAAACCAACCTCGTCCTGACAACGAACAGGCGAGTGTATCTCATTGATCTGAAAAGCGGCGGGGTCGACGCCTTCAACGCCGCCGTGGCCTGGGACGCGGACTCGATCCTGGCTGTTGGCGCGCCGGTGGACGCCGGTGCGTTTGCGCCTGTCCGCGAGCCCGTCGTGATGCCGCAGGGCGAGCTCGACGCCCGCTACCGGATCGAGTCCCGGGGCCGGCGTCCGCGCTGGACCCCGACCTCGGTGTTCAATGACGGCCGGCGGACCTTCATCACCTTCGATGCGGACCTGCAGGTCGATGAGGCGCCGGTCCTGTTCGTCATCGCCCCGGATGGGGAGGCCCAGATGGTCAACTACCGGCAGGTTGGCGGCCTGTACGTCGTCGACCGGGTGTTCGACCGGGCCGAACTGCGTCTGGGGGACCGGCGGCCCCAGGTCGTCCGTATCCGTCGCCTTGCAGGAGCCCGTTCATGACCGACGTCGATCCCCTTCAGTCCGACCCGGGGTCTCTCCCGCCCAAGGAGCCCGCGCCGGGCCTGACCGCCCGGGCGGCGCCGCCTCATGCCGTGCGCCTGCGTAAATCCGTGGTCCAGGTTCTGGTCATCGGCGGCGCCGTCCTGGTCTCGGGTTCCCTGGCCTGGGCCTTCGTGGTCCAGCCGGAGCTGCGCGACAGCGCCCGGGCGCGGCAGGCCGAAGCGCGCGAGGAGCAGACGCGCGGTGTCGTCCGGCCCACTGAGGCGGTCACCGACCAGCCGGCCAGTTATGATCGTCTGCCTGATCCGCGCATCGCGGACAGACAGACTGAACCCGCCCAGGCGAACGAGCCGACTGTGCGGACCGCAGGGTCCTATCAGCCCGCCTATCGGCCGGCGGCGGCCGCGCGCGATCGAGGACCGAGCCCGCAAGAACAGGCGGCGCGCTCCGGCCTGTTCTTTGCGGATTCCGGAACCCCGCCCGCGGGATCAAGGGCGGGGCCGCAGGCGTCCGACGCGGATCGATCGCCCGTTGTCAGTCCGGACCATGATGCGATGTATAATGGCCATGCGCTGGTGGCCCCGCTGTCACCGTTCGAGCTGAAGGCGGGGGCCATCGTGCCCGCGGCGCTTCTGACGGCCGTGGACACCTCGCGCGCGGGCCCCGTGATCGCGACCGTCACCCAGAATGTGTATGACTCCGTGAGCGGTCGCCACCTGCTGTTGCCGCAGGGTACGCGGCTGATCGGGTCGTCGGAGGGACGGAGCGCCTATGGCGACCGCCGGGCCTTCCTCACCTGGGAACGGCTGATCCTGCCCAATGGCAAGAGTCTGATCCTGACCAGTGAGCCGGGCGTGGACGCGCAGGGCGCGGTCGGCGTCCGCGGCCAGGTGGATCGCCGGCTCTGGCCACTGCTGGTGGGGACGCTGTTCGCCGGCGCCATCACCACCCTGGGACAGATCGCCCGCGACGACGACGGCGGCGGATCCGGAGGCCTGTTGGGCGACGCCGGGGACGCGGCGGCGATCGAGGGAGCCCAGGTCGGCGGGCGACTGGTGGACCGCGAACTGGAGGTCCGGCCTTCGATCCGGCTTCGGGCCGGCGCGCCCGTCCGGGTCATGATCACCCGGGACCTTATCCTGGAGCCCTATCGGCCATGACCGCCTCCCGAACCCACCGCAAGCACTGGATCGCGCCGGGGTTGGCGTTGGTCGCCCTGACTGGTTTGGCTCTGGTTGCGGATCACAGACCAGCGCCGATGCTGATCAATGAAAGCGCCAGCCTGCCGCGGGGCGTCTACGTTCGCCTGCCGGGAGCCGCTCCCGGGCACGGCGCGGTCGTCGGCGTCCCGCAACCGTCAGCCGTCCGCGCCTATCTGGAGCGGCTCGGGATGCCCGACGACCTGCTGCTGATCAAACGGGTCGCCGCGGTCGGCGGCGACACCGTCTGCCGGCGGGACGACCAGCTGGTCACGCCTGGGCGCACACTGGTCGTCCAGGACCGGGACCGGCGTGGGGTCGCCCTGCCGACCTGGCGCGGGTGCCGCCGGCTCGGCGAGGAAGAACTGTTCCTGCTCGGCGACACGCCGTCGAGCTTCGACAGCCGCTATTTTGGTCCGGTCGCTCGCTCGCGGGTGACCGGCGTCTATCGGGAGATGCTGACATGGTGAGAAGGCTCTGGATCGCGACGGCCGCCCTGGCGATCACTGCCCCGGCCTCGGCTACGGCCCAGCAGGTGGACTGGGCCGCGGCCGGAGGAAGCCTGTTCGGGACGCCGGCGGTCGAGCCGGCCGTCACGGACGCCCTGGACAGTCTGGAGGTTCCCCGGCTGGCGGTTCTGGACCAACCCTTTCGCGACGCCATCGAGGCCGCCGCCCTGGCGCACGGACTGGACCCCAAGCTGCTTCACGCCCTGGTCATCACGGAAAGTGGCTACAGGGTGGATGCGCGCTCCCCCGTCGGGGCGGGCGGCCTGACCCAGCTGATGCCGGACACAGCCCGGGAGCTGGGCGTGGTCGACCGGTTCGACCCCGTCGAAAACCTCAGGGGAGGGGCCGACTATCTGGCGCGACAGATCCTGCGCTTCGGCGATCTGAGGCTGGCGCTGGCGGCGTACAACGCCGGCCCGGCGCGCGTGGCAAGACTGGGTCGGGTTCCGGACATAGCCGAGACCCAGGCCTATGTTGCGACTGTGGTGGATTGTTATCTGGCGCTGACGGCGGGCCAGGGCGTCGTCAATGCCCGGCAGTGCCGTCCCCGCGGAGCCGGGCAATGACCGGGGAGGCGGAGGATGGGGTGGAGATCGCTCCGGCGATCGACGAGCCGCTGCTGACGCGGGCGGAGGCCTCGATCTTCCTGGGCTCGTTCGGGATTCGACTGAAACCGGCCACCCTGGCGCGGCTGTGGTCCACGGGCGGCAATGGTCCCCCGTGCCGCCACATCCGGTCCCGGCCCTTCTATCCGCAAGACCTGTTGCGGGATTGGGCCCGGTCGCAGATTTCGGACATCCGCACCGCCGCGCCGCCCGCGGCGAGGGGACGACGTCGTGGCTGACCGGTTGAGCCGGGATGCCGCGGTGGCCCCGACGATTGAAGCTCTGTTGGCGGACCCTGCCGCCAGTTTCGCGGTCAAGGCGGTGGCCCGGCGATGGGCGAGGCGCGATTGCGTCGATGCCGCGGTCGACGCTCGAACGCTTTGCACCGTCTTCGAAGCGGTTGCCGACCAGATGTTTGGAGGCGTGTCATGACGTTTGAACCCGAAGGCGAACCGATCGAGACGGGCGGGCCGGAGGACCGGCTTTTGCCGTGGGATCGGGTCCGGGACGTCACCGGCCTCAGCCGGTCGACCGCATGGCGCCTGCAGCAGGTCGGGGACTTTCCCGAACCCGTGCGCATCTCCCCCAACCGGGTGGGCTGGTGGGAAAGCGAGCTGACGGCGTGGAAGGCGACCCGGACGGTCCGGGGCCTGCCGCATCCCAAGCCGTTGGCCCGACCCCGGGAGCCGAAGTTGATCCAGACCACGCGGTCGCCGCGTCGCAAGCCCGAGAAGCCGGCGGTCGTGGCGACGGGCGGGGTCTCGCCGGAGCCTGCAGGGCCGGCCGCGCCGGCGGCAGCCCCCCGGCGACGCAAGCGACCAGCCTGCGCCGATCAGATCGATTTCGGATTCTAGCGTCGCATGGCCAGGTGCGATGGCGCGGAGCCAGGCCGGGTAGGTCGACAATCCCCGTCTAGAAGGTCTGGGGCAGGCGTAGTCTTATGCCGCGTTCGTCGGCCTCGGCCGGGTCCATGAAGGCGTTGCAGCCGTCCAGGACCTCCTGCGTGGCGCTGATTTCGGTCCAGGGAACTGCCGCCACCCATTTCTGCGCGAAATCCAGGCTGCGGATCAGGGTGTTTGGATTGTCGCTGTTTGAAAGCACCTTCAGTCCCGTCAGGTAGTTGCTGCGGAAGATGGTCGGAATGATGATGCGCTCTTCGTCGGCGGCGACGAGTTCGGCGTTCATCATGATCCGGCCGATCCGGCCGTTGCCGTCCGTGAAGGGGTGAACCTCCGACACCAGAAACATCATGTAGACGGCCCGGGCGAAGGGTGTTTCCAGACTGTGATAGAGTTCAAGCCCGCGCGTCAGTGTGCCTTCGACGTGAGCGGGGTCCACGAATGTGGTCTGTCCCGCCCGATTGGCCTCCTCCTTGAAGGCCCCCGGATTCTTGTCTGGACGGCCCGCCATGAGCGCGGCATGCCGGCGTTTGAGAATATCGAAGAACTCGGGAGCGTCGCGCGGCGTCCTGGCCATTTCGACAGGATCCGAAACCAGCCTCCAGGTGCCGAGGATGTCGTGAGCGTCGGAAGGACGGTCACGGGGGATGACGTTGCGAAACACGATATCGGCGGCTTCGCTGACCTCGAACTCCGTGCCTTCGATGAAGTTGGAAAAATAGGCCTCAAAAAAGGACAGGCTTGACCGTCCTTCCGCCGGACGTTCGGCGGCGGGGCGGATGACGGGCGCCGTTGCTCTCAGTTCCCGATGCAGAAGTTCGAAACGCGCGAGCCGTTCAGGGTCGAAGGGAAAGCCGGAACGACGCGCCTGGGCTCCGTCCGTGACCAGGGGCTCATCGCGTGTGCCGAGAAGGGCCCCAATCAGTCTTTCCAGGGTTTCGCACTCCACTTCGCGCCCGATCATGGGCGCGATCCGGCGCGCCTCGTCCCTGAGCCTGTTGGCCGCTTCATCGCCCCCGCGACGAATGAGGGTGTCGAGATGGGTTTCGATCTCACTGCGCGTCAGGGTGCGCGGTACGTCTCCACCGCGCCGACGGGAGGGGGCCATGTTGTCGAGATAGGCCCTCGCGGTCGAGGAGAGGAAGAGATTGCCGACGAACGGAAGGTCGGTGGGCTGAGGGGGCGCCCCCCGGCGGGTCCGGATCGTCACGCCCGGCAATTCGATGTCGCGCTTGCGATCGGAAACGACGAAGACCGAGCCGTCGGCCGCCGGCTTGTTCTCGATCGCGGTTCGGTCGGCGATCAGCGCGCCGGGGATATAGGCGCCGACAAGGGTCCATAGATGCCGCCCGACAATTTGCTCGGGCGGGTCCACGAGATTGCGGGTATACAGCTTGGACCCGATCTGCCGGAGCTCGCCCTGGCTGACCGCGCGCGACACCGCGGTCGCCGTCTCACTGGTGGAGACGAAGATTTCCGGAAAGTCTTGCACGGGGGACTTGGGCATTAAGCGGCTCCTCCGTCCCTGTTTAGCAAGAAAATGGGACTTAGGCGCGCAATTATGAAAGCTTTCGGGGTTTAAGGGCTGCGTCTAGGCGAGGACAGGGCCGAGGGTTCCCGGAGGTCCATGCCACTGAGCGTGCTACTGACTCGGCCGACGGCCATCAGCTGGCTTTACCCCGAGCAGCAGGAGAGCTTCGAGCCATCCACGTCGAAGGTTTGTGCCGCGAGCTTCAGGCCTTCGACCTTGGTCAGGTAAGGGAAGATCGTCGCCCCCACCTCGGCGGCCGTCACGCCGTATTTGATCGCCAGCACCATCGTCTGAAGCGCGTCCTCGCCTTCGGGAGCCATGATCTGCCCGCCGAGGAGACTGTCCGTAGCGTTGTCCGCGACCAGTTTGATGAGCCCGCGCGTGTCGCGCGCCGCCAGTGCCCGGGGCACCTGATCGAGCGGGAGCAGGGACACCTTGATATCTAGCCCCTGCGTCCTTGCCACCGTTTTCCGGCTCACTAGGAGAGCTTGACGGACATAGGGGCTGGTTAGGAGACCGCTACGGACATTTTTATCCCGGCCGGCTCCTTGCGAGATCACCTTCAGACAGTTTCACGCAAGCTCACCGGTCCGCGCTCCCATGGCGGAACCGGTCCTCCATTTTCGTAAGTCACCCGAATTCCGCCCACCTATGAGCGAGGCCCGTTCGGAGGAAACAGTGGGCGCGGTCATCACGATCTTGGCGCGCGCTTATGCTCTCTGCGAGAGTCCGCGCCAACGGCAGGCGGGGGATAAATGGCAGAGACCGATCGTCTGCCGGACGCTCGCGACGCGGTCTAGATTGACCCGACGGCGCTGCAGGTCGCCAGCCCGGTCAGGACCACGACGACCAGCAGCGCTCCGATCAACACCGTTTCCTTGAGGTCGGGTCCATGCGCCCATTCCTCGCGGGGCTTTCCATCATTGCGCGACCACGCCGTTCGCAACCGGCACCACCCTCGCTGCAAGGGACCCGGATCGGGCATCAGCGAAGGCTCAGGGTGGCCGAAATCGCGCAATGATCGCTCAGAGCCTGGCCACCGAACGTCCGTTCCTCAAAGCTTCTCAGGTTGGCGGTTGCCCGCCGATCAAGGACGATGAAGTCGATGAAGTCCCGGTAGCGAGGATTGCATCCTGCGGACTCGTCGCCCGACGCAAGGGCGAGGTCCGAGTTCGGCGGAGATGAATCGTCCCACTCGGCCCAGACGGCGTCATTGGCCATGCCCATGCGCCGGTTGAAATCCCCCAGCACTGCGAAACGCACCCCCTCCACGGCTCTGTCATCGATCCAGCGTTCCATGGCCGGAACCTGCTCGAACAGGACCGGACAGGCGTCGTTTCGGTCTCCGGACGAACACCCCGACTTCAGATGTACCGAAAGCACCCGGATAGGCGCACCGCCCCGGGGCCGAACCATGAGGTCGACGCCTGAGCGAAGGTCGGGATTGCCCACCTGAATGCCGGTGACGTCGGGTTGTCGTTCGAATGCCAGACCGTTGCGAACCGCGAACCCGGTGCGCTGGGCATTGATCGTCAGCCCGTCGCGTCCTCGACACGCTCCGCCGCGATCCGTGCCGATCCGGTCCTCGATCACCACAGTATAGATCGCAGGGTTGAACACCCGTTCAGCGGCGGCTTTTGTCTCGACCTCCTGAATGGCAATGATGTCGGCGCCGAGGTCGTCCACATAGGCCCGCATCGCCGCATAATCGGCGTCGGTGCGAGGGCGGCATCCGGAGTTATTCCGCTCCGCGAGATGCTCCATATTCCAACTGGCCAGCTTGATGACCGGACCGGAATGGGGGCTGTTGCTCGAGCCGGTCGCCGTGCAGGCGGCGGCGAACAGCCCCAAGGCGACGAAGATGGTTGCGGGCTTCATGCGGCGAATAGAGCAGAAGGCGTCGGCGATGCCTATCGCCCGCCACAGACATGACCTCGACACCGGTTCGGGTGATGCTGAAGGCCCCGCCCGGGGGGCGGCGCGCAAGTGCGTGGCGTTCCCTTACGAGATGACGCCGTCCGCGTCGGAGACGCCGGCGAGGTCGTTGAAGCGAGCGCGCGCCGTGGCTTCGTCATAGAGAATTTCGCTCTGACGCGGCGGTGCGACGACATAGTACATCGTCACGGGAGCCAGTTCCTGGCGCTCGCGGCGCCACAGGGCGAACCCCTCGCGGCCTTCCAGGCGCGTCCAGGCTCCAGCATCGTTGGGGTGGTCCGGAATGGATGCCATCGGGTTTCCTAAAAATGAGCGATCGCGACGGATCCGGAGAGGTCGGGCCTGACCCGATGAAACGCCCTGCAAAAAGGCGGCGCGGCGGTGAGGTCGAATCAGGCCGCAAACAGGCCCGCATCAACGCATTTCAGGGGATGTTGTCACGTCCCGCGCAAGGATCTTACGCATCGACTGCCCCACTATTGCCCCACAAACGCGAATATTCACGAAAAACCCTCCGTGAACGGAGGGAGCGGGTCTGGTAAGTTACTGTTTTTAAATGGTAAAAGTGGTGGATGCGACAGGGATTGAACCTGTGACCCCCTCGGTGTGAACGAGGTGCTCTCCCGCTGAGCTACGCATCCAT
>NZ_CALMZS010000223.1 GCF_937870815.1 uncultured Brevundimonas sp.
AAAAGGCGGACGCCGTCGCCGGCGTCCGCCTTCCCCGCCCATGCCCGGCCCTGCTCATGCGGCCGGGCGAAAGGGAGCGGTCCTACCAGCGGCGATCGTAGCGGTAGTCGCGGTCGCGGTCGCGCCGCCCGTTGCGGTTCTGGGCGCTGCGCCACTGGCCGTGGTTCCGCCAGAAGCGGCCGTCGCGGTAGTAGCCGCGGCCGGCGTAGGTGCGGCCCTCGACGTAGCGGCCGTTGTACTGGCGGTCGCCGTAGTAGCCGTCGCGGCTGTTGATGCCGTGCTCGCGCTCCCAGTGGCCGAGGTTCCGGTAGCAGCGGCCGTCGCGGTAATACTGGCAGTCCGGGCCCCGGTAGGTCCCGGCCTGTTGGCCGTAGCGGCCGTTGTCGCCCGTCGCCACCATCACCCCGCGGATGATGGCGTCGACCAGCGGGTCGCCGCCGTAGCCGTAGGACTGGGCGCTGGCCGGGGCGGCGGCGGCGCCGAGGGCCAGGGCCGCGACCGAGCCGGCGGCGAGGGTCTTGATCGAAATTCGCATCGGATTGCTCCTTGACGGCGCCCGCGGGCGGATTGGTCCGCCTTGATGGCGGCGGCCGCCTGTATGGCTCCGGAGCCCGCCGTTCAGGCCCCGTTCATCGCCGCGCCGCCGCCCGGCCGGAATTCGTGCGTCGCCACGCTTGACGCCGGCCGGCGGGAGCCCTACCTGCGCTTCGCGTTAGCACTCGGGGGTGGCGGCTGCCAAAGCCGGGCCCGGGGGCTCAATCGAAACTGTTTTGGGAGACACTACAGATGGCGTTTCGTCCGCTCGGCGACCGCGTGCTCGTGAAGCGCGTGGAAGAGGAATCCAAGACCAAGGGCGGGATCATCATCCCCGACACCGCCAAGGAGAAGCCGCAGGAAGGCGAAGTGATCTCCGTCGGCCCCGGCCTCCGCGACGACAGCGGCAAGGTCAACCCGCTGGAGCTGAAGGCCGGCGACCGCATCCTGTTCGGCAAGTGGTCGGGCACCGAGGTCAAGCTGGAAGGCGAGGACCTGATCATCATGAAGGAGTCGGACGTTCTCGGCGTCCTCTAGAGTGATCAGTGGATAGTGATGAGTGGCGAGTGCGATCGAGACCGGTCCGGCGCCGCCGCTAATCACAGCAATCACCAATCACTAATCACCAATCATCTCTTCAAAGGAGCAGCCTCACATGGCCGCGAAACACGTTCAGTTCTCCACCGAAGCCCGCGAGAAGATGCTGCGGGGCGTCAACGTCCTGGCCAATGCGGTCAAGGTCACCCTCGGCCCGAAAGGCCGCAACGTCATCATCCAGAAGTCCTTCGGCGCCCCGCGCTCGACCAAGGACGGCGTCTCGGTGGCCAAGGAGATCGAGCTGGAGGACGCCTTCGAGAACATGGGCGCCCAGCTGATCCGCGAGGTCGCCTCCAAGACCAATGACAAGGCCGGCGACGGCACCACCACCGCCACGGTGCTGGCCCAGTCGATCGTCCAGGAAGGCCTCAAGTCGGTCGCCGCCGGCATGAACCCGATGGATCTGAAGCGCGGCATCGACAAGGCCGTGACCGCCGTCCTCGCCGAGATCAAGGCCTCGTCCAAGAAGGTCTCCAACAACGCCGAGATCGCCCAGGTCGGCACCATCTCGGCCAACGGCGACCTCGAGGTCGGCGAGATGATCGCCAAGGCGATGGAGAAGGTCGGCAACGAGGGCGTCATCACCGTCGAGGAGGCCAAGACCGCCGAGACCGAGCTCGATGTCGTCGAGGGCATGCAGTTCGACCGCGGCTATCTGAGCCCCTATTTCATCACCAACGCCGACAAGATGGAGGCCCAGCTCGAGGAGCCGCTGATCCTGCTGTTCGAGAAGAAGCTGACCAGCCTGCAGGCCATGCTGCCGATCCTCGAGGCCGTGGTCCAGTCGGGCCGTCCGCTGCTGATCATCGCCGAGGACATCGAGGGCGAGGCCCTGGCCACGCTCGTCGTCAACAAGCTGCGCGGCGGCCTGCGCGTCGCCGCCGTCAAGGCCCCCGGCTTCGGCGACCGCCGCAAGGCCATGCTGGAGGACATCGCCGTCCTGACCGGCGGCCAGGTGATCTCGGAAGACCTCGGCATCAAGCTGGAGAACGTCACCCTCGACATGCTCGGCAAGGCCAAGAAGGTGACCATCACCAAGGACGACACCACCATCGTCGACGGCGTCGGCGAGAAGTCGGCCATCGAGGCCCGCATCGGCCAGATCAAGAAGCAGATCGAGGACACCACCTCGGACTATGACAAGGAGAAGCTGCAGGAGCGTCTGGCCAAGCTGGCCGGCGGCGTCGCGGTGATCCGCGTCGGCGGCTCGACCGAGGTCGAGGTCAAGGAGAAGAAGGACCGCGTCGACGACGCCCTCAACGCCACCCGCGCGGCGGTCGAGGAAGGCATCGTCCCCGGCGGCGGCATCGCCCTGCTGAAGGCCACCAAGGCGCTGGAAGGCCTGACCGGCGACAACCCCGACCAGACCGCCGGCATCGCCATCATCCGCCGCGCCCTCCAGGCCCCGATCCGGCAGATCGTCGAGAACGCCGGCGTCGAGGGCTCGATCGTGGTCGGCAAGGTGCTGGACAACACCTCCGCCACCTACGGCTTCAACGCCCAGACCGAAGAGTACGGCGACCTGGTCGCCATGGGCGTCATCGACCCCGCCAAGGTGGTCCGCACCGCCCTGCAGGACGCCGCCTCGGTGGCCGGCATCATGATCACCACCGAGGCCGCGGTGGCCGACGCGCCGAAGAAGGCCTCGGCCGGCGGCGCCGGCGGCGGCATGGGCGGCGGCGGCATGGGCGGCATGGGCGACATGGACTTCTAGGTCCACGCCCAGTCCAGGCTGAACGAGCAAGGAGGGCGGGTCCGGAGACGGGCCCGCCCTTTTTTCTATGCCGGGAGACGCCCTGGCCGGGGGCCCGGCCTGAACGAATCGCGCGGTCGCGGCGTTCGACTCCCGGACATTGTGACAGGGAGCCGATCATGGCCGCGAGACCGACCTGGCAGGGGCATCTGAAGCTGTCGCTGGTGACGTGTCCGGTGGCGCTCTACACAGCGACCTCGACGACCGGGCACGTCAGCTTCCACCTGATCAATCCCCGGACCAACAACCGCATCCGCATGGTGCCGACCGATCCCGAGGCCGGGCCGGTGGAGCGGTCTGATCTGGTCAAGGGCTATGAGGTGTCGAAGGACGAGTATGTGCTGTTCGACGACGCGGATTTCGACAAGGTCCGGCTGGAGTCGACGCGGACCATCTCGATCGACCAGTTCGTCGACGAGGACGACATCGACCGGCTGTACTGGAACGACCCCTTCTATGTGGTCCCCGAGAAGGGCGTCGGGGCCGAGGCCTTCGCGGTGATCCGCGACGCCATGAAGGCCGCCGGCAAGGTGGCCATCGGCTGCCTGGTGCTGCGCGGCCGCGAGCGCCAGGTGGCGCTGGAGGTGCGCGGCAAGGGGCTGGTCGCCTACAGCCTGCGGGCCCATGACGAGGTGCGCGAAGCCGCCGACTATTTCGACGACATCCCCGAGGTGAAGCCGGATCCGGACATGGTCGAGATCGCCACGCGGATCATCGGCCAGAAGGAGGCCGAGTTCGATCCGTCGCGGTTCCGGGACCGCTACGACGAGGCCCTGAGGGAGATGATCAGGGCCAGGCAGAAGGGCGGCAAGGGGCTGGTCGAGGCGCCCGAGCCGGACGACACCAATGTGGTCGACCTGATGGCGGCGCTGCGGGCCAGCCTGAAGGGCTCGGCCGGCGCAGGCCGCAAGACGCCGGCGAGGAAGGCGGCGGCGAAGAAGAAGGCGGCGTAGGGAAGGGTCAGAGAATTTTCTTCAGCACCGGCCGCAGGTTGACCGCCCCGGCGCGGAAATCCCGCCACGGATCGGGCTTCTTCAGCAGGGCGGCGGCGTCGTGGAGGGTGAAGGCCCTGGGGTCGAGGCCCTTCTTCACCTGGCCCCAGGACAGGGGGAAGGCGAGGCCGGCGCCGGGGCGGGCGCGCGGCGACCACGGGGCGACGGCGGTGGCCATGCGGCCGTTGCGCAGATAGTCGAGGAAGATCTTCCCGCCGCGCGCCTTCTTGGCGAGGGTGGTGGTGAAGCGATCGGGCTCGGCCCGGCGGACCCGTTCGCACACCGCCTTGGCGAAGGCCTTGCACTGGTCCCATTCGATGCGGCTCTCGCCGTCGGCGAGGACGGGGACCACGACGTGCAGCCCCTTGCCGCCGGTGGTCTTGACGAAGGGGTTGAGGCCGAGCCCCTCCAGCGCCTTCCTCATCGTCTTCGCGGCGGCGATGACGTCGGCGAAGTCGAGGCCCTCGTCTGGGTCGAGGTCGAAGGTGACCTGGTCGGGGGTTTCGGGATCGCCGGGCTTGCAGCCCCACGGATGCAGCTCCAGCCCGCCCGACTGGCCGATGGCGACGAGGCCGCCGACGTCGACGACGCCGATGTAGGGCTTGCGCTCCTTGACGTCGATCAGCTTCAGCCGCGGATTGGAGCCGGGCATGGCGTGGCGCTGGAAGAAGCGTTCGCCGCCGATCCCTTCCGGGGCCCGGATGATCGACAGCGGACGGTCGGCGACGTGGGGAAGGATGCGGTCGGCGGCCCGCTCGTAATAGCCGACCAGTTCCGCCTTGGTGATCGCGGCGCGGCCGTCGGCGGCGGGCCACAGCACCTTGTCGGGACTGGAGATGGTCACGCCGGCGACGACCAGCCTGCCCTTGCCGGCCGCGGGCCGGGACTCGCCCGGCATGGCCAGCGGCGCGGCGGCGGCATGGCTTCCGGGCTCCTTCGCCGGGTCGGCCGGCGTCCGCGGCGGGTCGGTGACCTCCCGGGCCGGCTTGTCCTCGCGCAGCCCCTTGAAGGCGGCGTGGCGCAGGGAGCCGGTGTCGGTGTAGCCGCCGTGCTCGATCTCGGCGACCAGCACGGGCCGGGTCCAGTGGAGGGTCACCCCGCCGGCGCGCGACCTCTTCGGCGCATCCTTGCCGATGAAGGGGCTTTTGTCGGTCTCGGCCGCCTTGAGCTGCGGCAGCAGGGTCTTGAGCAGGGTCTGGTTATAGCCTGTGCCGACGCGGCCGAGGTGGCGCAGCCCTCCCTTGTCTTGGACCCCGACGATCAGCGAGCGGAAGCGGCCGCCGCCGTCCGAGGTCCAGCCGCCGATGACCACCTCGTCCCCGCCCCGGCATTTCGACTTCAGCCAGGTGTTCGAGCGGCCGGCCTGGTAGGGCGCGTCCAGCTTCTTGGAGATGACCCCCTCGAGATCCATGCGGCAGGCGCTCTCGAGGATGGCCTGGCCGGTGGTGGCGAAATGGTCGACGTAGCGGATGCGCTTGCCGGCGCCCTTGGGGATGCGGTCGATATACGCCTGCAGCCGGGCCTTGCGGTGCGACAGCGGCAGCTTGCGCAGGTCCTCCGGCCCCTCGAACAGCAGGTCGAAGGCGAAATAGACCAGCTCGCCCGTATCGCCGCCGGAGATGGCCGCCTGCAGGGCCGAGAAGTCGGGCATGTGGTTTTCGGCCAGGGCGCAGAGCTCGCCGTCCACGACCGCGTCCGGCCAATGCGCGGCGTCGGCAGCCAGTTCGGGGAATTTGGCGGACCAGTCGAGGCCCTTGCGGGTGCGCACCGTGGCCCTTCCGCCGCCGGAGGCGACCTGCAGCCGGTAGCCGTCGAACTTGATCTCGTGCACCCAGCCGGTTCCCTGCGGCGGGTAGTTGGTGAGTTTGCACAGCTGGATGGGGACAAAGGCGTGGGGCTTGGCGGCGTGGCTGGTCACGGCGGCGCGCGCCTCGGGTTTGGGCGGCGCGGGCTTGTTCGTTTTCGCCGGCGAGATCCACTGCTTCTTGCCTTCCGCGATCTCGGCGAGGCTGCGGCCCGTCGTGATCGAGGCGTCGATCTCCATATTGGCGTCGCCCTCGCCGGGGACGGCGAATTCGTCCTTCTCCTTGATCAGCAGCCAGTTGTTGCGCTGCTTTCCGGTTTTTGGGGGCTTGCCGCGATCCGTCTTCATGCGGATCAGGGCCCATCTGCCCTGCAGCCGTTCGCCGTGGACGATCATCTTGACGGCGCCGCGCCTGAAGGCGTCGGCGAGGTCGTCCTCCTGCGGCTCCCAGGTCCCCCGGTCCCACATCTGCACCGTGCCGGCGCCGTAGTTGCCGGCCGGGATGGTCCCCTCGAAGGTCCCGTAGTCGAGCGGATGGTCCTCGACCTCGACCGCCAGCCGCTTGACCGCCGGATCGCGCGACGGCGCCCGGGTCACCGCCCAGGACTTGAGCACCCCGTCCAGCTCGATGCGGAAGTCGTAGTGCAGGCGCGTCGCCGCGTGGCGCTGGATCAGATAGGTCAGGCCGGCCTCGCGGGCCCGGCCCTTCCTGCCCTTCGGCTCGGGCGTG
The DNA here is from genome assembly GCF_937870815.1 of uncultured Brevundimonas sp. GTDB lineage: Bacteria > Pseudomonadota > Alphaproteobacteria > Caulobacterales > Caulobacteraceae > Brevundimonas. The sequence continues at coordinate 6,411 of NZ_CALMZS010000223.1, forward strand.
TCGCCGAAATCGCGCTTCTGCCTGTAGGTTTCCAGCTCGCCGCGCACCCGGGCCTCCCGTCGATCACCGGCAGGGGAACGCGCCCGCGCGCGGATGGCTCAATCGACGGAGGCGGATCGGCCGCACGGCGGCCCCTATTCCGGTTGCGGTTCTTCCGAGGGGGTCTCGCCCCGGGCGGCGGCGCGCTTCTCGGCCTTGGCGGCGGCCTTTTCGGCGGCCTTCTTCGCATCGGCGCGGTCGCGCTCCATCCGTTCGAAACTGTAGTTGGGCTTACGGGCCATCGGCGTGGCTTCCTTTCCGGCGCGGCTGCGCCTGACGCGGGGGCGTCGGGAGAACGCCGGGGAGCGGCGTGGGATGCGTACAAGGTGGGGCGCCTTGGCCCCGGCCACAACCGTTCAATCGACGGCGGTGATCTCGACCGTCTGTCCGGCCACGGTCGCCTCGTCGCCGACGCGCTTGCCGATCAGGGCCACGGCGAGGGGCGAGACGTGGCTGACCGAGCCTTTCGCCGGGTCGGCCTCGTCCTCGCCGGTGATGCGCCAGGTCTGGGTGCGGCCGTCCTCGCGCAAGAGGGTCACCGAGCCGCCGAAGCGGACCCGGCCGTCGGCCGGGGTCTCGACCAGCTGGGCGGTGGCGCGCCGGGCCGACCAGTAGCGCAGCTCGCGGGTGGCGCGGGCCATGGCGGTGCGGTCGGCCTCGATCGATCCCCCGGCCTGGGCGGCGTTATAGGCCGCCCGCGCCTCGGCCAGGGCGGCCTCGATCTTCGCCAGCCCCTCGAGGGTGACGAGGTTCGGGTGGG
>NZ_CALMZS010000224.1 GCF_937870815.1 uncultured Brevundimonas sp.
ATCGACGAGATGCTGCAGCTGCACGGCGGCTACGGCTATATGACCGAATATCCGATCGCCCAGCTGTACAAGGACGCCCGGGTGCAGCGCATCTACGGCGGCACCAACGAGATCATGAAGCTCTTGATCGCGCGGACGCTGTAGGGGTTCTTGATTTAGCGTACGCGATGGCGTACGTTCGACGCATGAACGCCATCTCCGTCACCGAACTCCGCAAGAACCTCGCCGCCAACATCGAGCGGGTCACGGCGGATCACGACTACACCATCATCACCCGCGAGGGCGGCAAGCCCGCCGCCGTGCTGATGTCGCTGGAGGATTTCACCTCCTGGCAGGAGACCGACTACCTGCTGCGCAGCCCCGCGAACGCGGAACGCCTGCGCAAGTCGATCGCGGAGCTTGACGCCGGCAAGGGCCAGGTTCGCGACCTGATCGAATGAAGGTCACTTTCCAGGACGAGGGATGGGAAGACTATCTCCACTGGCAGGTCCATGACCGCAAACTGCTCGCCAAGATCAACGCCCTGATCAAGGAATGCAGCCGCACGCCCTTCACCGGCACGGGCAAACCCGAACCGCTGCGGGGTGAGTTTTCAGGCTGGTGGTCCCGCCGCATCAATGAAGGACATCGCCTGATATACCGGAAGACCGAGGACGGCTTGCTGATCGCCCAGTGCCGGTATCACTACACGCGATGATCCGCCTCCACGTGCCCCAGCCGCTCGCCCCCGACGCCGCGGTCCTGCCGACGCTGGACCAGTCGCGCTATCTGACCCAGGTGATGCGGCTGAAGGCGGGCGACGGCCTGCTGGTCTTCAACGGCGTCGACGGCGAGTGGCGCTGCGTCGTCGCCGAGGTGCTGAAGAAGGGGGTGATGCTGCGCGCCGGGGAACGGGTGCGGCCGCAGGCGACCGGGCCGGACGTGCGCCTGCTGATCGCGGTGGTGAAGAAGGCGGCGCTGGAGTTCGCGGTCGAGAAGGCCACGGAGCTGGGCGCGGCGCGGATCGGCCTGGTGACGACGCGGCGGACCCAGGGCGACCGGGTGCGGCTGGACCGGCTGGAGGCCATCGCCGTCGAGAGCGCCGAACAGACCGGCCGGCTGGACGTGCCGGCGATCGACCCGCCGCAGAAGCTGGACACCCTGCTGGACGGCTGGGAGGCCGGCCGCCGGCTGATGTTCTGCGACGAGACTGGCGGGGCGCCGGCCTGGAAAGCACTCGGAGAGCCCTCCCCCTCGAGGGGGGAGGGTTGGGTGGGGGTGGATGCGCCGGCCTCAACGGAACCCGCACGAGAGGCCGGGGACCATGTCGGACAGCGCCCATCAGCGTCCGCTGACGACCAGCCTGCCTCCACCCCCATCCCCGGCCCTTCCCCCGTCGAGGGGGAAGGGAGAGAAAAGTGGGCCATCCTGATCGGTCCCGAGGGCGGGTTCGCGCCGGAGGAGCGGGACAGATTGCGGGCCCTGCCGTTCACCACCGCCGTATCGCTGGGGCCGCGGGTGCTGCGGGCGGACACCGCGGCGATCACCGCCCTGACGCTGTGGCAGGCGGCGGTCGGCGACTGGGAACGATAGCCCCAAGCCGGCCTTATCGATGCCGAAACAGAATGGGACTTGAGCCGGCCGCCCGGCCCGCCCATCTAGCGGCGACACCAGGGGCTGGAACACCACATGGCCGACGCCGCGCCGCTTACCCGCGAAGACCTGATCGGCGCCCTGTCGAACGGGTCCAAGCCCAGGGACCAGTGGCGCATCGGCGCCGAGCACGAGAAATTCGGCTTCGACAAGGCCAGCCTGCGCCGCCCGGCCTATGAGGGCCCGAGCGGCATCAAGGCCATGCTGGAGGGCCTGACCCGGTTCGGCTGGCGCGAGGTGCGCGAGGGCGGCCACGTCATCGCCCTGGAGCGGGAGAACGCCGAAGGCTTCACCGCCTCGATCAGCCTGGAGCCGGGCGGACAGTTCGAGCTGTCCGGCGCGCCGCTGAAGGACATCCACGGCATCTGCGACGAGACCGGCCGGCATCTGCTGGAGGTCAAACAGGTGGCCGACCAGCTGGGCCTGGGGTTTCTCGGGGCCGGGTTCGACCCGCTGTGGCGGCGCGAGGACGTGCCGGTGATGCCCAAGGCCCGCTACGACATCATGCGCGCCTACATGCCCCGGAAGGGCGCGCTGGGCCTCGACATGATGCTGCGCACCTGCACCATCCAGGCCAACCTCGATTTCGACGGCGAGGCGGACATGGTGGCCAAATTCCGCACCTCGCTGGCCCTGCAGCCGATCGCCACGGCCCTGTTCGCCAACAGTCCGTTCACGGAGGGTCGGCCGAACGGCTTCCTGTCGGCGCGGGCCAACGTCTGGACCGACACCGACCCGGACCGCACCGGCATGCTCGACTTCGTGTTCGAGGACGGTTTCGGCTTCGAGCGCTACGCCGACTATGCGCTGGATACGCCGATGTATTTCGTCAAGCGCGACGGCCGCTACGTCGACGCGTCGGGCCAGTCGTTCCGCGACTTCATGGACGGCCGGCTGCCGGCGCTGCCGGGCGAGCGGCCGACGGCCAAGGACTGGGCCGACCACCTGACCACCCTGTTCCCCGAGGTGCGGCTGAAGTCGTACCTCGAGATGCGCGGCGCCGACGGCGGGCCGTGGAGCCGCATCTGCGGCCTGCCGGCGCTGTGGGCGGGGGTGCTGTACGACGCGCCGTCGCTGGCGGCGGCCTGGGACCTGGTCAAGGACTGGGACATCGCCGACCACGAGCGGCTGCGCCGCGACGTGACGCGGCTGGGGTTCCGGGCCCGGGTGGCCGGACGGACCGTGCGCGAGGTGGCCGTCGACCTGGTCGACATCGCCCGGCAGGGCCTGAAGAACCGGGCCCGGTTCTCGGGCGGCATGGTCGACGAGCGCGGCTATCTGTCGGAGCTGGAGGACATCGCCGCCAGCGGCCTCACCCCCGCCGACCGTCTGCTGGAACTGTATCACGGCGACTGGAAGGGGGACGTCAGCCGCATCTATCGCGACTCCGCCTATTGACGACATTGCGGCCTTAATGCGGCCTTAACCGGATCGCGCAGACTGTTGCGGTTGCGGTTGCAGTTGGGGGTCTTGAGAAACGAGGTCGAGCATGAGCTGCAGCGCGCCGACCGCCCTCTCCGACGCCGATCGCGGCCGCGATCCCGTGCGGGACGCCGGCGCCGACCTGGCCCGCTTCTTCGACGTCTCGATCGACCTGCTGGTCATCCGCGACCTGGATCTCCGGATCGTCGAGGTCAGCCGCTCGTGGCAAACGGCGCTAGGCTATTCGCCGGAAGAGATGCGCGGCACGCTCCTGCCGGACCTGCTGCATCCGGACGACCTGGCCGCCACGCGCCGCGGCGCCGAGGAGGTCGACAGGCGCAAGCCCGGCGATCCGGTGCGGGGGCATGTCAACCGCTACCGCCACAAGGACGGCCACTATCGCACCCTCGAATGGCGGGCGCAGCGCTTCGGCGATTTCATCTACGCCGTCGCGCGGGACGTCACCGACCGGGTGGCCGCCGAACAGGCGCTGCTCGACGCCAAGGCCGCGGCCGAGGCCGCCAACCGGGCCAAGTCGGACTTCCTGGCCAATATGAGCCACGAGATCCGCACCCCGCTGAACGGGGTGATCGGCATCGTCGACGCCCTGTCCAGAACGCCGCTGTCGGCCGACCAGGCCGAGATGGTGGGCATGATCCGCAGTTCCGGCCACACCCTGGAGCGGCTGGTGTCGGACATCCTCGACGTCTCCAAGATCGAGGCCGGTCAGCTGACCCTCGAATGCCGCCCCTTCGATCTCGAGGAGGCCCTCGAGCCGCTGGCGGTGATGCGCGCCCGGGCCGAGGACAAGGGGCTGGCCTTCGAGGTGCGCCGCTCGCCGGAGGCGCGGGGCGTGTTCATGGGCGACAGCACGCGGATCCGCCAGGTGCTCGGCAACCTGCTGTCCAACGCCGTCAAATTCACCGCCGAGGGCTCGGTCTCCGTCGATGTCGAGGTGTGGTCCGACGACCCGTCGGGCGGCGGCGAGGCCCACCGGCTGGCGCTGACCATCGCCGACACCGGCATCGGCTTCGGGGCCGACCACGCGGGGCGGCTGTTCGAACGCTTCAACCAGGCGGACAGCACCATCACCCGCCGGTTCGGGGGCACGGGCCTGGGCCTGTCGATCTGCCGCTCGCTGGTGGAGATGATGGGCGGCGAGATCGAGGCCCGCTCGACGCCGGGGGCGGGCAGCCGGTTCCGCTTCGTCCTGCCGCTACGGCGCGCCGGCAGCCTGGCCGACTACGACGCCCGCGAGCCGGACGCCGCGACCCTGGTCCTGCCGCAGGGCGGGCGGCCGCTGCGGGTGCTGCTGGCCGAGGACCATCCGACCAACCAGCGGGTGGTCCAGTTGATCCTCGCCAGCCAGGGCGCCGAGGTGGTCATCGCCGGCGACGGGGCCCAGGCCCTGGCCGCCTTCGCCGACGGCGCCTTCGACCTGGTGCTGATGGACATGCAGATGCCGGTGATGGACGGGCTGAGCGCCACCCGGGCCATCCGCGCCTTCGAGGCCGCCGCGCCGGGACGCGCCCGCACGCCCGTGGTCATGCTGAGCGCCAACGCCATGGCCGAGCACCGCGAGCAGGCCCTGGCGGCCGGGGCCGACAGCCATGTGGCCAAGCCGATCACCGCCGCCAGCCTGCTGGCCGGCATCCAGGCCGTGGTCGGGTCCTAGAACCTCAGCCGGCCGCGGCGTTGCATCGCGCCAGTCCGGCCTCGGTCAGGGCGGCGCCGTCGCGCTCGTAGCGGGTCACGGCGCCGAAGCGGGCGACGAAGCGTCGGCACTCGCGCAGGGCCGGCTGGGAGAC
>NZ_CALMZS010000225.1 GCF_937870815.1 uncultured Brevundimonas sp.
GGACAAGCGCGGCGAGGCCCCGTTCAGCGTCGACGCCAACCTCCTGCACTCGTCCAGCGAGGGCAAGGTGCTGGAGGATCCGGCGGTCGAGGCCCCCGAATTCGTGCACCAGCGCACCCTGTCGCCGGAGGACGCGCCGGATGTGGCGACCGTGATCACCCTCGGTTTCGACAAGGGCGACGCGGTCTCGATCAACGGCGAGGCGATGAGCCCGGCGACCCTGCTGACCGCCCTGAACCAGTACGGCCACGACAACGGGATCGGCCGGCTCGACCTGGTCGAGAACCGCTTCGTCGGCATGAAGTCGCGCGGCGTCTATGAGACCCCCGGCGGGACCATATTGCTGGCGGCGCACCGCGGCATTGAGTCGATCACGCTGGACGGCGGCGCCATGCATCTGAAGGATGAGCTGGCGGTCAAATACGCCCACCTGATCTACAACGGCTTCTGGTTCTCGCCCGAGCGCGAGATGCTGCAGGCGGCCATCGACCACTCGCAGGCGAAGGTGTCGGGCACGGTGCGGGTCAAGCTGTACAAGGGCAACGCCACCGTCATCGGCCGCGAGAGCCCGCACAGCCTGTACGACCAGGAACTGGTCACCTTCGAGGACGGGGCCGTGGCCTATGACCAGAAGGACGCCGCCGGCTTCATCAAGCTGAACGCCCTGCGCCTGCGCGTGCTGGGCAGGCGCGACGCGCGGGACGGCGCGGAGGCTTGACCGGGGCCGCGGCGGACGCGACACGGCGGCCATGTCCGGCCTGCCCGTCGATCCGCAGCTCTATCTGACCTTTCTCGGGGTCATGGCCGTGATGGCCGTGACGCCCGGGCCCGCCAACCTGTTCTCGGTGGCCAACGGCGTCCGCCGCGGCCCGGCCGCCGCCCTGGCCGGGGTGGTCGGCATGAACGCCGCCACCCTGGTGTGGTTCGGGGCCGCGGCCCTGGGCCTCGGGGCCCTGGTGATCGCCCTTCCCCAGGTGTTCCGGCTGATCTCGATCGGCGGCGCCCTCTATGTCGCCTGGCTGGGGGTGAACGCCCTGCGCGGGGCCTTCCGCACCGCCGCCGATCCGCCCGCGGCGGCCCTCCGGCCGGGCCGCAGCGCCTGGCTGGACGGCTTCATGGTCCAGATCGCCAATCCCAAGGCGGTGCTGTTCTTCACCGCCGTGCTGCCGCCGTTCCTCGACGTCCACCGGCCCGCGGCGCCGCAGCTGGCCCTGTTCGCCGCCGCCACCATCGGCATGGACGTGCTGTCGATGTCGGCCTACGGTCTGGGCGGGGCGGCCCTGGCGCGGCGCCTGGCGGAGCCGCGCTTCAGGCGCGGTTTCGCGCTCGTCACGGGCGGGCTGCTGTTGACGGCGTCAGTGCTTATTGTCTCGCGATTATAATAGCTTGTCGGACTTCGGAACGGCGTTGTTCATGTCCCGTTCAGCAGGAGGGGCGCTTTCTCGGCGCCCAAGGAGAACTGAGATGAAGACTCGCGTCCTCAAGCCCGTCCTGCTGGCAGTGACGGCGGCGCTGGCCCTGTCGGCCTGCGCGACGGCGACCCCCTACGGCCCGGCCGGCCAGGGCAGCCGCTACGGCTATTCGGACATGCGGGTCGACGACAACCGTTTCCGGGTCAGTTTCGCGGGCAATTCGGTGACCTCGCGCGAGCAGGTCGAGATGTCGCTGCTGCTGCGCGCCGCCGAGGTGACGCTGGCGAGCGGCCACGACTGGTTCGCCACGGTCAACCGCGTCACCGACCGGGACGTGCGCTACGCCGCCTCGCCCGACCCGTTCTACTACGACCGCTACGGGCCCTATTGGGGTCCGTCGTGGCGCTACTACCGGCGCGGCTACTGGAGCCCGTGGCGCGACCCGTTCGGCCCCGACATGGATATCCGCGAGATCGACCGCTACGAGGCCAGCGCCGAGATCGTGGTCGGGAACGGGCCGAAGCCGGCCGACGA
>NZ_CALMZS010000226.1 GCF_937870815.1 uncultured Brevundimonas sp.
AAACCCCGGTGCTGTACGCGCGCGCGGCCGGCCCCGACCGCTTCGACTGGCATGCCCTGCCGGCGGGCGGACCGCCGCGGGCCTTGACCTCAAACCTGTCGGTCGTCCCTTCTCACCTCGCGGCCGTGAACGGCGAGACCCTGCGGCTGTTCGCTGACGGCGGCCTGTGGACCGTGGACCTCGCCGGGGCCCGGCGGCTGGGGTCTGCGGGCCCTCCACTCAGGGAGCCGTTGATCGGCGATCCCGAATTGATCCTGCGCCTGAAGCTCAATAACGCGCCGCGGCGGGACTGGCTCGCCGCGCTGGGCCCACAGGGCGAGAGCCTGGTGGTCACGGACGCGGGGACGGTCCGGCTCGGGGTGGAATCGGGCGGGGACGCGCGGGTCGTGGCCGTGTCGCCGGCGGCGTCGCTGGTCCTCGACCGGGTCGAACTGGTCGAAACCCTGCGTCTCAGAACGCCGCACGGGGTGTACGTCCTGGATCAGGTGAATGCGGGCCTGGCCGAGGTGAGCCTGTCAAGACCGGTGGCGGTGGCGCACACAGACGCTTTCGGCCGCGACACCCGCAGTTGGCTGTTTCTGCCCCCGGGACGCGGGGCCGGCGCGATCAAGGGCCTCGTGGTCCAGGTCTATCCCGGTTCCGTCGACGCCGGCGTCTGGTCCGGGCCGTTCACCCTGACCTCCGGCGTCAGGGCCGTGGCGCTGGCGGGCGCGGGATATGCCGTCCTGACCCCGTCGATTCCCATCGACGAGCCGGGGACGACCGCCATCGACTTCTATGTTCGCAGCGTCGACGCCGCAGTCGACGCCGCCCTGGCGGCCTGGCCCGATCTGCCGCGGGATCGCATCGCGATCATGGGGCACAGCTTCGGAGGCTATGCGGCCCTGGCGATCGCCACCCGATCAACGCGCTACCAGTCGTACATCGCCTCGTCCGGCGTGTCGGACATGTTCGGCGAATGGGGCGAGTTCATCCCCGCGACCCGCCTGATGCCCGAGGACGGGTTCATGATGGTAAACCAGCAGGCTTGGGTGGAAGGCGGGCAGGGCGAGCTCTCGGCGCCGCCCTGGGCCGACCCGGCGGCCTATGTAGAACAAAGCCCCTATCTGGCGGCGGACCAGATCACGGCGCCTGTCCTGCTGATCACCGCGGACCGGGACTTCGTGCCCATGTCCCAGTCGGAACGCATGTTCAGCGCCCTCTATCGCCAGGGCGGCGAGGCGCGTCTCGTCACCTACTGGGGAGAACACCATCACCTTTGGAGCCCGGCCAATATTCGGGACCTCTACAGCCAAATCTTCGACTGGCTGGCGCGGACCTTGCCGGCGACCCCGGTCGTCAGCGCGCCGCCGTCAGGCGACGATCCCATGCCCGGACCCAGCCCTCGAACGCCGCGGCCACGATGATCGAGGAATAGTAGCCGCGCCAGATCAGGCTCTCGCGGGTGAGCAGACGATCCGCCGCGGCGCGATCGATGATCCCCAGCGCCGCCAGCCGCCCGTCGAGGAGCCAGGGCCTGAGAACGCCGAGGTTGTCGAGGATCATGCGTCCGTAAATCCGGGTCATATCGCCCTTGGACCGGCGGTCCAGGATCGCGGCCGGGAGCCGCTCCCTGAACGCATGGCGCGCCAGGCCGCGATCCCGTCCGCCGTGGGTCAGCAGGGGCGTCGGAAGCGCGAGGCACGCCTCGATTACGGGCTGCGCGCACAGGGGGTGGCGCACATCGACCGCCTCGGTCAGCATCGACGGACCATGCCGGGAGACGCTGTCCAGGACGCCCGCGATCTGCATGGTCTTGGCGGGTCCGAACGCCTCGCAATCGGCGAGCCAGGGGTGGACGGGAGGGGCGTCGGAAGGCCCGTCGGGACGTGCCGTGAGAAAGCCCTCATCCCGCACGGGAAGGCGACTGCCTTCGCGCCCATGGCGACGGGCTTCGCGGATCATGGACCAGACCGAGATCTCGTTGGTCGCGGCAAGGCGCGGGACATCGGGAGACAGCAGGGCCCGCCATCCCCGCGCCCGCCAGGAATCCGTGAAGACGTCGGCCGTCGATCGCTGCAGCAGGATCGAATCTCCGCCCTTGCCGGTCATCAACGCCCTGACCCCCGCAGACCCGAGCCGGGCGGCCCAGTCCATGTCGTGCGGCCGGTCGAGGGCGTTGACGCCCGGACGCAGGCCCCGGGATGTTCGCTCCAGCCAGGCTTCCGTCATCGGTCCCGTGGCGTGCGGCACGCAAAGCGGATCGATTCCCAAGGCTTCGGCGAGCGCGGCGACATAGGGGCGTTCGTCGGCTTCCGGCGCCGCGCCATAGGCGCTGAGCCAGAGGGCGACCGTCGCCGGGGAGCTTTGCACCAGGCTCGAGGCCACCAGGCTGGAATCGAGCCCGCCCGAGACCTCCGCCGCGACCGGGCCCGAAGCGCCGGCCAGGCCTGTGACAGCCTCGTCGATGGCGTCGCGGAGCAGGCGCGCCGCGTCCTCGAGCGCGGGCGTGGGTTCCAGACTCCGGCAGGCAATATCAGCCGGTCGCCAGATCGGATGGGCCGGACCCTCCAGCGGGACTGGCTGCACCGTTCCGGGATCGATCGCGACAGGACCGTCGATCAGGAGCGGGCCCGATGACATGAGCGGGTTGCGCAGCGCCTGGTCCAGGCGTTCGACATTGATGCGCCACGGGGGGCGGAGCTTCCGGACAAGCCAGTCCGGCGCATCGGACGCCACGATCGTCAGGCCGTCCTGGGACCAGGCGATGCATTCCAGCGCGCCCGAGGGATCCCGAAGGATTGCTGAAAGCTGATGGTCGCGGCTGAATCGCACGCCGACATATCGGCCCCAGAACCGCGCCACGAGCTTGCGTTCATAGGCCCAGGGGTCTTCCGGACGGGTGCGCGGCAGAACGGGCCGCTGGCGATTGAACACGTCCCCGATCATGGTCCAGGGGCCGCCCTCAAGCGTTTTCGGCGCGTGGGGGCCGTCGACGGCCAGCCATGCGTTTCGGTTCAGATCCCAAACGGTCAGGGCCGCCGTCCTGGCGAGGTCCGCAAGCGCGGCCGAGAGCGCCTCGGCGGCGGCGTCGTCCGGTCGCCGGACCACAAGCAGATAGTGGCCCATCTCAAGCCGCCATGATCGGGGTGTACCGGCGAACGCGTTCGAGACTGTCGGCGACCACGACATCGCCGACCTGGAGCCAGCAGTGGGCGGCGAACGGCCAGGTTCGCACGCCGAAGACCCAGTCCGTGGCGAGGCCTCGCCGGGCGAGCAGGCATTTGAGCTGGAAGGCGCGCTGCAGGCATTCCCCCTCGAACGGGACCCAGGGCAGCGCGGCCCGCGCGGCGGCGACCCGTTCGCCCAGAAGGTCATCAGCGGTTGTGAGGGGAGGGGACGGGCGGCGTGCGGCGTCGATGAGCTCGCCGAGCGTCCTGCCGCGAAAGGCCAGCGTGGCGCGTGCGAGCGACAGGCCGGCTTCGATACGGGCCAAAGTGGGCGGGGAAGAAGGTGTGGCCAGTTCGCGTTGCGCCGGCTCCGGCGCGCGCCGGGGCGCCGGGGGCCGATCGGCGGAGCCGATGCCCGCGGCCAGAAGGTCGTGGGCGACATCCTGGTCCGACGTCCGGAGCGAGCCGTCCGGCCCGATGACGATCCGGTCCGCCGCGTCGAGCAGGCAGTCGTAGCGGTCCGCCTTCACGTCGAGGACCACGACGTCTTCGTGCACCTGGGCCAGAAACACGCCCGGCGCACACCACAGATCGATGGGCATGGATGTCTCCTTTGCGGGTCGCGGACGGCCGCCGAAGGCGACCGTCCGCGCGCCGTTCAGGCCGGGTCGCGGCTGTCGAAGATATTGATCTCGGTATGCTGGCCGCCCAGCATGTCCCGGGTCAGGGCCCTGGCGCTGCCGAAGCTGACCAGGCGGAGTTTGGGGGTTTTCATCTTGGTATCTCCTCTCGGGCTCGCCCCGGGAGCATGCTGCGCGCCGGAGCGGACCCGTCATGGGGGTATCGAAGGTTGCGGACGGCCGCCGACGACGGCCGTCCGCGGCTCATTCAGCCGGCGGGGTCACGACTGTCGAAGACGTTGATCTCCGTATAGGGGCCGGACAGCAGGTCCCGGGTCAGGGTCCTGGCGCTGCCGAAGCTGACGAAACGGAGCTTGGTGGGGGTCATCACGGTCTCTCCTTGGGTTGATCGCCACGGATGTGGCGCCAGGGGAGTGAGCGCGCGGGGAGAGGCGCTGAAAAGCTATATCTGGAGTATATTGCAGGGTCAGCGGCCCGGTTTGGGTCGCGTGGCGAGCAACTCCGCCGCGCCTGTCTTGAGCCAGGCCTGGGCCTGTTCGCTGGTCTCATCGCCGTCCAGCAGGGTGTCGAACATGCCGGTGACCGCCGCGATCAGGGTCCGCGCATCGAGGTCGAGCAGGCGATCCTGGATGGTCCGGTCGAACCGCTGCACCGCGATGGTCAGGATGGTGGCCATCTTGTTGTCCGCGCTGCGTCGGGCGAACTCGGGCGAGCCGATCACGACGGCCAGGATGAGCGCATAGGGATCGCTGTTCGTCGCGGCGGCGAACCTGTGGATATGGTCCAGGTTCAGGCGGGTGGCGCCGGACTCGAAACGCTCATAGGTCCTCAGGGCCATGTTCATGGCGGCCGCGACCTCGGCGGTGGTCAGGCCGCGATGTCTGCGCACCGCCTTGACCGCCGCCGACAGCAACTCTCCATCACGCGGCGGGTCAGGCGGAACTCCACTCATCAGCGAACCTCTCAAACCGGGGATGGTGCGACGGGACGCCAGAGGGAGCAACGCCCAACCTTTCGTTTCCGTACACAGCAAGGGTGAAGCCGCCACAAAGCGGCGGATGAGCCGACAGCCCACGGCGGATATCTCGACGTTTTATGGCGAGCCCTACGGAAAAGGCGTGCAACCCGTTGGCGAGTGTCCCGATCCCCCTCGATAGTCCGGGCTCCCCCCTTTTTTCGGAGCCGGTGGTGACCCGAAAGCGTGATCCCTTTCTTCAGGCCCTCGACAGTCTTCGGCGGCTGTCGCAGCAGGGCGCGTTCGCGCCGGGGACGCCCGTGGTGATCGTGGAAGAGGCGCGGCGTCTTCGGCTGTCGACGACGCCGGTTCGGGAAGCGCTGGCGTGGCTCTGCGGCGAGGGTCTGATCGAACGGGCTCCGTACGGCGGCTATCTGGCGCCGCGGATGGACGCGGCCCTCGTCAGGGACCGGTTCGCCTTCCGCCTTCACTGCCTGACGGCGAGCCTGGACCTGATCGCGGCCGCCCACGATCGCGACGATCCTGTCCCCTCGACGGCCGCGCCGGAGCACCGGCTCGCCGGGTCTCTCGACCGCGTCGTCCGCGGGACGGGCAATCAGGTTCTCGCGGAGGCCTTCGACCGGGTCGGCCGCCAGCTGCGGCCGCTGGAGGCGGCGGAGCGCCGGATCTTTCGCGACCGCGACGCCGAGGCCGTCGCGATCCTGCGTCTCTTCGACGCCGGCTCGACGCCTGCGCTGCGACAGGCGCTCGTTGCCTACCACCAGCGCCGCATGGAGGCCGCGCCGCTGCTCGTCCTCGACGTCGTCGGCGATCGGCGGGACTCTCCGGACGAGGACGGCTGAGGTGCCGGCGCGGGTCGTCCTGTTCGGTCTGGGGCTGCTGCTGGGATTGCAGGCGGCGACCCAGCTGTTCGCCTGGACCTATCACTGGGCCGCGGCGCTGGGCCCGGCGCTGCGGGTTCATCCCGACCTGGCCCTCTATCCGCCCTGGGCGATCCTGGTGTGGCGCGCGGAATTCGGGGACGAGGCCAAGGCGGCGCTGGCGCGCGGCGCGCCGCTGATCCTGCTCGGCGCCGCCGGCGGCCTGGGGCTGGGATCGCTCGTCGGCCGGACCGGGTCGGTGCGGCGGGTCCGGGGCTGGGGCGGGCTGGCCGAGGCCCGCCGCGCGGGGTTGCTCGAGCCGGCCGGCGCGGTGCTCGGCCTGTTGCGGGGACGGCTGCTGGCGACGACCGATCTTCGACCGACCCTGGTGACCGGCGGCACACGCAGCGGGAAGGGACGGGGCCATGTCACCCCGACCTTGTTGTCGTGGCCGCAGAGCGTCCTGGTGCACGATCCCAAGCGCGAGCTGTGGCGGATCACGGCCGGCTGGCGGTCCCGGTTCTCGCACGCCCTCTATTTCGATCCCCGGGATCCGGCGTCCACGCGCTGGAACCCGCTGGCGGAAATCCAGCCCGGCCCGGGCGAACTCGCCCAGGTGCAGCGGCTGGTGGCCATTCTGTCCGATCCCGGCGGCGCGCGGGATGACGAGGCGATCTGGGACAAGGCGGCGTCGGAGATCCTCGAGGCGGTGATCCTGCATGTCCTCCATGTCGCCGCAGACGACGACAAGACGCTGCTCAAGGTGCGCGAGCTGCTCGCCGATCTCGACGAGACGGCGGATGTCATGGTCAGGACCCTGCACGATCGGGGACCGGACGGCGCGCCGCGGACCCATCCGTTCATCCGCACGGCGGTCAAGGGCTATGCGGCGATGCACGACCGGTTCCGCACCTCGGTCCAGGGCACGGCGCGCTCCTATCTCAAATGGCTGGCCGGGGCGGATGTCGAGCGGGTGCTCTCGGCGTCGGACTTCGCCCTGGGCGACCTGATGTGCGCCGAGGCGCCCGTTTCCCTCTATGTCCAGGTCGCGCCGGCCGATGCGGCGGCGCTCCGACCCCTGGTGCGGATGCTGTTCTACGCGGCGGCCCAGGCCCTCACCGCCGAGGAGACTCGGGACGCCACCGGACGGGCCAAGCGCCACCGGCTGCTGATGGTCATGGACGAGTTCCCGCTTCTGGGGCGGCTGGCCTTCTTCGAGAAGTCGCTGCGGCTGATGAGCGGCTACGGGGTCAAGGCGATGTTCGTCGCCCAGTCGCTGAACGACATCGTGGAGACCTACGGGACCCATAACACCATCCTCGACAACTGCGCCGTCTACACCGCCTTCTCGGCGCTGGATCCCCTGACCCAGGACAAGGTGTCGAAACTGACGGGGTCGGTGACCGAAACGCGCGTCAGCCGCAGTTCGCCCGCCGGCCTGGCCTCGGGCCGGAGTTCCGTCTCCCGGGCGGAGGTCGAGCGGCCTCTGCTGGAGCCGGGCGAGATCCGCGCCCTGCCGGACGACCGGCAGCTGGTCTTCGTGGCCGGCTGCCGCCCGCTGCGCACACGCAAGCTTCTGTACGACCAGCGCGAACCGTTCCGCAGCCGGGCCGATGCACCGGCGCCGGACCAGGCGCGCCGCGTCGACACGCCGGGCCGCCGTCCGCATTCGTGGGCCGGGCGGCGCAGTCTCGGCGAGGACGCGGAGGCGAGCCTGCCCCTGTTCAAGGAGGTGGCCGCCGCCATGGACGACAAGAAGGCGGCGGCGCGGGCGGCCGACATCTACGGGCGGGTGGCGCAGGAGATGGCGGCCCAGCAGGCCGCCCTCGACCAACTTCAAGGATTGAGCGATGGCCAGGACTAACCGCCAGACCAGCCGGGTGCAGGTCTATCTCAACGACCCCAAGATCGTCTCGGGCCTGAACCGGGAGGCGCGCAGCGGGCGGATGCCCCTGAGCCAGGCGGCGGGACGCGCCATTGCGCGCGGCCTGCTCAAGAGCCCGCAGGCCGATCCCGAGGATCGCCTGCTGCAGCTCGAACGATCGCTGCGCGACCACATGCGATCGACGGCGCGCGACATGCAGATCGTCCAGGAACTGCTGATCGAGGTGGCGCGGGCCTTCTTCCTGCGCCTGCCGGACGCGGTGGTGGATCAGGATCCGACGGTGCAGGCGGCGGTGGACCGGCGCATCGAGCGGCTGCTCGACGCCACGGCGGCCCGGATCGTCGCCGGCCGGTCCGATCGCGACGCGGCGCCCGGGCCGGCGCGCGAGCCCCGCTCGTTCGACCCGCCGAACTGATGGCGACCCACCCGATCGTCGCCGAGCGCAAGCTGGAGGCCCTGCGGCATGCCTTGGGACCGACGGTCCTCGCCGCCTTGGAGGAGCCGGCAGTGGTGGAGATCCTCGCCAACCCGGACGGTCGCCTGGTGCTCGACCGGAGCGGGGAGGGGCGTCAGGACACCGGCCAGTCCCTCTCGCCCGAGGCGCGCGAGCGCGCCATCAAGCTCATCGCCGACTATGTCGGAGAGACAGTGGCGCGCGAGGATCCGCGTCTGTCCGGCGTCCTGCCGGGGACGGGCGAACGGTTCCAGGGATTGCTGCCCCCGATCGTCGCGGCGCCGGCCTTCTCGATCCGCAAACGCCCCGCGGTGATCTGGGGGCTGGCCGACTATGTCCGCGACGGCGTGATGACGGAGGCCCAGGCGGACGCGCTGCGACAGGCGGCGGTCGAACGCCGCAACATCCTCATCTCCGGCGGCACCGGATCGGGCAAGACCACCCTGGCCAATGCGGTGCTCGCCGAACCCGCCTTCGCCGGGGACCGGGTCTTCCTGATCGAGGATACGCCGGAACTGCAGTGCTCTGCCTGGGACGTGGTGGCGGTGCTGACCCGGCGCGCGCCGGTCGCCATCGGCGTGGTCGATCTGGTCCGGGACGCATTGCGGATGCGGCCGGACCGGATCGTCGTCGGGGAGATGCGTGACGGCGCCGCCGCGCTCGAGACGCTGAAGAGCTGGAACACCGGCCACCCCGGCGGTCTGTCGACGATCCACGCCAATTCGGCCGGGGATGTCCTGCGGCGGGTGGAAGATCTGCTCACCGAAGTGGTCGCCCGGCCGCCCCGGCGCGCGATCGCCGAGGCGGTCGACCGGATCGTCCATATCCGGCGCACGGCCGAGGGCAGACGGGTGGAGGCCGTGCTCGCCGTCGAGGGTCTTGAGACGGATCGTTACCTGCTGACGCCGCTCGCGTGAGGACAGAGCGCGCCGGCGCTTCGCTGCTTCCTGGTGGACCGCTGACATCGCGACGCCGGGAGAAGCGCTTCGGCGCAGCGGCCTTTTGATGCGGGCGTGGCCGGCGGCGCGGCCACGCGCAACTCCGGTCAGTCCGGTCAGTCCGGTCAGGACGGCGGTGTCCGGGCGGGGTCGTTCCGGTTGCGGCGCCCCCTTATCACGGCCAGACGGCGCGCAGCCCTTCCACCAGGCGGTCGCGCCGGCCGGGCCCGAGCTGGTCCAGATTTCATTGCTTCCAGCGTACCGCCGGCAGGTCGGCGATGCCCGGCAGGCGTACGAGAGACCAATCCGGTTCGCCGGTTTTGAAGCCGACCAGGAATTCGCGATGGGCGGTCGGCATGTCATCGACGATGATCGTGATGAGGACTTCCCGCGCGGCGATCAGTTCGTCGAGGCTGACCGGCGCCTGCGTCATGCCGACGAAGCCTCGCCGGAACTCCTCGGCGATATCCTTGCGGCGCGGGCGCAGCCCTTCGGCCATGGGGCGAGGGTGGCTGATCAGATAGGCGATGTTGGCTTTTCCAGACCGGCTGTTTGAGCACCCGGAGGGATCAAACTCCCGTATTGCCAAACGACCAGCCTTGGAACCTTGGCCGGGTCTGGCGAGAAAGGATGAAGACAAAAGTCCGATCATGCTGGCGCAAGGCGGCGTCGCCATCAGCTGGCCTGATCTCGCGCGGCGACCCGGCTCCGCGTCCGTGATCGCTAGGCGTAGAGGCGTGGAAACAGGACGTCGAGCGTATCGGCGGGGAAGCGAAGCGAGACGGGTCCTTTCGGCGTATCGGACACGAGGAGCTGGCGTTCCGTCAGTTCCTTGAGGATGCGCCGGGCGCTGCGTTCGGGAAGGCGGGTCACGCGCTCGGCCTCGCCGCGGTCGAGTTCTCCCCGGATCAGGGTTTCCTGAAGCAGGGCGTTGGCCTCCGCCGGGAGGCCCGAGATCAGAACATATTTCGCGAGGCGGTCGGACAGGCCGTTCAGTTCGAACAATTCTCCCATGTACCCGACCTGTTCGAGACAAACCTCCAGGAACCAGGCGGTGAAGGACTCGAGTTGAGTCAGGGACAGATGCCCCCTCCCGTCACGGTCCCCGCGGCGGACCTCGTCGGCTCGCGCCATGTGACGCTTGTACTCGGTCCGTCCTTCCGGTCCCGGATCAAGGCCCCGAGCCAGTCCCCGCGAGATCGACCACAGTCCGTGAGCCCCGATTCCAGCTTCATGCGCCATGGCGTGACTCATCAGCCGTCCAACACGGCCGTTGCCGTCGGGAAACGGATGGATCCAGGCAAACCTGTGGTGGGCGGTGGCCATCGCGACGATCCGGCTGGACCGGCCCGGGCCCACGCTGATCAGCCCCTCTCCGGGCGCCGGCTGGAAGGCGAACCGGCGATGGAAATGGGCCATGAACGCCGGCACCTGCTCGGAGGCGGGCGGGAGATGATCGCCCACCTCGACATCCTGGTCGGCGCCACGGCGCCATTCTCCGGGCGTCATGAGGAAGGTGTGGCGAGCCCCCTTGATGGTCAGCATGGCCTCGGACGCATCCGCATAGAAGTCGCGGTGAAGACGCTGCAGGAATGCGGGATCTGCGGGATCGGGGAGCATGTGATCGGCGGCCAGGCGATCGATCTCCTGCTGAACGCGATAGTGGGCGACCGCCTCCGCCTGGAGATCCCGCTTGTCCGCATCGGAGACCCCGGCCAGCGCCCTTTCGATATCCCGGGGACGGGTGTTATGGCCCTCGATCAGGTTGCTGTAATAGGTGTTCATGATCCGGACGAGATCGGCCAGGTGACGCGCGGTCTTCGGATGGAGGCCCACGCCGAGCTCCGCCGACCGCGCGGCGAGGTCGGCGACGAGATCGGCGATCCTCGCCGGGAGCGTTTCGAGACGAGCGGGCTCGATACGGGTTGGAGACTCGGGAACTTCTGGCATTTTGGCCGATCTTTCCGCGCGGAGTGATCCGCCATCCATATCCCGGCAGTGTCTATAATGTAAGGCGTTTGAGGCTACAGAAGGTTCCGCCTTGCCAGTTTGGCCGATCTTCTGGCCGATCTTCTGGCCGATCTTCTGGCCGATCTTCTGGCCGATCATTGACGCGGTCGACAGGGTTAAGGCGATCAATCGGAACGTCTGCAGACGGCCGTCCACGGCTTTGGGCAATGGATCGCCGGGACCGGGGTCGTTCTGGGCCGGCCGTCGCCAGGCCCAGCCGGGGAATATGGCGCGCGCAGCCCTGCGTGTTCCCCCGCGCCCCGAACTGCCGCTTCCGAACGCCGGGAGGACCAGGCGCACGGTCAGGGCTGCGCCCGACGCCATCGACAACAGGGAGGCCCGCGAATCGACACCGTGGTTCGCGCCTCTGTGAAGCGCGCGGATCCGAAGGCGGGGTCCCCCTTGAAGGGACGGCCTGATCGCCGGGACCGGCTGTTCTGAACCGTCGATATCGGAAGGGAGGCCGGCCAAAGTCCGGCTCTGCCGAGGTTTGGTCAAACGTCGCCGAAAGTCGTCGGACGGGTCGGGAAAGGTCATGGCCACGACCCTGGCAAAGTCGTTTGCCGAGTTAAACCAAGTCGTCAGCAAGTCGCATACAAGTCGTTGAAATTATTTGATCAAATGACGTTGACAGGCGGGGATTTTATCTGCTTGCAATGAGTCGCGGCGCGGTGACCTGCGCTGAAACAAAGGAAGCAGATCATGCAATGGAGACTGGGGCGCCGCCTGTTCGGCGCAGCGATGACGTGCGGCCTGATGCTGGCCGGACCGGCCCTGGCGGGAGGCTCCGGCATGCCGTGGGAAGGGCCGCTGCAGCAGGTGGTGCAGTCGATCACCGGACCGGTGGTCCAGGCCGCCGCCGTCGTGGCCGTGGTCGTCTTCGGCGCCGGCATCGCCATGAGCGAGAACGGCTCCTCGATGCGGCGCGGCCTGGGAATCATGTTCGGCCTGTCGATCGCTTTCGCGGCCTCGACCTTCTTCCTCGACTTCTTCGGCTTCGCCGGCGGCGCGGAGATCGGGTGATGGACCCGCGGCCGGACGGGTGGGAGCTGCCGGTGGCCCAGGCCCTGGCCGAACCGGTGCTGATGGCCGGCATGCCGCGCGACTACGCCATCGCCATGGGCACGATCGCCCTGGTGCTGGGCCTGGCGCTGCGGATCTGGTGGCTGGGCCTGCTGTGGTGGGCTGTCGCCCATGCGATCGGCCTGTGGGCGGCGCGGTCCGACCGGCGGTTCTTCGATGTTCTGCGCCGGCATCTGGCGATGCCCGGTCATCTGGACGGGTGAGGGCGCGATGCGGTTCCTCGACGAACATCGCCGCCGTCCCGCCGCCCTGGCCGACCACCTGCCCTGGGCCGCGCTGGTCGCGCCCGGGGTGGTCCTGAACAAGGACGGGTCCTTCCTGGCCGCCTTCCGGTTTCGCGGGCCCGACCTGGAGTCCTCGACCGAGGACGAGCTGATGGCGGTGCGCGCCCGGCTCAACAACGCCCTGAAGCGGCTGGGATCGGGCTGGTGTCTGCATATGGAGGCGCGCCGCCGTCCCGCGACGGCCTATCCGGAGAGCGCCTTCGACCTCGAGGTCGCCTGGCTGCTCGACGCGGAACGACGCAGCCGCTTCGAGACCGCCGATCCCGCCTTCGAGACGGACTTCCGGCTGGCCCTGACCTGGTTGCCGCCCGCCGACGAAACCCGCCGCATGGAGCGCTGGCTGTTCGACGGTCTGGCCAGGGGCGGCCACGACTGGCGGGTGTCGCTGGAGGCTTTCGGCCGCGAAGCCGATATGACGCTCGACCTGTTGTCCGACGCCCTGCCGGAGATCGAACGGCTCGATGACGCGGACCTTCTGACCTGGCTGCATGACAGCGTCTCGCCCCGGGCCTTCGCGGTCCGGCCGCTGGAGACGCCGATGTTCCTCGACGCCTGGCTCGCCGACGCCGGCCTGACGGGCGGGGTCGCGCCCCGTCTCGGCGATCGCTGGCTCAAGGTGGTCTCGGTGCGGGGCCTGCCGTCGGCGACCCGGCCCGGACTGCTCGATGCCCTTGGCGCCCTGCCGTTCGAGTACCGCTGGACGGCGCGCTGGATCGGCCTCGACAAGCCCGAGGCCGAGCGGGAGATCGTCAAGCTGAGGAAGCGCTGGTTCGCCAAGCGCAAGGGCGTCGGCGTCCTGTTGCGCGAGGCCATCACCAAGGAGGAGGTGCCGCTTCTCGATACGGATGCGGCGTCCAAGACCGAAGAGTGCGACGGCGCCCTCGCGGCGCTCGGCGCGGAGTCCTGCGCCTTCGGCTATCTGACTTTGACGGTCACCGTTCTGGACGCCAGCGAGGCGGGGGCGGCGGCCAAGGCCCGCGCGATCGAGGCGGCGCTGAACGCGCAGGGGCTGGTGGCCCGGATCGAGGATCTCAATGCGGTGGAGGCCTGGCTGGGCTCTCTGCCCGGCGAGCCCTATGCCGACGTGCGCCGGCCTCTGGTCTCGACGCTGAACCTGGCCGATCTGCTGCCGGTTTCCGCCGTCTGGGCGGGGCCGGCCGGGGACGCCAACCTGGACGGGCCGCCGCTGGCGACGGCGCGCACGACCGGCGCGACGCCGTTCCGGCTGGTGCTGCATGTCGGCGACGTCGGCCACGCCATGGTCGTCGGGCCGACCGGATCGGGCAAGAGCGCCCTGCTGTCCTTCCTGGCGCTGCAATGGTTCCGCTATCGGGACGCCCGGGTGGTCTTCTTCGACAAGGGCCGGTCGGCGCGCGCGGCGACGCTCGCGGCTGGCGGCCGCTGGCGGGCGCTGGAGCCCGGCGCGCGGTTTTCGCTCCAGCCGCTGGCCCGGATCGACCGGGAGGACGAACGGGCCTGGGCCGCGGAATGGATCGCCGAGACCGTGCGCCTGGCCGGGCTGGAGCCGGTCCCCCGAGTGAGGGAAGAGATCTGGGTGGCGCTGTCGGCGCTCTCGGAGGCGCCGGTCGCGCAGCGGACGCTGACGGTGTTCTGCGCCCTGGTTCAGGACAAGGCGGTCGCCGCCGCCATGGAGCCCTTGACCCTGAAGGGGCCGCACGGCGCGCTGCTGGACGGGGCGGGGGAGACCCTGGCGCCCACCCGGTTCGACACCTTCGAGCTGGAGACCCTGATGGGGACCCCGTCGGCCGTGGCGCCGGTGCTCTCGGCCCTGTTCCACCATCTCGAACAGGGCTTCGACGGCCGGCCGACCCTGCTGGTCCTCGACGAGGCCTGGCTGTTCCTCGGCGAGACCGCCTTCGCGGCCCGGATACGGGAATGGCTGAAGACACTGCGCAAGAAGCGGGTCTGCGTGGTGTTCGCCACCCAGAGCCTGGACGACGTGGCGGCCTCCTCGATCGCGGCCAGTCTGATCGAGAGCTGCCCGACCCAGGTCTTCCTGCCCAATCCCCGCGCCCTGGAGCCGTCGTCCGCCGAACTCTACCGGGGCTTCGGCCTGAACCGGCGCCAGCTTGAGCTGATCGCCTTCGCCACGCCCAAGCGGGCCTACTACTGGCGCCAGCCGCGCGGCCGGCGGCTGTTCGACCTGCGCCTCACCGGCGTGGCCCTCGCCCTGTGCGGCTCGAGCGCGCCGGAAGACCAGACCCTGATCGACTCCCTCCTGGAGCGATCGGGACCTGACGACGGTCGACCGGGCGGCTTCGCCCGCGATTTCCTCAAAGCCAAGGGAGTGCAAAATGTGGATTCCGTTTTCGACGCCTTCGCCGGCCCGCTCGCGGCCGAATAGGTCCATCCAGATCGTCGCCGTCGGCCTCGTCGCCGTCAGCCTGCTGGGCGCCACGCCGGCGCCGGCCCAGCAGGTGGTGTTCGACCCGCGCAATCACATCGAAAATGCGCTGCAGGCGGCGCGTCAGCTCGAGAGCCTCGCCAACGAGGCGCGCAGTCTGGCGGCCTCGCCCTACAGCCACCTGACGCAATCCAGCCAGTCGCTGCGGGACATGGCCGAGCTGGCGCGGACGGCGCGCGGGATCGCCAGCTCGGTCAGCGGTCTGGAGCAGCAGTTCCGGAGTTTGTACCCCGACGATCTGTCCGGCTCGGACATGCTGAGCCTGCTGGAGCAGGGCGAGGCGCGCACGGCCAACGCCCGGCGCACCGCCGAGGACGTGGCGCGGACGGCCGCCGAGCTGGAACGGCTGGGGCAGGGCCGGTCGCAGAGGCTGGCCGGGGCGCTCTCCGCCAGCCAGGCGGCGACCGGCCAGACGGCGGCGGTCCAGTCGTCCAACCAGCTTCTGGCCGTGCTGGCCGAAGACCTGGCGGCGCTGCGCACCATCATGCTGGCCCAGTCCCGGCTGATGGCCGAGGCCACGGCGCGCGACGCGGCGGACCGCGCCTCCGGAGACGCCGCCCGGCGCCAGCGGTGGGGCCGTCAGGCCGCCGCGCCGGCCGCGCCGCGCTTCGATCCCTTGTCTCACGCGAACGACTGAGGGAGCGGGGCGATGACGGTCGGAGTGGAAACGCCCAACGAGCTGATGGTGGTGTTTTCCGACACCATCTCGGCCGGGTTCGACGCCCTCCAGGGTTCGGTCAACGGCGTGTTCGGCCTGCTCATCGTCCTGGTCGTCGCCCTGACCGGCATCCAGTGGGCGCTGTCCTCCAACCGGGAGGTGCTGGCCTCGGGCTTCGGCAAGGTGCTGCTGATCGGCGCCTTCGCCTGGCTGATCAACGACTGGCAGCGGCTGTCCGAGACCCTCTATGCCGGCTTTCTGGAGCTGGGGCTGACGGCTGGCGGCGGCTCCCTGAGCCGGCAAGAGTTCCTCAACCCGGGGGCTATCCTCGCCCAGGGCTGGGAGATCGTGAAGGCGCTCGGGGAGACGCCCGCGCCGGTCGACAATCCGCTCGACGTCGTCGGCAACATGGCGGACGCCCTGATCCTGGGCCTGGCCATGATCGGCATCATGCTGGCCTTCGCCGTGCTGGCCCTGCAGATCATCGTCTC
>NZ_CALMZS010000227.1 GCF_937870815.1 uncultured Brevundimonas sp.
TCGCCATCCCCCGCACCGCGAAGGAGGGCCGCGCGGCCGAGAATTTCGACATCTTCGACTTCCAGCTGACGCCGGAGCAGATGGACCGCATCCACGCCCTCGCCCGCCCCGACGGCCGCCTCGGCGACTGGATTGATCCGGCCTTCAAATGGGACCCGGAATGGACCTGAAGCGTCACGGGTCAGGGACGAGCGCGTCTCCCTGCCAATACGGCGCGGGCGTCTGGCGTCGGGGGGCCCAAGATCACTCGCCGATCGTCTTGCCAGGCCAATGCGGCTCCATCTTCACCCATCGGGCCTCTGCCGGGCCCGGGCGATTCCCTGACGTCCGCATTTTGGGGCTTGGAACCAGAACCGCATCCCGTGCGAGTCCCGAACCTCGACCAGCCCTAAAACGGAATGTCGTCGTTCAGGTCGTAGCTTTCCCTGGGACCGCTGGGCTTGTTGGCGCCGCCGGTGGAGAAGCCTGAGGAATAGTCGTCATCACCGCCACGCGAGGCCCCGCCGCCGGCGCTGTCATTACGTCCGCCCAGCATGGTCAGCTCGCCGCGGAATTTCTGCAGCACGATCTCGGTGGTGTATTTCTCGACGCCGGCCTGTTCGTACTTCCGCGTCTGCAACGAGCCCTCGATGTAAACCGTCGAGCCCTTCTTCAGATAGTTCTCGGCCACCTTGACGATGTTCTCGTTGAAGATGACCACCCGGTGCCACTCGGTCTTTTCCTTGCGCTCGCCGGTCGCCTTGTCGCGCCACTGTTCCGAGGTTGCGAGGGACAGGTTGGCCACCCGTTCGCCGGAGTTGAGGGTGCGGATCTCCGGGTCCTTGCCCAGGTTGCCGACCAGAATGACCTTGTTGACGCTGCCCGCCATCGCCGAGCTCCTTCTTCGTTCTGGCCCGTGCGTTTCATGCCGTTCGGAGCCGGTTGTCCATTGTGCGGGCCTACCGCGCTTTGGATCGCCGCGGGTCGGCTTTGTCTCGCAATCCACAGATTGCGGTTTGTTCCATGTTTGTTCCGTCGCGTCTAGGGGCCTTTCTGCGAAGCCTCCGGCGGCGGGGCGGCCACCGCAACCGGTGTGCCGTCGATGGCCCGCTGGATGGCGCCGGGTATAGCCAGCCGACCGTCGCCGGTTCGGGCCAGCAGGATGAACCTGGACCCCTCCAGCGTCGGCGAAATCCACACCCCCGCGCGGTCGATGAAGATAAACTGGCCCTGATAGGAGCCGACGACCTCCTGACGACTGCCCCCCATGCGCAGGAAGCGCAGACGCACCTCTTCCAGCCGCGCCGCGCAGAATTCGATCTGCGGCTGGTTGTCCGCCACCTTGTTGAAGCGGGGCGGCTCGCCTTGTGCCCCGGCCTCGACGGCGTAACAGACGCCCCGGTCGAACGGGGCCTCAACGGTTTCTCCGCAGGCGGCGAGCCCGAGCGCGCCGGCCGCGAGGCACAGGAACAGGACGGCCCTCATCAGCGCAGCCCCGGGAACTGGCAGCTGCGATCCTGCTCGGCCAGGGTGCGAAACCGGCTGTTGTCGGGTGACTGCTCGACCCGGCGGGGCACGAGCCTGAGGGTCATGTCGCCCCAGCGGCCATACAGGGCCTCGCCGGGTCTCACACAGGTGCCCGAATACAGCGCCTGGACACAGGCGTTCAAACCCATGCTGGACGACAGCGAGCGCCAGTCGGAGCCGGTGTAGCGCAGGCAGGCGGCACCGGAAGCGGGCTGAACGGAGGGCTCGTCAGGTTGGTGTTCGGTCAGCGGCGGCGGCTCAGCCTCGGTCAGCTCGACCGGCGGGGCGCCGGGCGGCGGGGCGAAGGCGGCGGTCGGGGCCGCGGCGAGGGAGCCGGTCTCGTCTATGCCGACGTCGAGCGCGTCCGTGGCCACGCCGTTACGCCGCGCGCAGTCGGACAGGGTCGCCAGGCCGATGTACTGGCCATCGACGAAGCAGCGCAGTTCGCGCGTCGTGTTCAGCTCCGGGGCGTCGGCGACATCGACGGTCAGCCCGCCCTGCGCCGCCGGCGGCGGAGCCGGGTTCCGGTCGCGGCCGGCGCTGAAAATCAGGGCGATCACCACGGCCGCGACGATGGCCAGGCCGGCGCCGATGGCGATGAGAAGACGATTGTCCTGGGGCATGAAAGGCTCGCGCGGATGGAGCCCCCAATAACGCCGCCGAAGCCCGCGCCGTCAACGGCCTTCGTCGGCGGACCGGTCAGCCGCCGAGGCGGGCGAGCGCGGCCTGATAGTTGGC
>NZ_CALMZS010000228.1 GCF_937870815.1 uncultured Brevundimonas sp.
TTCAGGCGGCGGAAGGCGGTGGCGTGGATGATCCGGTCGCGGTCGCGGGCGTAGGCGTTGCGGGTGCGGCTGATCGGTTCGGGCGTCAGCCGGCCGCGGCTGTGCTCGGGATATTCGGCATAGGCGGCCCGTTCGGGGATCAACACGGCGGCTCATTCGCGGACCGGGCCTTTGCGATCGCCCGTCCGCGCCTCATATAGAGCCCCGTGAGCACCGTCCAATCCAGCCCCGCCTTCCGGATTTCGCCCCACGCCGGCGGCCACGGCCTGACCCTGTCCGAAAGCGCCGCCGCCCGCCTGGCGACGCTGGCCGGGGCCGAGGACCGGCCGGTCCTGCTCCGCGTCGCCGTCGACGGCGGCGGCTGCTCCGGCTTCCAGTACCGTTTCGAACTGGTCGAGACGGCCGAGCCCGACGACCTGCGCATCGAGGCCGCCGGCCAGGCCGCCCTCGTCGACCCGGTCTCCCTGCCCTTCCTCAAGGGCTCCGAAATCGCCTTCGTCGACGACCTCGCCGGCGCCCAGTTCGTGGTCCGCAACCCGAACGCGGCCTCCAGCTGCGGCTGCGGGGTGAGTTTCTCGATCTGAGGCAGCGTCCGCTGAGGGTGGAAGCGGACCTTCTCGGTTGGTCTAATCGGGATCGTATAGCGTGCGCACATAAGCGATCTTGTCTAAATCGCAGGAGCCCGAGGTTACCCGCCCCGCATATCCGCCAAAGCGGCAAATGAGTTTCCCGTCCGCGGAGAACAGGCTGTGCTCGTCGCCAGTGTCGTACCGGTTTGTCGCAACGGTATGATAGGCGGGTTGTCCTCCATAGGTGACCTGCTCAATCACGGGCGGAAACCGGCCACCGTCCGAAACCTGTTGCCGCAACCATGCTGGGATAGAGGCGTCCGGAGGTGGGGCGGACCCGTTCTCGCAAGCGGATGTCGCCAACGATGCGACCACTGCCAGAATAAAAGGCCTGAACACTCTCATCCTATCCCTCCCGCTCTCCGAACACTCTGGCCTAAGCCTATCTGGCCCCTACGGCAAAGTTAGCTGGAAAGGTCGCAAAGAGTTCGGTAGCGGAAGCAGCACTCCCACCTGCAGCCTCCCCCTCCTTTCGTCATCCTCCGGCAAGCGGCATAGCCGCGCAGACCGGGGGACCCAGCGGCGCGCGCGAGCGCGAAGGTGTCGGGAGCGCCGCGGCCCACGACAGTCTGCCTGAACAGATCGCCTTCGGCGCCGCTGGGTCCCCCGGTCTCGCTGCGCTCGCCGGAGGATGACGAAAGCAGGGTTTGCTGCGCTGCAAATCCGTCGCCAACCATCATGCTTTCAGCAGACAACCGCTTGTTTTCATGGGCGACAGCCTCTCCCCCAGCGTCATGAACCCGCCGGAGGAGACAGCGGGCGTATAATGCCGGTGTTTCTGCGTCGCGTTCTTTGACAACCGAATCCCGAACCGCCGCCACAGGCGCCTTCTCCTGACGAGGATGTAGACTCTGCCGACTCTGCCACCATGTTTTTCCACCGCGACCCTGCCGACTCTGCCGACTCTGACACGGCGTTTTTTCAGTCGGCGTCCTCGCCTTAAAACCAGCCCGATCTGTGGTATAAGCCGCGCCTCCCGCCACCCAAGGATGCCGCCTTGAGCCTCACGCTCGACCTTTCGCGCACGTCAGCGGCCGTTCCCTCGGCCCCCGTCAACCTGTCCGGCCTGACGCGCGCGGGCCTGCGTCAGGCGCTGATCGACGCGGACGTCTGCGCGCCCGAAAAGGCCAGGATGCGGGCCAGCCAGATCTGGGGCTGGATCCATCACTACGGCGTCACCGACTTCGCGGCGATGACCAATGTGGCGAAGGACATGCAGGCCAGGCTGGCCGCCGCCTTCACCCTCGCCCGCCCCGAGATCGTCGAGCGCCGGGCCTCGGGCGACGGCACGATCAAATGGCTGATCCGCACCGCCCCCGGCATCGAGATCGAGACCGTCTACATCCCCGACGTCGGCCGCGCCGGGGCCCTGTGCGTGTCGTCGCAGGTCGGCTGCACCCTGAACTGCACCTTCTGCCACACCGGCACCCAGAAGCTGGTCCGCAACCTGACCGCCGCCGAGATCGTGGCCCAGGTCCAGGTGGCCCGCGACGACCTCGGCGAATGGCCTTCGCCCAAGGAGGACCGCCGCCTGTCCAACATCGTCTTCATGGGCATGGGCGAGCCGCTCTACAATCTCGACCATGTCGCCGACGCCATCGACATCATCTCCGACAATGAGGGCATCGCCCTGTCGCGGCGGCGGATCACCGTCTCGACCTCCGGCGTCGTGCCCCAGCTCGACGTGCTGGGAACCCGCACCCAGGCCATGCTGGCGATCAGCCTGCACGCCACCAACGACGCCCTGCGCGACGTGCTGGTGCCGCTGAACAAGAAGTACGACCTCGCCCGGCTGATGGCCGGCATCCGGGCCTATCCCGGCCTGTCCAACGCCCGCCGGGTGACCTTCGAATACGTCATGCTGAAGGGCGTCAACGACAGCCCCGACGAGGCCCGCGCCCTGCTGAAGCTGATCGAGGGCATTCCGGCCAAGGTCAATCTGATCCCGTTCAATCCGTGGCCCGGCACGGCCTACGAATGTTCGGACTGGAAGACCATCGAGCGCTTCGCGGCCATCCTCAACAAGGCTGGCTACGCCTCGCCGATCCGCACCCCGCGCGGCCGCGACATCCTCGCCGCCTGCGGCCAGCTCAAGTCCGAGAGCGAAAAGGTTCGCGCCAGCGTCCGCCGCGCCGGGCAGGCCGCCGCCGCCGGGGCGGTGGAGGCGGCGTAACAATTCCTCACCAGGTGTGGCGCTGACGCGCTTGCGGATTGGGGCCGCAATGGGGCACAGCCTTGCTGTGTCAGCCGCCCGGACCGCCATGGATTCCCCGTCTCTCTCCACCGTGCTCGAAAGCCCCGAGGTCCAGGCCTTCGCCACCGGCTTTCCGACCACGGTGCTGCATCTGGCGGTGACGCTCGGCCTGCTCGTCGCCGGCGCCGTGATCTACGCCCTGCTGACGCCGTGGAAGGAGATCGCCCTGATCCGCGACGGCAACGCCGCCGCCTCGGTGGCCTTCGCCGGCGTCCTGGTCGGGCTGGCGATCCCGCTGGCGGTCAGCCTCAGCGTCTCCACCTCGGTGCGCGACATCCTGATCTGGGGCGTGGCCACGGTGGTGCTGCAGCTGCTGGTCTTCCGCGTCGTCGATCTGCTGCTGACCGGCCTGCCCCAGCGCATCAGCGAGGGCGAGACCTCGGCCGCCGTCCTGCTGGTCGGCGCCAAGCTGGCCACCGCGGTGATCCTCGCCGCCGCCCTGACCGGGTAGGTTCGAGGTTCTGGGGGCCAGGTTCCGGGGATGATTCCCGGGAGGATGCCGATGACGGTTCGATCTTACCGGGACCTCACGGTCTGGAGGAAGGCGATGAGGGTGGCGGTGACCGTCTATCGATTGACGCGACGGTTCCCGAAGCACGAGGAGTACCGGATTTCGGGCCAGATGGACGGCCAGAGGATCGCTGGCCGAGCTCGAGACCTTCCTGATTCTCGCTTCCGAACTCGAGCTCGCGCCGCGGGCCGAAGTTGACGCCGTCTTGACTCAAGCTGAAGAGGTCGGCCGGATGTTGACGGCTTTGAGGAGGCGGTTGGTGTCTCCTCCCCTAGAACCTGGCCCCTAGAACCTGGAACCTGCATGCGTCCGCCCGACTGGGTGATCTACACCCTCGTCCTCGCCGCCCTGATCGGCCTGTCGCTGGGTCAGCGCGAGAACGCCGACGCGCCGCCCGCCCCGCCGCCCCCGGACGAGATGGAAGGGGCCCTGCTCGGGCCGGTCACCCCGTTCGATCCCGCCGTCACCGTCCATGCGCCGGACATTCCGTTCCAGCCCGCCTCGGGCACGGCCTTCTCCATCGCCCGCGAGGGCCGCTGGGTCACCGCCCGCCACGTCGTCGAGGGCTGCCGCCGTCCGGCCATCATGGTCGGGGGCGGCCGCGCCGTCGCCGCCGACGTCCGCCTCGCGCCGCGCGCCGACATCGCCGTGCTGCAGACCGCCGGCGGCCCCGCCGCCGTTCCGCTCGCCTCGGGGGAGGTCCTGCGCCGCGGCCAGCGCGCCTTCCACCCCGGCTTTCCGCAGGGCCGCGCCGGCGAGGTCACGTCGCGCCTGCTGGGCCGCGAGACCCTGCGGGTGCGCGGACGCGGCCAGCGCGACGAGCCGGTGCTGGCCTGGGCCGAGGTCGGGCGCACCGACCGGCTGGACGGCGCCCTCGCCGGCCTGTCCGGCGCGCCGGCGCTCGACCGCCAGGGCCGCGCCGTCGGCGTGACCATCGCCGAGAGTCCGCGCCGCGGCCGCATCTACACCACCGCGCCCGACACCTTCGCGCCGGCGGTCCGCGGCCTGCAGAAGGCCGATGAGCCGCTGACCGGCCGCACCGTCACCATCGACAACTACGGCCTGGTCGCCGACGACCTGCGCCGCGACCTCCGGGTGGCCCAGGTGGTCTGCCTGTCGAGCTGAACCGGCGCCCGGTCAGTCGATCCGCAGCGCCTCGGCCAGCAGCTTCGCCTCGGCGGCGCGGCTGGAGCCGGCGCGCCAGGCCACGACGATCTCGCGCCGCGGGGCCTTGGCGGCGATCGAGCGGACG
Organism: uncultured Brevundimonas sp.; assembly: GCF_937870815.1. GTDB lineage: Bacteria > Pseudomonadota > Alphaproteobacteria > Caulobacterales > Caulobacteraceae > Brevundimonas. The sequence goes on from NZ_CALMZS010000228.1 coordinate 4,647, forward strand.
ACCACGCCGGGCATGTCGGCCAGGCCGGCCCGCACCGCCATCTCGGGCAGGAAGCTGACCCCGAGCCCGGATGAGACCATCTGCACCAAGGTGTGCAGCGAGGTGGCGGCGAACACGTCCTCGCCCTTGGGCGGATCGATGTCGAAGGCGGCCAGGGCCTGGTCGCGCAGGCAGTGGCCGTCCTCGAGCAGGATCAGGTCCTCGGCCTTGAGGGAGCCGGGCGGGATCGGGCCGGGCCCGGCCAGGGCGTGGCCGGCCGGGGCGGCGGCGAGAATCTCGTCGTCGCCGATGCGGGCATGGTCGACCCCGGGGGCCGTATAGGGCAGGGCGATCACCGCCGCGTCGAGATGCCCGGCCCTGAGGCCCGCCACCAGCCGCGGCGTGAGGTCCTCGCGGATGAACAGGCGCAGGGCCGGATAGGCCGCCTTCAGCCCCGGCAGCTTGGCCGGCAGCAGGAAGGGCGCGACCGTGGGGATCACCCCCAGCCGGAACCGGCCCGACAGCGGCTTGCCGGCGTTCCTCGCCGCCTCGACCAGGTCCTCGGTCCGGGCCAGCACGTCCTCGGCCCGCCGCACCGCCTCGGCCCCGACGGCGGTCAGCTGCACATTGCCGCGGGTACGCTCGACGACCGGGGCCCCGAGAATCTTCTCCAGCTCCTGCACCCCGGCCGACAGGGCCGGCTGACTGACATGGGCGGCCTCGGCCGCGCGGCTGAACGAGGCGTGCTCGGCCAGGAGCTTGAGATACAGGAGCTGACGCAGGGTCGGGAGCATGGCCGACATATAGGCGTCCGCTATCGCTTTGGCCAAAGGCAATCAGACGACCTTATGGAGGTGGCGGCGGCGGGTTCATCACAACGGGCACAACGGAAGTCACGACGGACACAACGGGGTCCGGGGAAATGGCCCAGGCACTCATCCAGGGCTTTGATCAATCAAGGCGGCGAAGCCGCGATTTCATCACCCCTCAAGAAACCGGTCTTGAGGAAAGATCACCGTTCCCGTCGTGCCCGTTGTGACTTCCGTTGTGACCGTCGTGATGAACCTTTCAGCCACCAAGCCCTGTCTCAGGCGGCCGCCGCGCCGAACTCCTCCTTCAAGGTCAGGTCATAGCGGTCGGCGTTCATGACCTTGGTCCAGGCCTTGACGAAGTCGCGGACGAATTTCTCTCCGGCGTCGGCCGAGGCGTAGACCTCCGCCAGCGCCCGCAGCTGGGAGTTGGAGCCGAACACCAGATCGGTGCGCGTCGCCGTCCAGCGCGGCTCGCCGGTGAGGCGGTCCGAGCCGATGAAGGTCTCGTCGCCGCTGTCATCGACCTGTTTCCAACCCGTCCGCATATCCAGAAGATTGACGAAGAAGTCGTTGGTCAGCTGGCCCGGCCGATCCGTGAACACCCCATGCTTCGACCCGCCGTGGTTGGCGCCCAGCACCCGCAGGCCGCCGACCAGAACCGTCATCTCCGGCGCCGTCAGGCCCAGCAGCTGGGCCCGGTCGATCAGCAGCTCCTCGGTCGGGACGTTGTACCGGACCTGCAGATAGTTGCGGAAACCGTCGACCTTCGGCTCCAGCACGGCGAAGCCCTCGACGTCGGTCTGCTCCTGACTGGCGTCGGTGCGGCCCGGGGTGAAGGGAACCTCGACCGCATGGCCGCCGGCCCTGGCCGCCTTCTCGATGCCGACCGAGCCGCCCAGAACGATGAGGTCGGCGATGGAGACGATGCGTTCGCCGTCGAAATCGCCCTTGATGGCCTCATAGACCTCCAGCACATGGGCCAGCTTTCCGGGCTGGTTGACGTCCCACGACCGCTGGGGCTCCAGCCGCAGCCGGCCGCCGTTGGCGCCCCCGCGGTGGTCCGACCCGCGATAGGTCGCCGCCGCCGCCCAGGCCGTCGTGACCAGATCGGCCACCGTCAGGGTCGAGGCCGCGATCTGCTCCTTCAGCGCGCTGATGTCGGCGGCGGTGAGGTCCGGACCCACCCGCGCCGGGATCGGGTCCTGCCAGATCAGATCTTCAGCCGGCACTTCCGGTCCGAGGTAGCGGACCTTCGGCCCCATGTCGCGGTGGCACAGCTTGAACCAGGCGCGGGCGAAGGCGTCGGCGAAATAGGCCGGGTCGGCGCGGAATTTCTCCATCACCTTGCGGTACTCGGGGTCGAATTTCATCGCCATGTCGGCGGTGGTCATCATCGTCGGGACCTTCTTGCCCGGCGTGTGGGCTGCGGGGGCCAGGGTCTCGGGCGGATCGCCGACCGGATGCCACTGTTTGGCCCCGGCCGGGCTGCGCGTCAGCTCGTACTCGTGGTCCAGCAGCATGTTGAAATAGTCCATGTCCCAGGTGGTCGGCGTGGGCGTCCAGGCGCCCTCGATGCCCGAGGTGATGGTGTGGTCGCCCATGCCGCTCTCGTGGCCGGAGATCCAGCCGAGGCCCTGCTGGGCGATGTCCGCCCCTTCCGGGCTGACGCCGACCTTCTTGGCGTCGCCGGCGCCGTGGGCCTTGCCGAAGGTGTGGCCGCCCGCTGTCAGGGCCACCGTCTCCTCGTCGTTCATCCCCATGCGGGCGAAGGTCTCGCGGATGTCGCGCGCCGACTGCAGGGCGTCCGGCACGCCGCCCGGCCCTTCCGGGTTCACATAGATCAGCCCCATCTGGATCGCCGCCAGCGGGCTCTCCAGCGCCATCCCCTTGTCCGGCTGGATGCGGGTCTCATTGCCCTCCTCGCCGACCCACTTCTCCTCGGTGCCCCAGTAGACGTCCTTCTCGGGCTCCCAGACATCGGCCCGGCCGCCGCCGAAGCCGAACACCGGCCCGCCCATGCTCTCGATGGCCACGTTTCCGGCCAGGATCATCAGATCGGCCCACGACAGGCTGGCCCCGTATTTCTGCTTGATCGGCCACAGCAGGCGCCGCGCCTTGTCGAGGTTGCCGTTGTCCGGCCAGCTGTTCAGAGGGGCGAACCGCTGCTGCCCCGCGCCCGCGCCGCCGCGACCGTCGCCGGTGCGATAGGTGCCGGCCGAATGCCAGGCCATGCGGATGAAGAAGGGGCCGTAGTGGCCATAGTCCGCCGGCCACCACGGCTGGCTGTCGGTCATCAGCGCGGTCAGGTCCCGCTTGACCGCCGCATAGTCGAGCGCCTTGAACGCCTTGGCATAGTTGAAGTCGTCGCCCATCGGATCGCCGGTCCGGCCCTGCTGATGCAGGATGTCGACGGCCAGATGGTTCGGCCACCAGTCGCGGTTGGTTCGCCCCAGCAGCGACCGCAGCGCGGCCTTTTCCTTCTTCGGATCGTTGAGGGGCGTGGGGCCGCCGGCGTTGCCGTCCATGATGTCCTCCTGCGTCTGGCGCGATTGGCGCAAGCCTAGACGGGTCGATGATCTAAGGACAATCGATAAACTCTGTGGTCAGGAACAGGAAAATCTATGGCTCGGGTGCGACGGGATCTTCTCCAGACCCGGTGGTGCGGCCCAGGCCATGGCGGGCAGGGGCTCGCCCGGGTGAAGGCCTTCATCCGGCCTGGGGCCGTCGGACCGGAACCAGAGCGACCCGGCCTGCGGAGGATTGGCCCCGCTCAGCCGAGGGGCATATTCGTTTCCACGTCGCCGCCGCGCTGGCCGGTGTTTCCCCGGCCAGCCACCGCTCCAAAACGCCGGCGACCTGAGTCACAATCGCGAGCAGGCCGAACCCCAACTGGGCGCTGGCTTCACCGCGAGGTGTTCCCCCGGGCACCAGGAGCGCGAACAGGTGCGTTGCGACGGTCAGCAGGAGACAGGCGGAAACCGCGATCGGCCACCAACGCTCATGGCGCAGCGCCAACCAGACGAAGGCGGCGAAGGACGCGAGATCAACCAGAGCAACACCCCACCGCAGATCACCGAGCCGGAGGTCGTTGAGTGGCATCTGGAACATCCAGGCGACCAGCCAGAACACGGCACCCATTCGCTCCGGATGACCACCCCTGACCCAGATGAGCGCCACTCCGACCAGGCTGACGATGAGATACAGTGCGACAAAGGGCGTCACGGTGCCCCCGTCGGGATTGGAGGTCCAACGGGACCCATCGAGTCCCGCGCCCTGTCGTCACTGATGCGCCGGGCATGGGTTTGGGTCGAGATCAGGTAGCTGATAGACAGCGCCGCAACCCGGGAACTTTCCGGACGACCGCCTC
>NZ_CALMZS010000229.1 GCF_937870815.1 uncultured Brevundimonas sp.
CGGTCGCTGCGGCTGGCCTCGGGCGACGTCTGCGCCCTGACCGGCCCGGCCCGGCTGGCGCGGCACGGAATCGACCGGATTCTGGCCGGGTCGTCGGGGCTGATCCCCGGCGGGGGGCGGCTCAACCTGACCCTGCGCCGGGCCGGGCCGGGCTCACGCCCCGGGTGAGGCGGGACTGGCCGGAGGGGGGCGGGCCCCCTCCGCCGGCGCCCGTGGCAAGCCCCCTCCCCCGCGACGCGGTCCCCCTCCCCCATGGGGGAGGACTAAGCCTTCCGGTCGAAATTGCCGCCGGTGGCGCCGGCGGCGACATAGGCGGCGTTCCCGGCCGCGGCGCCGGAGCCCTTGGCGGCGACCACGACCATGGCCGGGCGCACGGTGCGGCCGAACAGGGCGTAGCCGGCCTGCAGGGTCTGGATGACCTGGCCGCCCTGGACCGAGTCCGAGGGCTGCTCCATCATCGCCTGGTGCAGGTGCGGGTCGAAGGGATCGCCCGGTTCGGGGGCGACGCGCCGCAGATTGTTGGCCTCGAAGGCCTGCAGCAGCGACTTCTGGGTCAGCTCCAGGCCGGTGACCAGGCCGGCCTCGCCGGCCCCGGCGTCCCTCGGCGCGGCCTGCAGGGCCCGCTCGAGGTTGTCGGCGACGCCGAGCAGGTCGCGGGCGAATTTCTGGATGGCGTAGGCGCGGGCGTCGTTGTTCTGGACCTCGGCGCGCTTCCTGGTGTTCTCGGCCTCGGCCACGGCGCGCAGGGCGCGGTCCTTCCACTGGTCGCGCTCGGCGATCAGGGCGTCGAGCGGCCCGAGGCCGTCGTCGGGTTCGCCGTCGAAGCCCTCCGTCTCGCCGATGTCGGCGGCCAGCTCTTCGGAGGTCGGGGTGTCGTCGTGAATGTCGCTCAAGTTTCCTGTCCGTCCAGCATCCGGCCCAGCACCCGGGCGGTATAGTCCACCAACGGGATGACACGGGCGTAGTTCAGTCGCGCGGGGCCGATCACGCCGATGGCGCCCAGCACCCGCTGCCGGCCCGTCATATAGGGCGCCGCGATGACGGCGGAACCCGAAAGCGAAAACAGTCGCGTTTCGGCGCCGATGAAGATGCGCACGCCCTGGGCCGTGGAGACGCCGTCGAGCAGGCCGATCAGCTGTTCCTTCTGCTCGAGGTCGTCGAACAGGACGCGCACCCGCTCGAGATCCTCGGCGGTCTCGCGGTCGTGCAGCAGATTGGCCCGGCCGCGCACGATCAGGGCCCGTTCGCGCTCGGCCCCGCCGGACCAGGCGGCCAGGCCGTCCTCGACCAGCCGGGCGGCGGCGGCGTCCAGCTCGCGCCGGGCGGCGTCCAGTTCGGTGCGCATCTCGGTGCGCGCCTCGTGCAGCGGGCGGCCCTTGAGCCGGGCGTTGAGGAAGTTGGACGCCTCCTGCAGGGTCGAGGGCGTCACCCCGGCCTTCAGCGGCATCAGCCGGTTCTCGACCGCGCCGTCGTCGGCGACCAGCACGGCCAGCGCCTGGTCGTGGCCCAGGGCGACGAATTCGACGTGCTTGACCCCGGCCTCGCGGACCGGGCTGGCGACGATGCCGGCCCCGCCGGCCAGACCCGAGAGCAGGGCGGAGGCCTCGTTCAGGGCCTCGTCGAAACTGCGGCCGCCGCCGGCCAGGCGGGCGTCGATCTCGCGCCGCTCCTCGACCCCGAGGTCGCCGATCTCCAGCAGGCCGTCGACGAACAGGCGCAGGCCGGCGTGGGTCGGGATGCGCCCGGCCGAGGCGTGCGGCGAGGCCAGCAGGCCGGCCAGGGTCAGGTCCTGCATGGTGTTGCGGATCGAGGCCGGGGACAGCGACACCCCGGTCAGCGACAGGGTCCGCGAGCCGACCGGCTCGCCGGTCTGCAGATAGGTCTCGACGATGCGGCGGAAGATGTCGCGGGCCCGCTCGTCGAGGGCGACGAGGCCGGCGGGGGGGCCGCCGAAGGGGGCGCCGGTGAAGGACGTCACGACCGCGCCTCCCACGCGGCCCGCTCCAGCCGGTGCACGAGGCAATCGTCCTGATCGAACATCCGGCCTTCGACCGGCTGGAAACCGAGGCGGCGGTAGAAGCGGTGGGCGTCCAGGTTCGACGCCAGCGGGTCGATGACGATGGCGGGCACGGCCGGGTCGGCGAAGCAATCGTTGACGGCGAGGGTCATCATCCGCGTGCCGTAGCCGTGGCCGAGGGCGTCCTTCGGGCCGATCCAGATGTCCAGCGCCCGCAGGTTCGGCTCGATATCGCCCCAGTAGTGCTCCGGCTCCCGGTGCGGATCGATCACCTGCATGACGCCGATGGGCCGACCGTCCACCTCGGCGATGCGGTAGAAGCTGACGTCCGACTGCGCTTCCAGCGCCTCGCGCCACTGGAGGCCGCCGAAGGCGATGTCGGCTTCGGGGTCGTCGGTCGAACCGGCGATGACGTGCGGCTCGCGGTCCCAGCCGGCCAGCAGGTCGGCGTCCCCGACCGTCGCCGGGCGCAGCCGGACGGCGGAAGGCGCGGGCAGGGGGGAATACAGGCTCACGGTTTCAGGATAAGCAGCCCCGCCGCCCCGTCCAAGGAAATCATCATGACCGTCGCCCGCCCCTCCGAACGCGCCCCCGAACAGCTCCGCGCCGTGACCCTGGAGACCGGCGTCAACCGCTACGCCGAGGGCTCCTGCCTGGTCACCTTCGGCCATACCAGGGTGCTGGTCACCGCCTCGGTCGAGGAGAATGTGCCCGGCTGGATGCGCGGCAAGGGCCAGGGCTGGGTGACGGCCGAATACGGCATGCTGCCGCGCGCCACCCACACCCGCGGCCGGCGCGAGGCCGCCGCGGGCAAGCAGACCGGCCGGACGCAGGAGATTCAACGATTGATCGGCCGCTCGCTGCGGGCCGTGGTCGATCTGAAGGCGCTGGGCGAGCGCCAGGTGGTGCTGGACTGCGACGTGGTCCAGGCCGACGGCGGCACCCGCACGGCGGCGATCACCGGGGCCTGGGTGGCCATGGCCGGCGCCTTCGACCATCTGCGCGCCGAGGGGGTGCTGAAGGCCGACCCGATCCTCGACCAGGTCGCGGCGATCAGCTGCGGCGTCTGCGCCGACCAGCCGGTGCTGGACCTCGACTATGAGGAGGACTCCACCGCCGAGGCGGATTCCAACTTCGTCCTGACCGGCTCGGGGACCATCGTCGAGATCCAGGCCACCGGCGAGAAGCGCGGCTTCACCCGGGCCGAGTTCGACCGCCTGTTCCAGCTGGCCGAGGGCGGCTGCGCCGAACTGTTCGCGATGCAGCGGGCGGCGCTGGGGCGGTAGGGGTCACCTCTCGGGACAGCCTATGATCCCCCGGACGTGCGGTCCTTAGTTCTCGGGCCCCCAACAATCATGAAGGGCTTCGTCTACTCGCTCAAAAATTCTTTGAGGAACTCCCGACCCTAGGGATGACAGTGTAACTTCGAGGGGACTATTTTCGGCATCCCACGCTCTTGCCCAAATTCGATGCGTGACGTGCAGAGGTCCCATTGATGGAGGCTGCGAACCGGATGGCACGGCCGACCTCAACTCCACTCGGGGAAACGATATCCGCTCGATCGCTATCAGCGAATCCGCAACTCCCGTGCACGAATCCTGAGACGTCCACGCAATTTTCGGGCTTTCATCACCAGTTCGAATTTCACGCCTCACGCGCCAAGCCCAAGACCGCCCGGAGGGTGCCGGCCCGTATTTGTAGAAGCTAAATGCGACAATTCCGTATTGCTCTTGATCCTTAAGAATAACTGCATCAGGCGGCCTGTTCTCGATCCGCAGACCACTCAACTGCCCTATTCGGTCGTTGGACGAAATATCTTGACCTATGGCGAAAGATATAAGTGCTAGGATGAGCATGGGGCTGCCTCCGGGTTAACTTCCGGTCCGTTCGCATCAATGTCTCGGTCAGACGTGGTGTCATATACGCGAATAGCGAAGTCAGAATTGGGATCGGACGTATCTCGAGCAATTACGTAGGATCGAAAATTCCGTCCGGTCCACCCGCTCCAAGCATCAACGCGCGCCCAGTCGGCCACTGACGGAACCGTATTTCCGCCGGGATGGGAATGAATCTCGCCGACCAGGTTGCCTTGGGTCGCATCGCTTTCATCAAATGCGAAGGTCCCAGTCATCGGGTCGCCATATGTCACCCGGCCAAGGTATATGCTTCCGTCAGGTCGCTGATAGATTTGCGCGCCAAACTCCCTCTCATACAATCCGTCATCCTCAAGCTCCGCAGCTTTCGCCTCGAATTGACGTTTAGCTTCCGCCGCCGCCGCGTCCCGCGTTCCAATCCAGCGCCGTCGCGGGGTCGGCGCAGGGATCAAACCCCGGGGACGGCGAATTCGGGTCGTCTGAAACCTCGTTCTGTTGAATTCCACCGTCGTCGCCCGAGCCGCCGCCACCAGTCGGAAACGAGCCGCCGGGCTGCCGACGCTGACCGACCACATAGACGTCCGGCAGGGTGTCTGTCATCGCCCGCTCCAGCGGAAACCTTCCAGCCATGAATATCTGGTTTCACGCTCAAGACGAATCACGGGTACGAGAGCTGTCGCGGGATCAGCCCTCCTCCCCGTCCGGCAGGCCCATCATGTGGAAGCCGGCGTCGACGTGGATGATCTCGCCGGTGGTCGACAGGCCGAGGTCGGAGCACAGCCACAGGGCGCAGCCGGCGACGCCCTCCATCGAGGTGTCCTGCTTCATCGCCGACATGGCCCGGCCCTGGGCGATCATGCCGCGGCCGCCCGAGATGCCGGCCAGCGACAGGGTGCGCATGGCCCCGGCCGAGATGGCGTTGCAGCGGATGCCCCTGGGCCCGAGGTCGCGGGCGATGTAGCGGGTCGCCGCCTCCAGCGCCGCCTTGGCCACCCCCATGGTGTTGTAGTTGGGGATGGCCCGCTCCGAGCCGAGATAGGTCATGGTCACCAGCGCGCCGCCGTCGGGCATCAGCTTCGAGGCCCGCCGGGCCACGTCGACGAAGCTGAAGGCCGAGATGTTCAGGGCCAGCAGGAAGCTGTCGCGGCTGGTGTTGTCGACGAAGCTGCCCTTCAGCTCGTCCTTGTTGGCGAAGGCGACCGAGTGGACCACGAAGTCGAGGGTCCCGAACGCCCTCTCCAGCTCGGCGAAGGCGGCGTCCATCGAGGCGTCGTCGGTGACGTCGGCGGGGATCAGCAGCCTGGCCCCGACGCTCTCGGCCAGCGGCCGCACCCGCCGCTCGAGCCCCTCGCCGAGATAGGTGAAGGCCAGTTCCGCGCCCTGGGCGGCCAGCTGGGAGGCGATGCCCCAGGCGATGGAGTTGCTGTTGGCGACCCCCATGATCAGGCCCTTCTTGCCCTTCATCAGGTCGCCCGCGGGCATGTTCCAGCCGCTCTCGCTCGCCATGGTCGGTCTCCTTTTGGGGGCCTGTCGCTCGCAACGCGGTTGCTCGCTACATGAGGCCGGTCTGGTCGGCCTGACGCTCGCGACGCGGTCGCTCGCCGCCTGGGGCCGTGGGCGGAGCGTTAGCAGGGGCCGGGGCGGCGGGGAAGCTTTCGCGCCGCCGGGCCAGCCGGGCCAGCAGGGGCGCGGCGGTGACGCCGTGGACGAGGATCGACACCAGGATGATGAAGCCGACCACGGCCCACAGCCGCTCGCTGTCGCCGAAATCGCCGTGGTTGACGCCATAGGCGAGGTAGTAGACCGAGCCGACCCCGCGGATGCCGAGGAAGGCCAGCAGCAGCCGCTCGCGCCACGGCCGGCCGGAGCCGGCCATGGCGATCAGCCCGGCGACCGGCCGGACCACCAACACCACCGCCAGGCCGACCAGGGCGTCGGTCCAGGTCAGGGCCGACAACAGGCCGTTGGCGAGCGCCCCGCCGAACAGCACCAGCAGCAGCATCATCAGCAGCCGTTCGATCTGGTCCGAGAAGTCGTGCATCTCCTGATGGAAGTCGTGATCCCGTTCCGAGGCGCGGATGGTCACGGCGCAGACGAAGACGGCGAGGAAGCCATAGCCGTGGACGGCCTCCGTCAGGGCGTAGGCGATCAGGGTGGCGGCGAGGGCGATCAGTCCGTCGCCCAGGTTTGACAGGCCGCGGCCGCCGCGGAACAGCAGATGGCCGAGGACCTTGCCGATCAGCCAGCCGGCCCCGAGCCCGGCCAGCAGCTTCCAGCCGACCTTGATGGTGAACCAGTCGGTCAGGCCGTCCTGGGTCGCCAGCCCTCCGGCGGCGGCGAGGATGGCGAGGTGGACGAAGGGGAAGGCCAGGGCGTCGTTGAGCCCCGCCTCCGAGGTCAGGCCGAAGCGGACCTCGTCCCCGTCGCCCGAGCGCGGCGGCCCGACCTGGACGTCGGCGGCCAGCACCGGGTCGGTGGGGGCCATCGAGGCTCCGAACAGCAGGGCCATGGCCAGGCTGAAGCCCAGCCCGGCCCAGCCCAGCCAGGCCGTCGCCGCGATGGTCAGGGGCATGGCCACGGCCAGCAGCCGCCAGGTCGTCGCCCAGCGGCGCCAGCCGGGCGGGCGGTCCAGCTTCAGCCCCGCCCCCATCAGGCTGATGATGACCACCAGTTCGGCCAGTCGCTCGGTCAGGGTGTCCCAGGTGCGCGGATCGGGGTCGAAGGCCAGCAGGCCGGTCGAGAACACCGCCACGCCGATGGCCACGCACAGGATGGCCAGGGTCAGCGGCAGCCGCTTCAGCCCGACCGGCGCCCAGGACACCAGCAGGACCACGGCGCCGAGGCCGAGCAGGAACAGGATGTAGGGATCAGGGATCGGCCGGCTCCGGCTGTCTGGAAGCCGACTATAGCGTGTCGGTGCCGCCAGGGGTTGCGGTCAGACCTTCGACAGGATCAGCGTGCCGTTGGTGCCGCCGAAGCCAAAGCTGTTGGACATGACGTGGGTCAGCTCGCCGTCGTGGCGCTGGCGCAGGATCGGCATGCCCTCGAACTCGGGATCGAGGGTTTCGATGTGGGCGCTCTCGGCGGCGAAGCCGTGCTGCATCATCAGCAGGCAGTAGATCGCCTCCTGCGCCCCGGCCGCGCCGAGGCTGTGGCCGGTCAGGGACTTGGTCGAGGAGATCAGCGGCAGGGCGTCGCCGAAGACGTTGCGCACCGCCCCCATCTCCTTGCTGTCGCCCACCGGGGTCGAGGTGCCGTGCGGGTTCAGATAGTCGATCTTCGGATTGCCGGCCAT
>NZ_CALMZS010000230.1 GCF_937870815.1 uncultured Brevundimonas sp.
CGCCGCCTCGACGAGACCCGGGCGGCGCGCTCGCCGGTGCTGCGCTGGACGGCCCCGGCCGGCTCGAACGCCGCCGCGGCCGGATAGGCCCGGTCAGCCGGGGACGAACAGGAAGTTGTTGCAATAGCCCGGCGCCCGCCAGAACCGGTCGCCGGCCTGGCTCTGGTGGACGGCGGCGTCGAAGGCGGACACGGGCTTCAACGCCCGCCCGTGGATGAAGCGACCGGCATAGCCGCGGGCCTCCAGATGACGGAAGCAGTCGGACACCGAGCCGGTGCGCAGGTGCCGCTGCTCGCACTCGAACAGGATGACCGGGCGGTCCTCCCGGAGGATCCGCTCCGCGCCGCGGAACACGTCCAGTTCGGCGCCCTCGACGTCGACCTTGAGCATCCGCAGGCGCTCGCCGGGCGTGAAATAGTCGTCGAGGGCCACCACCGGGACCGTGACCGTTGCCGCTCCCTCGATGGGCAGCAGGCTGGCCTCCGGCGAGTTGACCGAGGGAACGTAGAGCGCCAGCTCGCCGGCGCGGTCGGAAACGCCGGCCTGCTCGACCATGACATTGTTCATGGGCAGGCCGGCGGCGACGGCCTGCAGATAGGCGGCCAGCCCCGGCTGGGGCTCGAACGCCACCACCCGCCCCGACCAGCGCGCCATCCAGTACAGGTAGCTGCCCTTGTTGGCCCCGACGTCGCAGGCCAGGTCGCCGGGCCCGGTGTGGCGGCGGATCAGGGACAGCTCCATGGCCTGGTCGGCCAGACGCGCCCGCCAGGCCCGCCACAGAAATCGTGAATTCATCGCCGCACTATACAGGCCGGCCCGGCCCCCGCCAGAGCGGGCCGGCCAGCCCCGCGCACGGCAATGTGAACGCCGATCTCCCATATCGGCGTATGCTTGGGTCTGCGTAGTCTGAACCAAAACAAGCGTTGGGAGGCGCTGAGGTCATGATGTCACGCATACAAAAAGGCGTAATCGCCGGCTTCGCCGCGACCGTCGCGGTGTCGCTGCTCGAGGTGGCCAACCTCTATTTCGGGCCCTGGGCGGCCAATTTCCCGCGGCTTCTGTCGGTCATGCTGCAGACGCCCGACGTGATAGCCGTCGGCTGGACCGCCTTCGTCCTGGTCGGGACCTTCGTGCTGGGACCGCTGTTCGGAATCCTGTGTCCGCGATTGCCGACGGATACGCCGGAATCAAAGGGCATTCTGTTCGCCGTCGGCGCCTTCATCGTCATCGGGCTGACCGTGGCGCCGTTGGCCGGTATGGTCGGCGAGCGACCGGTGGGTCTGTTCTTCATGCGAGCCGGTTTCGGGACCCTGGCCTGGATGATCGCGACACACGCGGTGTTCGGGGTCGTGCTGGGCAATGTCTATGGCCACTTGGTTGGACGTGACTGGCGGCCCGAACATCCCGCGCGGGACCATATCCACCTGGCTCACTGACGCCGACCGGACGTCGTCGCTCCAGCCGTCACCCCGGGCGCTCCGCGACCTGGATGGCCGGCCCCGGGCCCCTCAGTTCAGCCGCGCGCCGATCTGGGCGATGGCGGCGTCGAGCAGGGGATCGCTGGTCTGGCCGGCCAGGCGGGCGGCGAGGATCTGTTCGGCGGCGCGGGCGGCGAGGTCGGCGGCGGCGGCCTTGACCTCGGCGGCGGCCTGGGCCTCGGCCTGGGCGATGCGGCGCTCGGCCAGGGCCTGACGGCGGGCCAGGGTCTCTTCCAGCCTGGCCCTGGCCTCGGCCTCCATGACGCGGGCGTCGGCCTCGGCGGCCTTGAGCATGGCGGCGGCCTGGGCCTCGGCCTCGGCCTTCTCGGCGCGGATCTGGGCCAGCAGGGCCTCGGCCTCGGCGCGCAGCCGGGCGGCCTCGTCGAGCTCGGACCGGATTTTGGCGGCCCGGGCGTCGAGCGCACCGCCGACCAGCTTGAAGGCGCCGGTGAAGACGCAGACGGCCAGGAACAGGACCAGGCCGACGCCGACCCACAGTTCGGCGCTGGAGAGGCTGAAGAAGCCCGGTTCGAAGAACATGTTCATGTCAGGCGGCTCCCTTGACGGCGGCGGCGGCCTCGGCGGCGGTGGGGGCCTTGCCGGTCAGGCGCTCGACGATGGCGGCGGCCGTGTCGGAGGCGATGGCGCCGACGTTGGTCAGGGCGGCGTCGCGGGTCTTGCCGATGGCCGCCTCGGCCCCGGCGATGCGGGCGTTGACCACGGCTTCCTCGGCGGCGGCGCGGGCCTTGGCCTCGTCGGCGACGCGGGCCTTGGCG
>NZ_CALMZS010000231.1 GCF_937870815.1 uncultured Brevundimonas sp.
ACGTCGTCGGCCGCGAACCCTCGGGCCGCGAGGATCTTCTGCGGTTCGAGCTGTGGCAGGAACAGGGGGGTCGCTGCCTCTACAGCGACCGCGACATCTCCCCGAACATGATCGTCGCCTCCGACAACACCGTCCAGGTCGATCACATCCTGCCGTGGAGCCGCTCGGGCGACGACAGCTTCGTCAACAAGACCCTGTGTTTCGCCAAGGCCAATCAAGACAAGCGCGGGGCCACGCCGTTCGAATGGATGGGGGCCGACACCGCGCGCTGGGAGACCTATCGCGCCTGCGTCGAATCCAACAAGTCGATGAAGGGCCGCAAGAAGCGCAACTATCTGCTCAGGGACTCAGCCGTCCTGACCGAGAAATTCCGTCCCCGGAACCTAAACGACACCAAATACGCCACCCGCCTGACGCTTGATCTGTTGGCGCGGATGTATCCCGAGAGCGACCGTTTCACCGGCGTGCCGCGCAAGCCGGAGGAGGCGAAGAAGACCCGCCGCCTGTTCGCCCGCCCCGGTGGGCTGACCGACCGCCTGCGCCGCGCCTGGGGCCTCCAGGGCCTCAAGAAGGACGACAACGGCAAGCGTATCGCCGACGACCGCCACCACGCCCTGGACGCCCTGATCGTCGCCGTGACCTCGGAGAGCGCCCTGAACCAGCTGACCCGCGCCGCCCAGGTCGAGGAAGAGCGCGGCTCCAGCCGTTTCATCGCCGGCTTCCCGCCGCCCTGGCCCGGTTTCCGCGACGAGGCGCACGCCATGATGCGCGAGGTCTTCGTCAGCCGCGCCGAACGTCGCCGCGCGCGCGGCGAGGCCCACGCCCAGACGGTGCGCCGTGTCGCCGAAACTGGCGACGGCCCGGTGGTCTATGAGCGCAAGACCGTCGATGCCCTGACCGCCGCCGATCTGGATCGCGTCAAGGATCCCGACCGCAACGCCGCCACCATCGCCTCTCTTCGCGAATGGATCGGGGCGGGCAAGCCCAGGGACCGCCGCCCCCTGTCGCCCAAGGGCGATCCGATCGCCAAGGTGCGGCTGGCGACCACCAGGAAGGTCGATGTCCTGGTTCGCGACGGCGTCGCCGAGCGCGGCGAAATGGTCCGGGTCGATGTGTTCCGGAAGAAGAACCGGCGCGACGCCTGGGAATACTATCTGGTGCCCATCTATCCGCATCAGGTGTTCGACGCCGAGGACTGGCCAATGCCGCCGAACCGGGCGGTGAGCGCGTACAAGGCCGAAAGTGAGTGGCCTGTAATGGACGGCTCATTTGAGTTCCTATGGAGCGTCCACTCCCGGTCCTTCACGGAAGTTGAGAAATCGGATGGCACATTCATAGACGGTTACTTCATGGGCCTTCATCGGACGACCGGAGCGATCTCGTTGTCGGTTCACTATTCCAAGAATGAGAGTGTCGAAGGGATCGGCGCACGGACGTTAAAGTCCTTCAAGAAGTACGCCATCGACCGCCTCGGCAACCGCACCGAAATCGTCAGCGAGAAACGCACATGGCGTGGCGCGGTCTGCACCTGACCAATCCCTCCCGCCTGTCCCTGGCCGACGATCAGATCGTCGTCGGTCAGGATGACGGCGAGGTACGACTGGCGCTGGAGGATCTGGCCTGGGTGGTCATCGACAGTCCGCGCACCAGCCTGACCGCCAGCCTGATGTCGGCCTGCATGTCCGCCGGCGTCGCCGTCATCTTCACCGACGCGACCCACACCCCCTGCGGCCTCGCCCTGCCCTTTCACCGCCACCACCGCCAGGCCGATGTGGCGGGCAAGCAGGCCGCCGCTTCTACCCCGCTAAAGAAACGGATGTGGCAGGCCATCGTCCGTCGCAAGATCGAGAACCAGGCCGCGGCGCTGGACGCCGTCGGCGCGGGCGGCGGACAAACCCTGCGCCAGATGGCCGGGCGCGTCGGCTCGGGCGACCCCGGCAATATCGAGGCCCAGGCCGCCCGCTACTACTGGGGCAAGCTGTGGCGTGATTTTCGGCGCGAGGACGCGGGCGACCGGCGCAACATGATGCTGAACTACGGCTATGCCGTCGTGCGCTCCGGCGTGGCGCGGGCCCTGGTCGCCTCCGGCCTGATCCCCGCCTTCGGCCTGAAACACGCCTCCGGCTCCAACGCCTTCAACCTGGCGGATGACGTGGTCGAGCCGTTCCGCCCCTTCGTCGACGTGTTGGCCTGGCGCACGGTGGGCGACGGGGCGCCCTGCCGCGAGGACATGACGGTTGACGACCGCCGGACCATGGCCGGCGTCCTGCTGGGCGACGCCCGCCTGCTCGCCGAGACCGTCACCCTGCTCACCGCCGCCGAACGCACGGCCGAATCCCTGGT
>NZ_CALMZS010000232.1 GCF_937870815.1 uncultured Brevundimonas sp.
GTGGTGGCGATGGCGATGCCGAACAGGCCCGCCAGCTGGTAGGAGGCGACGATGCCGACGATGATGGTCAGGGCCGGAAGCGCCGTGGACTCCAGCGACACGGCCAGACCCTGGATGACGTTGGTGCCGTGGCCGGAGACCGAGGCGTTGGCCACCGAGCGCACCGGACGGAAATTCGAGCCGGTGTAGTATTCGGTGATCACCACGATGGCGGCGGTGACGGCCAGGCCGACGAGGCCGGACCAGAACAGGTTCATGGCGGTGATCGGGTCGCCGCCGACGGGCGTGACCACGGCGTTGTCCGGCAGCAGCTGGTTGATCACCAGCCACAGGGCGCCGACGGAGAGGACGCCGGTGACGATGAGGCCCTGGTAGAGGGCCCCCATGATGTTCTGCTTCTTGCCCATGCGGACGAAGAAGCTGCCGATGATGGAGGTGACGACACAGACCCCGCAGATGGCCAGCGGCAGCAGCATCATCGTCTCGACGTAGGGCAGGTCGCGGAAGAAGATCGCCGCCAGCACCATGGTCGCGACCGTGGTCACGGCATAGGTCTCGAACAGGTCGGCGGCCATGCCGGCGCAGTCGCCGACGTTGTCGCCGACATTGTCGGCGATGGTCGCGGCGTTGCGGGGATCGTCCTCGGGAATGCCGGCCTCGACCTTGCCGACCATGTCGCCGCCGACGTCGGCGCCCTTGGTGAAGATGCCGCCGCCCAGACGGGCGAAGATGGAGATCAGCGAGGCGCCGAAGCCGAGCGCCACCAGGCCGTCGATGACCTCGCGGCTGGTGCTCTCGAAGCCCGCGCCCTCGGTCAGGAAGGCATAGTAGCCCGCGACGCCGATCAGGGCGCCGCCGGCGACGAACATGCCGGTGATGGCCCCCGAGCGGAACGCCAGGTCGAGGCCTCTGGACAGGCTCTCGGAGGCGGCCTGGGCGGTGCGGACGTTGGCCCGGACCGAGATCAGCATGCCCGCGAAGCCGGCGAGGCCGGAGAGGACGGCGCCGATGACGAAGCCGATCGCGGCCCACGGCCCGATCAGGAAGTACGCGGCGATCAGGATGACGACGCCGACCATGGCTATGGTGGTGTACTGGCGGCGCAGATAGGCCGAGGCGCCTTCCTGGATCGCCGCCGCGATCTCGCGCATCTTGTCGTTGCCGGTCGAGGCCTTCATCAGCGAGGCGGTCTGGATCAGTCCGTAGAGGACCCCCAGCGCGCCCGCGGCGATGACAAGCCACAGAAGATTACTCATGGCGTTTCCAAATCCTGTGTTTCTAGAGGCGCCCGGACCCTTGGCGCGGTGGGCGTTATTCGCCTCTGTCCGCCTTCCGGTCCCCCCGTGCGCACCGGACGCGAGTCTGCGTCCCTCGGGAAATGCGGCGGAAACGTGCCAAATGCGCCGGGGCGACGCAACAGGGTTGGTGAACCGGCGTCAGCCGGGGTTGACGCCGGTGCGCCGCCGCGGGGCCTGGCTGACGACCTCGACCCGGGTCACGATCCCGCGTCCGGCTATGGAAGCGGCCGCGCGCATCAGGCTCGCAGACAGGGCCGCCGTGTCGATCCGGGTCCAGTCCCCGGGGAGGACGAAGGGGGTCCGGTGCCCTGCCCGCACCAGGGCGTCGCGCAGATAGGGCTCCTTGGGACGCATCGATTCGGGTGTCGCCGCCCCGCCAAGATGCAGGCGCAGCGAGACGAAGACGTAGTTCCGGATCCGCCCCCCGGCGATGACCGGCAGGCCGACTCCGGCGATGCCCAGACTGGCGCCGGCCGCGCCCGCCCGGGCGGCGGCCGGGTCGGCGCCGGCGAGGGCGGTCCCGGCGAGGGAGGCGGCGATCAGGTCCCGGCGGCGCATGGTCCCCATCGTGGCGTCATCGCCTTGAGAATTCGTTGTCAGCCGTGGCTGAAGCCCGGTCGTTCGATCGGGACCGGCCGGCCGCCGAAGCGGGCGACCACCCCCTCGCCGGCCGTGACCCGGCCGATCCGGCTGAGCCGCAGGTGGCGCCGGTCGGCCTCGCGCCGCAGCGCCGCCTCGTCGCCGGGGCGGGCGGCGAAGGCGATTTCATAGTCGTCGCCGCCGGTCGCCAGACTCTCCAGCGCCGCCTGCTCGTCCACCCGCCCCTCATACCAGGCCTGCCCTGCCGCCGATCGGGGCGTGAGTTCGAGGTCCAGCTCGATCCGCACCCCGCTCGCCTCGGCCAGATGGCCGAGGTCGGCGATCAGGCCGTCGGAGACGTCGATCGAGGCGGTGGCGAAGTCGCGGATCGGCACGGCGAATTCGACGCGCGGCGTGGGAGCCCGGAAATGGTCGATCAGGGCGGCGACGCGGTCGGGCTCCAGCGACAGTTTTCCCCGCGCGGCCTGCAGCCCCAGCCAGCCGTCGCCGATCGCCCCGGTGACGAACACCAGGTCGCCGGCGCGGGCGCCGCCCCGGCCGACGGCGCGCCCCCTCGGAATCCATCCGAGCAGGGTCATCGAAAAGGCGGCCGGGCCCGGCGTGACGACCGTGTCGCCGCCCAGCAGGGCGACGCCGAAGGTCTTCTGGTCAGCCCGCAGGCCGTCCACGAAGGTCATCCGCTCGGGCCAGCCGCAGCGCTCCGACCAGTGGCAGGCCAGCAGATAGCCGAACGGCTCCGCGCCCTTGGCGGCCAGGTCGGAGAGGTTCACGCGCAGCAGCTTGCGGGCCACGGTGTCGAGCGGATCGGTCGGCAGGAAGTGGACGCCTTCGACGATGGCGTCCTTGGTCAGGACCAGATCGTGCCCGGCCCGGGACGGGACCACGGCGACGTCGTCCCTGAGCCCCCGGCCCCATTCGGGATGGGCGAGCGGCGCGAACAGGCGCCGGATGGTCTCGAACTCCCCGGCGACGTCGACCCCGGCCATCAGGAAGCGCGGGCGTCCCGGGCCACGCCGTCCAGGGCCGCGTTGACGAATTTCGCCTCGGCGTCGTCGAAGAAGGCCTTGGCCAGTTCGACGTATTCGTCGATGACGATCTCCCGGGGCACCTCCTGACGGGCGCGCAATTCCCAGGCGCCGGCGCGGAGCAGCGCCCGCAGGGTGGAGTCGAGCCGCTCCAGCCGCCAGTTCGACGCCAGCCGGGCCCTGATCGCCCCGTCGATGTCCCGCTGGGCGCCGACCACGCCGCGAACGATCTCCGCGAACCAGCTCTCATCGGCCTCGGCCAGGGGCTCGCCCTCTATATCGGCGTCGAAACGATGGTTGGAGAATTCGGTGATCACCGTCTCCACCCCTTCGCCGGCCAGCTCCATCTGGTACAGGGCCTGGACGGCGGCCAGGCGGGCGACGGTGCGGGCGCGCCGCTGCCGGCTGGTCAGTCGCGGCTCGGCGCGCTGCTTTTCGGCTTCGGCGAGTTGCTCGAGCACGGACTGGAGACTGGCGGGTTCGGTCACGACGCCAGTCCTACGCGCAGCCGCTTGCGCAAGGCAATGAGGTCGAGACAGGCGCGCGCCGCGCCGCCGCCCTTGTCGCCCTCGCCGGGCCGGGCCCGGGCCCAGGCCTGGTCCTCGTCCTCGGTGGTCAGGATGCCGTTGCCGATGGCCACGCCGCGGAGCCCGAGCTCCATCAGGCCGGCCGCGGACTGATCCGAGACGATCTCGAAATGATGGGTCTCGCCGCGGATGACGCAGCCCAGGGCGACATAGCCGTCGTAGCGCGGGGCGGTCGGAAAGCGGCCGGCCTCCTCGGCCAGGGCGATCGCCGTCGGCACCTCCAGCGCGCCGGGAACGGAGACGACGTCGACGTCCACGCCCCGGGCGCGCAGGGCGTCCTTCGCCCCCTCCAGCAGGGCGTCCGCCAGGTCGTCGTAGAAACGCGCCTCGACGATCAGCACGCGCCAGGGCTCGCTCACGACTGCGCTTCTCCGTCCATGCCGCGCCAGCCGACGATGCGCAGGCCGTAGCCTTCGAGCGCGGCCGGGCTGGGGCGGGTCGCGCTCATCACGACCATGTCGCGGACGCCGAGATCGAGCAGGATCTGCGCACCGACGCCGTAGTTGCGCAGGGCCCGGTCGGCGGCGGCCGGCTTCTCGACGCCCGCCAGTCTTTCGGCGAGGCCGTGCAGCTCGGGGTCGCGCAGGAACACCGCGACGCCCGGGCCCGGATGGGCGCTGATGGCTCTGAGGGCGCGGGGCACATAGTCCTGACGCGCCTCGACGTGACCCAGCAGGTCCGCCGCAAAATCGACCTGGTGCATACGCACCAGGGTGGGCCCGCCGGGCTCGATCTTGCCGTGGACCAGGGCCACGTGCTCCACCCCCTCGATGGCGTTGCGGTACAGCATCAGGCGGAACGGGCCACCGTGGACGCTCTCGAACGGGGTGTCCATGACCCGCTCGACCAGCCGTTCGGTGCGGCGGCGGTAGGCGATCAGGTCGGCGATGGCGCCGATCTTCAGCCCGTGCAGCCGGGCGAAGGCGACCAGGTCGGGCATCCGCGCCATCGAGCCGTCGTCGTTCATGATCTCGCAGATCACCCCGGCCGGGGTCAGCCCCGCCAGCCGGCTGATGTCGACCGCCGCCTCGGTGTGGCCGGTGCGGACCAGAACGCCGCCGTCCCGGGCCACCAGCGGGAAGACGTGGCCGGGGGAGACGATGTCGTCGGCTCCGCGGGCCGGGTCCGCGGCGACCTGGACGGTGCGGGCGCGATCGGCCGCCGAAATTCCGGTGGTGACCCCTTCCCTCGCCTCGATGGAGACGGTGAAGGCGGTGCCCATGCTCTCGCGGTTCTCGGCCGACATCGGCGGCAGCCGCAGCTGGCGGGCGCGCTCGGCGGTGATGGCCAGGCAGATCAGGCCGCGGGCGTGGCGGGCCATGAAATTGATCTGGTCCGGCGTGGCGAACTGGGCCGGGATGATGATGTCGCCCTCGTTCTCGCGGTCCTCGGCGTCGACGAGGATATAGGGCCTGCCGTTGCGGGCCTCCTCGAGGATGTCCTCGATGGGGCTGATCGGACTGTCGTTCATGTTGGCGGCCGGTTGCATCACGCCGTCTCCTGCCACCGCGCGAGGTATCGCGCCAGCATGTCGATCTCGATATGGACGGCGTCGCCCGGGTTCAGCTCCCCGAGCGTGGTCGCCCGCCAGGTGTGCGGGATGACGTTGACCTCGAAGCGTCGCCCCTCGACCGCGTTCACGGTCAGGGACACGCCGTCGACGGTGATCGAGCCCTTGGGCGCGATATGGCGGTGCAGGGGCGCCGGGGCCGCGACATGGACCCGGTGCGAGCCGCCCTCCGGCTCGATGGCCACCACGCGGCCCACGCCATCGACATGGCCCGAAACGACATGACCGCCCAGTTCGTCGCCCAGCCTGGCGGCGCGCTCCAGATTGACCCTGCGCCCCTCGGTCCAATCGCCCAGGGTCGTCTTCGACAGGGTCTCCGCCGAGACCTCGACCGCGAACCAGCCCGGTCCCTTCTCCGTCACGGTCAGGCAGCAGCCCGCATGACTGATCGAGGCCCCGAGATCGAGGCCGGAGGTGTCCCAGGCTGTCTCGATCTCGTAGCGCCGGTCGCGTTCGGTCTGGCGGACCGAACGGACGCGGCCGACGTCGGTGACGATGCCGGTGAACATCAGACGCGCTCCGGCCGGGCCGGGTGAAAACACCGTCCGCTGCGGTCGCAGCGGTCGCTTCGACTCCGGCCCGAGGCGGCGTGACACGGCCCTGCGCCAATATCGGTCACCGGCCGGCGGAGGCTAACGGAGCGCATCATAGCGTTCCCACAGATCGTCGCCGACCGGTTCGGCGGACAGACGCCGGAAGGTGGGGGCGGCGGCCAGGTTTGCAAGCGCCAGGGCCCCGACGCAGGGGCGCCCCTCCCCGCCCAGAAGCATGGGCGCGCGGAACCATTCGATCCGGTCGACAAGGCCGGCGCGCAGGAAGGAGGCGGCGACCTGGCCGCCGCCCTCGATCAGGACCGACCCGGCCCCGGCGCGGCGGATGGCCCGCAGCGCGGCCCGGGGCGAAGGGCGGCCGTCGGGTGCGTCCACCCGTTCGATCCGCGCGGCCCCGACGGTCGATGGCTCGGCCGCGGTCAGGATGAGGCAGTTGCCCCGGGCGACCCGGGCGGTCGGCGGCGTGCGCAGGCGGCTGTCGAGAACCACGCGCAGGGGCTGGTCGACCGGGCGGCCCGGCAGCCGGGCGGTCAGTTCGGGATCGTCGGCCAGCACCGTCTCCACCCCGACGAGGATGGCGTCATGCGCGGCGCGCAGCCGATGGCCTTCCAGCCGCGCCGCCGCGCCGGTGATCCATTTCGACTCGCCGGACGCGGTGGCGATGCGTCCGTCCAGCGAGGTCGCCAGCTTCAGGGTGACGCGCATCAGCCTTCATCCAGACCCTCGTCGCCGAGGAAACGGGCGAAGTCGCCGGTATGGCGGAAGTCCCTGTAGACCGAGGCGTAGCGGACATAGGCCACCTCATCGACGGACTTCAGGGCCTTCATGATGAAGTCGCCGACGGTCGAGGACGGGATTTCGGTCTCGCCGAGGCTCTCGAGCTGGCGGGTGATCCGGCTGACCAGCTGTTCGACCTGTTCGGCCTGGACCGGCCGCTTGCGCAGGGCGACGGTCAGCGAGCGCTCCAGCTTGTCGCGGTCGAACGGGGTGCGGCGGCCGTTGCGCTTGAGGATCATCAGCTCGCGCAGCTGGACCCGCTCGAAGGTGGTGAAACGCCCACCGCACTGCGGGCAGGACCGCCGGCGGCGGATCGCGGTGCCGTCATCCGACGGGCGGCTGTCCTTCACCTGGGTATCCTGGTTTCCGCAGAAGGGGCATTTCATCAGGGGGTTATCCGTAGATCGGGAAGCGGCGCGTCAGCTCGCGCACCTGGCCCGCGACACGCTGCGACACGGCCGCATCGGCCTCGTCCGCGCCTTTCATCGAGTCAACTACGTCGGCGATCCAGTGGCCGACCTGCTGGAACTCGGCCACGCCGAAGCCGCGGGTCGTCCCCGCCGGCGTGCCCAGGCGCACGCCCGAGGTGACCGTGAACGGCGCGGAGTCGAACGGCACGCCGTTCTTGTTGCAGGTCATCAGGGCGTGTTCGAGGGCGGCCTCAGTGGCCTTGCCGGTGACGCCCTTGGGCCGCAGATCGACCAGCATCAGATGGCTGTCGGTGCCGCCCGAGACGATGGCGGCGCCGCGCTCGACCAGAACGGCGGCCAGCGCCCGGGCGTTGGCCACCACCTGCTGTGCATACAGTTTGAACTCGGGCTTCAGCGCCTCGCCGAAGGCCACGGCCTTGGCGGCGATGACATGTTCCAGCGGTCCGCCTTGCAGGCCCGGGAAGACGGCGGAGTTGATCTTCTTGCCCAGTTCAATGTCGTTCGACAGCACCATGCCGCCGCGCGGGCCGCGCAGGGTCTTGTGGGTGGTGGTGGTGACCACATGGGCGTGCGGCAGCGGGTCGGGATAGACCCCGCCGGCGATCAGGCCGGCATAGTGGGCCATGTCGACCATCAGATACGCCCCGACGCCGTCGGCGATCTCGCGGAAGCGTTTGAAGTCGATGTGGCGGCTATAGGCCGAGGCGCCGGCCAGGATGAGCTTGGGCCTCTCTTTTTCGGCCATCTCGGCGACGTGGTCATAGTCGATCAGGCAGTCGCTCTCGCGCACCTTGTAGGTCATGGGCCGGAACCATTTGCCGGACTGGTTGGCGGGCGAGCCGTGGGTCAGGTGGCCGCCGGCCGCCAGATCCATGCCGAGGAAGGTGTCGCCGGGCTGTAGCAGGGCCATGAACACCGCCTGGTTGGCCTGGGCCCCGGAGTGGGGCTGGACGTTGGCGAAGGCGCAGCCGAACAGCTGTCTGGCCCGGTCGCGCGCCAGATTCTCGGTGACATCGACATATTCGCAGCCGCCATAGTAGCGCCGGCCCGGATAGCCCTCGGCGTATTTGTTGGTCAGGACCGAGCCCTGCGCCTCCAGCACCGCCCTGGAGACGATGTTCTCGGAAGCGATCAGCTCGATCTGTTCCTTCTGGCGGCCCAGTTCGCCCTGGATGCCGCCGAAGACGTCGGGATCAGCCTCGGCGAGGCTCTTCGAAAAATAGGCGTCGTGGGTGAAGGCGGTCACGTGAGGTCCCCGAAAACTGCGGCGCTTCATTTAGGCCCGACCGCCGGGGACCACAACATCTTGTGGGTCAGCGGGCGGCCAGCGCCCGCTTCAGCTTGGCGAGGGCGATCCGCTCCAGCCCCTTGGGCTCCGATGCCGGGCCCACGGCGACCGCCTCCCTGCCCGTGGCGACGTGGACGGCGCTGACCTTCAGATAGCGTCCGTTGCGGGTCAGCTCGACGATGACGTCGCCGATGTCGTCGCCTTTCACAGGCGTTTCAGCCCCTGAGTCATTTCCACCGTGTCCAAGCGGCCATCCCAGAAACCTATGAGAACATCACGGTTTAGCTCGATCCATCGCTGGACCTGCTTTAGGTCACCACCATCCAGCGGTCCCTCTATAAGTGTCTGACCGATAAATCGCGATGAGCCTCCGGTGGCTGATTTTGAGGAGACCAAAAGCGGTGCTGATAGCCAAATTTGGGCCAGATCAAGCTCGTTTCACGGGCTCGGAGATCACGATTTTGCACATGTGTCGCCTCCAATCCGAATTATGAGTCAGACTCTAAGAGCCGCCTTCGGTCGAATACCCACGACTGCCATATCCTCAAAGCCGAGACGATCACCGTGGGTACGGCAGACTTTGACGCGCGCATCATGCCGGGCTCTCCCATGGTGGCAGACCCAAACGGTCATTGGCAGCCCGGTGTGTTTAGGACGCAGGTTCGCCATCTCGAAGAGGTCACTTTCCTCGACAGGCGAAGGAGAATTCAACTGCACGACCTTCATCGTAGAACCTGCAAACGTAGTCCCTATATTCTGTCATCTTGGTAGTCCTTAATAGGTGTAAATTTAACAAACAGAAGCACGATCAAATTAGGGCTTCAGCCAGTCCCGGTCCGGCCGCGCCAGTTGTCGCGCATTGTTATAGGCCATATCCAACGTGAGGCAGGTCGAAGCCCGGTAGAAGGCTCCATGATCTTCAACCACCAACGCCAGGTCAGCCTGAGCGGGACTCGAGATACACAAGGGCAGCAGAAGCTGGCTCTTCCCACGATAGTATTGTGGAACGGCCGTCTTGTAATTGCGGCGGACCCGTTCGCGTGCGCTGTCCAACGAGCCCTTGAGCAAATTCTGGAGGACAAAATCATCCATGCCGTTGTACGGCTCCGGAAACCGCTCCTTGTTATCGGCGATGATGTGCTCAATGTTCACACGCAGCTCTTTCGTGTGATCGAAGACGAGGTTCGCAGGCGTGGTCATGTAGTTGACCATGTCGGGGAGCTGCTGGAAGCGGACGAGTTCGTGCTCGCCACGCCGAAGCCAGCTACGTAGGAACCACGGCTGTTTGTCTGGAATCTGGTTCCGGCCGAAGTATGCGTAAATGGGCTCTTGGTTCGGTGTGACGAGACCGGTGTTGAAAACGACGCTCTGGCCGTCGTCGGACAGCTCGATCTTTTCTTCCTCAGCCAATCTCGAGTAGGTGTAGCGGATATAGTTGAAGAGGATCGGCTTTATCCGCGCGCTTTCGGTAGCCACATAATCCCACATCTCTGGTTCGGCCAACGCCGCGAGATCGGACAGGCGTTCATCGAAATTGTGGATGAACGCGAATTCGAACAGGTCCGTAGGCCATGTCGCCATCGGAGGTCTCCGTAGTAAGAGTTAAAAATAGTGAGGGGCAGGCTCTCGCCCACCCCTATTCGGCTCTTAGTAATTTCGCAGACGGCAACCCGCTGCGTACACCAAAGTAGGCAAACCGCCTCTGCTCGTCAATGCCGACTACGCCACCGCCGGCAGCCGCGCCACGTTGCAGTGCGTCCACAGCCGATCCATCGCCGCCACCAGATCGTCCATCATGGCGTCGGTGTGGTTGGGCGACGGGGTGAAGCGCAGCCGTTCGGCGCCCTTGGGCACGGTCGGATAGTTGATCGGCTGGACATAGACGCCGTGCTCTTCCAGCAGCAGGTCCGAGATCATCTTGGCGTGCACCGGATCGCCGACGAACACCGGCACGATGTGGCTCTCGGACCGCATGACGGGGATGCCGGCGGCGGCGAAGCGGGCCTTGAGCGTGGCGGCCCGCTCCTGATGCGCTTCACGGAGTTCCGGGTGAGCCTTCAGGTGCCTGACGGAGGCGAGCGCCCCGGCGGTCAGGGCCGGCGGCAGGCTGGTGGTGAAGATGAAGCCCGCGGCCCAGCTGCGCACGGCATCGACGATCATCGCGTCGGCGGCGATGTATCCGCCCATCACGCCGACGGCCTTGCCGAGGGTGCATTCGACGATGTCGATCCCGTCCAGCACCCCGTCGCGCTCGGCCACGCCGGCGCCGGTCGCGCCGTACAGGCCGACCGCATGGACCTCGTCGAGATAGGTCATGGCGCCGTACGTCTCCGCCAGGGTGATGGTCCCGGCGAGGTCGGCGATGTCGCCGTCCATGGAATAGACGCTCTCGAAGGCGATCAGTTTGGGCGCGTCGGCCGGAGCCGCGGCCAGCAGGGCCTCGAGGTGTTCCAGGTCGTTGTGGGCGTAGATGTGCCGCTCGCCGCCGCCGTTCCTGATGCCGGCGATCATCGAGGCGTGGTTCAAACTGTCCGAAAAGACGATCAGGCCGGGCAGGATGCGCTGTAGCGTGGTCAGGGTCGCCTCGTTGGCGACATAGCCCGAGGTGAACAGCAGCGCCGCCTCCTTGCGGTGCCACGCCGCCAGCTCGGCCTCCAGGTCGACCGCCGAACGGGTCGTGCCCGAGATGTTGCGGGTGCCGCCGGCCCCGGCCCCGGCCGCCTCGAGCTCGGCCCGCATGGCCCCGATCACGGCCGGATGCTGGCCCATGCCGAGATAGTCGTTCGAGCACCAGACCACCACCTCCTGCTCCGAGCCGTCGGCGCGGCGGCGGATCGCCTTCGGGAACTGGCCGCGCACGCGCCTCAGATCGGCGAAGACGCGATAGCGCCCCTCGCTCTTGACTTGCTCGACAGCGGTCTTGAAGGCGGCCTTGTAGTCGTACAACGGGTCAGCTCTACCGGTGGCGAAAACTTGCCCGGTGATGCGCCGATCGGGTCGATTTGTCCATGAAACGGACCGGACAAAACGCCGCAAACCCTTAATTGATAACGGTTCTCAATTTCGTTACGCGGTCGGCGCTCACCCCTTCGGCAGCTCGTCCAGCTTGCCGCGCAGCATCTGCAGGATCGCCGAGAAGTCGCGCCCGCCGTAGCCCAGCCGGTCGAACAGCTGGAACAGGGCCTCGGCCTGGGCCCCCAGCGGCGTGCTCGCGCCCGATTTGGCCGCTGCGTCCTGGGCCAGTTTCAGATCCTTGAGCATCATCGCCGCGGCGAAACCGCCGTCATAATTTCGGTTCGACGGCGCGGTCGGCACCGGGCCGGGCCACGGATAATAGGTCGTCACCGACCAGCTCTGGCCCGAGGATTTGGCGACGATGTCGAACATCTTCACCGGGTCGAGACCCAGCTTCTCGGCCAGGCCAATGGCCTCGCAGGTGCCCAGCATGGTGATGCCGAGGATCATGTTGTTGCAGATCTTGGCCGCCTGCCCCGCCCCGTGGTCGCCGGCCCGGAAGCTGGCGCGGCTCATCGGCTCCAGCGCCGCCTCGATACGGGCGAAGTCGGGCTCGTCGCAGCCGACCATGAAGGCCAGGGTGCCGGCGTCGGCGGCCATGGTCCCGCCCGACACGGGAGCGTCGGCGAAGGCGTAGCCGGCGTCCTTCGCCAGGGCGGCGACCTTGCGGGCGGTGTCGACGTCGATGGTCGAGCAGTCGAGCAGCAGGGCGCCGGTCGGGGCGGCGCCGATGACCTGTTCGGAATAGACCTTGAGCACGTGCGGGCCGGCCGGCAGCATGGTGATGACCACCTCGGCGTCCTTCACCGCCTCGGCGACGGAGCCGGTCGGGGTGCAGCCGTGCGAGGCGGCGCGGTCCAGGGCGTCCTGCGACAGGTCGAAGGCCATGACCGTGTGACCGGCTTTCGCCTGGTTGGCCGCCATGCCGCCGCCCATGTTGCCGAGGCCGATGAAGGCGATGGTCTGGGTCATGGCGTCTCTCCCGAATGATTTTCGGGAGGGTTA
>NZ_CALMZS010000233.1 GCF_937870815.1 uncultured Brevundimonas sp.
GCGTTGATGGTCTGGTGCTCCATGCCCAGGTGCGGGGTCTCGACCACCCCCATCTTCTCGTCGCCGAACGGATAGGGCCCCACCGTCGCCTCGTAGAAGTCCAGCATCGGCGTGAACTGGGCGAACAGGGCCGCCACCTTGGCGGGATCGTCCGACCTGAGGCGCCAGTAGGACATCGGGATGACGTTGCCGAAGCGGCTGCGGTAGTCGGCCCTGACCTCGACATAGGGTCCGATGTTCAGGGCGATGGCGTAGGTGTTGGGATTGGCGGCCGACCAGTTCCAGGTCGTCCAGCCGTCGCCGTGATCCACCGTTCCCAGGAACTTGCCGTTCGACGGCGCCGACAGGTTGGACGGCACGGTGATGTGCAGGTCGACCCGCCCCGGTTCGGCCAGCGGGTGGTCGATGCAGGGCCAGAACAGGTCGCAGCCCTCCGGCTGGACGGCCGTGGCGATCCACGGCTCGCCCGACGGCGCGGTGGCCCAGACGAAGCCGCCGTCCCACGGAGGGTTGGGCGCCACGCGCGGCCGGCCGGCGTAGGCGATGCGCAGCTGGGCGGTCTTGCCGACGGCGAGCGGCCCGGCCAGCTGGACGGTCATCCGCCCCTCGGGGTTGGCCCAGCGCCCGGCCGGGACGGCCACGCCGTCCACCGCGACCTCGGACACGGTCAGCAGGGTGTCCAGCTCGACCGCCAGCCGGTCGACCGGGGCGGTGGCGGTGAAGTCCAGCAGGGCGACGCCGTCTATGGCCTTCTCATCCGGAAGGACCCGGATCGACAGGTCGGCCTTGTCGAAGGTGACGGCCAGTTGCTCGGGCGCGCGCGGCTGGTCGGTGCCGAGGGTGAAGGCGGTCGAGTCGCGCGCCGGCGCCTGGGCCGGCTCGGTCTGCGCCGCCGCGGGCTCCACGGACGCGGCCGTGGTGGCGCAGGCGGCGAGCGCGATCAGGGATACGCCCATCAGGGCGGCGCGGCAGGCGGTCAGGGACACACGGACGACTCCCGACAGTGGACCGGGTCAACCTAAAGCCCGTCGCCGCTTGTGCAACTGCAAGCCTGGGCGTGCGGCGGGCTCTCCACGCGCAAAGAAAAAGGCCGGTGTTTCCACCGGCCCCTTCAAATCTGGATGTCGTCGCCGATCAGGCGGCGGCCTGCTCGGCCAGCCTGGCCTTGACCTGGCGCTTGATGCGCTGGGCGGCGACCGACAGCTGCTCGTCGCGGGCCTTGACGATGAACGGATCAAGGCCGCCCTTGTAGTCCAGGGTGCGCAGGGCGGCGTTGGAGATGCGCAGGCTGAAGGTCTGGCCCAAAGACTCAGATGTGAGTTTGACCGCCTTCAGCGACGGCAGGAACCGACGCTTGGTCTTGATGTTCGAGTGGCTCACGCTGTGGCCGACCATCGGGCCGATACCGGTGAGTTCGCAACGACGCGACATCTGGCTATCCTTCGGAGCGGTCCGCGACACGGGGCGGACGCATGAAACAGGCGCGCGCGGGAGGTCGTCCCGCGCGAGAGGGGGGCGTATAGAGGAGGACTGCCCGTCCCGTCAAGACGGACGCGCCGCCCCGGAGCCGTTCAGCCGCCGTTCAAATCCCGCCATATATCCCCATTAGTCATGACACCGATGTTCAGCCCCGGGACCGCCATGAAGCCCTCCGCCCTCGTCCGCCTGGCCGCGACGGTCGCGCCCGTGATCGCCGGCGCCCTGTTCCTCGCCGCCCCCGCCGCGCCGCGGGCCGCCATGGCGCAGCAGTCCAGCGCCGACACCGTGCTGCCCGGCTACTGGGAGTACACCACCAGCGCCGTGGGCGTGCGCGACACCGAGACCAAATGCGTCCGCCCGAGCGAGATCAACCGCTTCTTCGGCGGCCTGTCGACCCGCCGCTGGCGGTGCGTCTATCCGGTGCGCCAGGTCGGCGACGGCGCCGCCCGCTTCGAGGGGACCTGCACCGACCGCAAGGGCCGGCGCGTCAACGTGCGCCTGAACGGCACCTACCAGCCCGAGAGCTTCACCTTCCGCGGCGGGGCCCAGCTGGTGCGCGGCACGCCCTATCTGCCGGCCTCGATCACCGCCCGCCGCCTCGCGGCTCAGTGCCCGGCCAACGCCGAGTATTTCTGACGGCCGTCTGCGACGCTGGAACGCCGGCGGAATTGAAAAAGGCCCGGGATCGCTCCCGGGCCTTCTGTCATTCGGCGATGCGCGTCGAAATCAGGCGGCTTCGGCTTCCTCGGCGGCCTCGGCGGCGGCGATGACGGCCTTCTTGGCGCTCAGCGACTTGCCGAGCAGTTCGACGGCGGCGTCCTTGTCGATGCGGTTGGCGGCGGCGACCTCGCGGGCCATCCGGTCCAGCGCCGATTCATAGAGCTGGCGCTCCGAATAGGACTGTTCCGGCTGGCTGTCGGCGCGGTGCAGGTCGCGGACCACCTCGGCGATCGAGATCAGGTCGCCCGAGTTGATCTTGGCCTCGTACTCCTGGGCGCGGCGCGACCACATGGTGCGCTTGATGCGGGCCCGGCCCTTCAGCGTGGTCAGGGCCTTGGACACCACGTCGTCGGCGGCCAGCGAACGCAGGCCGGCGGTCTTGGCCTTCCGGGTCGGGACGCGCAGCGTCATCTTCTCGTGATCGAAGGTCACGACATAGACCTCCAGCGACATGCCCGCGACTTCCTGGGTCTCGACGGCCGCCACCTTGCCGACGCCGTGCGCCGGATAGACGACCGCGTCGCCAACCTTGAATTCCAGACCAGTCTTGTTCGTCATGTCATTCCTTTCCCGGCGCGAGACGGCGGGGCGAAACGGATACGTCGAAACGACGGGGGCTCGTCCCGCGGCAGGAACCGCCGGCGCGCCTTGTCAGTCGTCAAAAACGGAAACGGATCACCAAACCTCTGGCCGATCCCGCCTGCATGGGCGGGATTCTGTCGCAAACGCGGGCGGCGCGAGGAAATCGCAGACCGCCCGACCCAATGGCAGGAACCTATCACAAATCTGCGGAATTTCAAAATGTCCACAGCGTCAGCATACGGAAGGCTGTAAATCCTCGCCGGACCGGCCGCCGTCCCGGCGGCGCCGCGCTCAGGAACCCTTGCCGGGCTTCGGCGAGAAATATTTCTCGAACTTGCCGGTCTCGCGCTCGAACTGGTCGGCGTCGGCGGGCGGCGTGCCCTTGACCGTGATGTTCGGCCAGAGCTTGGCGTATTCGGCGTTGACCATCAGCCATTTGCCGTCGGGCTCGTCCTCCGTGTCCGGCTTGATGGCGTCGACCGGGCATTCCGGCTCGCAGACGCCGCAGTCGATGCACTCGTCCGGCGCGATGACGAGGAAATTCTCGCCCTCATAGAAGCAGTCGACCGGGCAGACCTCGACGCAGTCCATGAACTTACATTTCACGCAGGCGTCGGTGACGATGTAGGTCATGGAGCGGAGGGGCGATCGCGCGGTTGCTGGAGACGGGCTGCGCAGATGACCCCGGCGGCCGACGCTGTCAACCGGCCCCTGTGTCGCGGGCGGCGTAGAGGGTCCGGGCCTCCTCGGCGGACCCGCGCCGCTCCCCCAGCCCCTCCACCGTCAGATCGATCAGCCGGCCGCCGAGGGCGAACACCAGGCCGTCGCCGACGTGGACGCTGCGGCTGGGCTTGTCGAGCCGGGTCTGCACGCCGTTGTGGGTCAGCCGCACCGCGCCGCGCTCGACCATGGCGGCGGCCAGCGAGCGGCTCTTCGCGAACCGGGCCCGCCACAGCCAGACATCGATGCGGCAGCTCGTTTCGCTCACGCGGGGTTGTTCCGCTGGCGCGGCCGCCTGCGGCGCGCCGGGGCCGGAGGCGGGGCGTTGAGCGCCGACAGGGCCGCGAACGGCGAGTCCTTCGGCAGCTTCGGCGTCCGGGCCCCGCGATCCGGTTGCTGGGCCCGGGTGGATTTCAGCGCCCCGGCCAGGGCCCTGGCCTGCGCCGCGGTGATCCCCAGTTCGGCCAGGTCCGCGTCGCCTGGAACGCCCCTGTTGCGGGCCCGCCGCTCGGCCAGCGCCTCCAGCATCTCGACTCCGGCGGCCAGCTGCCCCACGGCGCGCAACCCGAACGCCGACAGCAGCCGCGCCGATGGGGCGGTCCCCGGGAGCGGCGTCAGCGGGGCCGCGCCCGGCCGGAACGGCTCCCCGGCCACGAAGGCCTGGGCCACGCCCGGCGCGCGCCCCTTGAGAAGCGCCGGCAGCCAGACCGAATGGGCGCCGAGCCGTACGCCGAAGC
Source organism: uncultured Brevundimonas sp. (assembly GCF_937870815.1). Taxonomy (GTDB): domain Bacteria; phylum Pseudomonadota; class Alphaproteobacteria; order Caulobacterales; family Caulobacteraceae; genus Brevundimonas. Next base: position 4,239 of record NZ_CALMZS010000233.1, read on the forward strand.
TTTTCAGCGTGCGCCGCTCGGCCTGGCTCAAGGCGGCCAGATCGCGCTCGATGTCGCGCCGGTCGATCACCCCGCCGGCCTCGACCAGCCGGAAGGCGATCCCGCGCGGCAGCCCCTTCAGGGCGCCGCTCTCGACCGCCGCCTTCAGCCGCCTGAGCGCCCGCAGCGCCCGTCCGGCCTCGCCCGCCAGCCAGGCTTCGAGACGGCGCTGGGCCCGTTCGCGCGCCGCCGCCGGTCCCAGTTCGCCGAGCAGCCGCACCCGCGGCGCGAACCAGTCGCCGCCGGCGACCTGCCCCGCCTGGGCGCCGCGCCACAGCACCGCCCCGTCCGGCGTCACTGAAAAGGCCTCGTCGGCGTCCGCCGCCAGCCAGCCCAACCGCCGGGCGATCTCGGGCGTCACCGCCTGCCGCGCCGCATGACGCAGCGCCCGGTCCTCCAGCGCGCTGGCGCCCCTGTCGATCTGGAAGTCGACGCCCGACAGCCGGCCGACGGCGTGGCCCTCGACCACCACCGCGCCATCGGCGCCGACATCGGCCACCGCATCCTCGCGTACGTTCAGGGCCCGCATCAGGGCGGTGGTGCGCCGGTCGACGAAGCGCGCCGTCAGCCGCTCGTGCAGCACGTCCGACAGCCGCTCCTCCAGCGCCCGGGTGCGGTCGCGCCAGCCCTGGGCCTGGTCCAGCCAGTCGGGCCGGTTGGCGATATAGCTCAGCGTCCGCACCCCGCTCAGCCGGGCCGACAGCTGGTCGATCTGGCCGTCGTCGCGGTCGAGGTCGGCGAAGCGCGGCGCGATCCAGTCCGCCGTCAGCCGACCGCGCCGGCCGGTCAGGGCCTCGAAGATGTCCTTCGCCAGCCGGGCGTGCTCGTCCAGGGTGGTCTTCTGGAAGTCGGGCAGCTGGCAGGCCTCCCACAGCCGCATGATCGCGCCGCGCGAGCGGCCGATCCGCGCCACCGCCTCGTCCTTGATCAGCCGCCGCAGCAGGGTCTCGTCCAGCGCCGGCTGGGTCAGGTTCAGCCCGCGCACCCCCGGCGTTACCGTCAGCGACCGCAACAGGTCCGGCAGGGTGTCGAAGTCCAGCCGCGCATGACGCCACTCGGCCGCCTCGACCGGATCGAAGCGGTGCTCGACCACCTGCTCGACCATGTCGGGGTCCAGTTCGAGGGCCTCTCCGGTCACCCCGAAGGTCCCGTCCCGCAGATGCCGCCCGGCCCGGCCGGCGATCTGGCCGATCTCATGGGCGTGCAGCCAGCGCGTCCGCCGCCCGTCGAACTTCCTCAGGCCGGCGAAGGCGACGTGGTCGACCTCCATGTTCAGCCCCATGCCGATGGCGTCGGTGGCCACCAGAAAGTCGACCTCGCCGGACTGGAACAGCTCGACCTGGGCGTTGCGGGTGCGCGGGGACAGCGAACCCATCACCACCGCCGCCCC